>JAYFQH010000039.1:0-36702 GCA_034927265.1 Paludibacter sp.
TTTTGACCATTATACAGCTGATCCGAAACAAAATCCATACTCCAACACTGATTTATCTGATTTACCCGGGCATAATTTTCTCTGTGCTGTGCTGCTCTGCAACGTCTATGACGTTTGGAGCGTAAGTTTAACCCTTCCTGATGGTATAACCTGTATACCCGTTTGTGATTATCTTTAAATCCCTCCCGTCGAAGCAGTGTGAATATCCTCCAAAATCCGTAACGTACCCGAGTTATCGCTATTTCATTCATCCTCATTAGAATGTGTTGTTCATCTCTGTGTTTGGGCTTATAATACCAAACTGATTTGCTTAGCATAACCACAGCGGTTGCCTTGCGTACTGAAACACGGTAATCTTCAATTAAATTCATAGCCAGATCTCTTAATTGAGATGCTCTCAAAGCTTTTTTTTAATACGTTCTGAAGCATTTGCTTGTCAAGTGACAGATCTGCGACTATTTGCTTTAACTTATAATTCTCTTCCTCTAACTGGCGAAGACGACGTAGTTCTGAAACCCCTAAACCACTGTATCTCTTCTTCCTGTTGTAAAAGGTGGCTTCACTTACACCCATCTTGCGACATACTTCTTCTGCTTTTAATCCACTCTCATTTTGTTTGAGAGCAAACATGATCTGAGATTCCGTAAATTTTGATCGTTTCATAAACTCAAAAATTTTGTAAATATATTATTTTTTGCTTGAAACGCTATTTTTGAACGGTCTGGCTTTTAGGGGGGAGGTCAAAAATATAAAAATATAATTTCCTAATAGTTTTTATTTTTTTATTCTTTATTTTTAACTAAGAATGAGTGATAAATGCTGTTTTTTTATGTTATGCAACATGTTATGCAATTTTTCTTGATTTATATTTTGTAGATAAAAATATTTTTATGAATTTTGTAATGTAAAATTAAATTTCATAATGATGAAATGAACTTGTATTTAAAACATAGAATTAGATAATTAGTGTTTCTAAAATTAAATATTAATATTGTATTCTCATTGTTAACTTAAAAGTAGTATTCATGAAAAAATGGTTACAAAGAATTGTAATAACTCAGCTTTTGATGTTATTGTCAATCTATCTGGTAAATGCTCAGGAAATTTCTTTATCGGGTAAAGTGGTATCGTCAGAAGGTGAGGCGATGCCGGGGGTTACGGTAGTTGTGAAGGGTACATCTATTGGCTCAGTTACTGATATAAACGGAACTTTTTCAATAAAAGTGTCATCTGGTGCAAAATTTTTAGTTTTTAGCTTTGTAGGAATGAAGACGAAAGAAGTTCAGGTTACATCGTCTTCGGTTTACAATGTAACGCTTGAACAAGAGGCATTTGTATTAGATGAGGTAGTAGCTATTGGCTATGGAACAACATTAAGAAGAGATCTTACAGGTTCAGTTTCGTCTATGAGTAGCACTAAATTAAAAGATCTTCCTGTAAATTCCTTGTCTCAAGCTTTAACAGGGCAGATGGCTGGTGTTCAGGTTACAAAAACTGAAGGAGCTCCAGATGCCGAGATTAAAATTAGAATCCGAGGTGGTGGCTCAATTACACAGGATAATTCACCTTTGTATATTGTAGATGGTTTTCCTGTTAATGGTATTGATAATATTGCTCCTAATGATGTTGCTTCCATAGATGTTTTAAAAGATGCTTCCTCAACTGCAATCTATGGTGCACGTGGTGCAAACGGAGTTGTTCTGATTACTACAAAGGGTGGCTTTGAGGGTAAAGCTAAAGTGAGTTATAATGCTTACGTTGGCGCCAAAATGATTACCAAAACTCTGGATGTTTTAGATCCTTATGAATATGTACTTTGGCAATATGAACTTCAGGTTGCTAATTTAGGAACTGAAAAATATTATGGGGATTTTAGGGATTTTGAACTATATAAACAAATGGATGGAACCGATTGGCAAGATGTTATTTTCGGGAGGACTGGTTCCAGCATTTACAACAATCTATCTGTTTCAGGAGGTAGTAAAACTTCTACATTTAACCTCAGTCTTACGAGAAATAAGGAAGAGGAGATAATGATCGGCTCAGGTTCTGCCAGGTCTACTCTTGCTGCAAAATTAATGAATAAGGTTAAACCTTGGCTTACAATTGATTTCAATGCCAGATTGTCTGATGTTAAAATGAAAGGTGCTGGAACATCAAATAATTCCAGGCTTTCTCATGCTGTACAATTTCGTCCGATCAATGGTATAATGGATTTTGTGGATTCTGATATTGCTGCTATTGCTGATTATGAGACTGCAAGTTTTATTATCCTGAACCCTTTGAAGCAAACGAACGATGATTATAGAAGGACGCAATTTCTCACATTCAATTTTAACGGTGCTGCGACGATAAAATTTTCGAAAAATTTAGAATACCGACTGAGTTATGGTACACAGTATGAAACAAGTGGATATGATGTTTTTTATGGTATCAACACTTCAAATGTGAGAAGTTATGGAGAACAACCTCTAGCAACAGTTTCGAAGGTAGATGCATATAGTTACCGTCTATCAAATGTTTTAACTTATACCAAAAAGAATTTTTTAGATGGGCATAATATGTCAGCTATGATGGGTGAGGAGCTAAATCATTACGAGTCCAAAAGCGTAGCTAGCTCTGCGAAATATTTTCCAAAATATATTGATCCTGTCAGCGCAATAAGTATGATGAATCTTGGAACTCCGGACCCAATTGTTACCTCTGATAATACAGTGAGAACGTCCTCCGTTTTTGGACGTGTCAATTATGATTATTTAGGAAAATATCTTTTATCAGCAACAATCCGAGCTGATGGGTCAAGTAAATTTGCACGAGGCTACCAGTGGGGGTATTTTCCTTCAGCAGCTTTAGCATGGCGAATTTCTGACGAGAAATTTATGTCAACCATGAATTTGTGGTTAAATAATCTTAAACTTCGTGTAAGTTATGGAGAATCAGGAAATAACAGAATATCAAATGATGCATGGCAAAAAACATTCTCTGTAAGAACGCAGATGTTGTATATGGATGAAACTGCTACTGTTTTTCTTGAACCAAACAACGTGCTTTCCAATCCAAAAATCAAATGGGAAACCACTCAAACAAGAAATATTGGACTAGACTTTGGGCTATTTAAACAACGTTTATCAGGTTCGTTGGAAATATATAAGAATACGACTAAAGATTTGTTAATTGCTGCAACAATACCTGCAAGTAGCGGTTACTCGATTCAGTGGCAAAATATTGGCCAGACAACTAATAGAGGACTTGAAATTGAATTGAATGGTGTGCTTGTTGAAAAAAATGACTTCAGATTGTCTGCTTCTTTTAATATTGGATTTAATAGGAACAGAATTGATAAATTAGGTGAAACAAAAATGTGGGAACAAATTTCAGGTTGGAATGTCGGTGGAGAAGCCGCAACGGGTGATTATCTGATTGAAGAAGGTGGTAAAGTCGGTTTAATGTACGGTTATGAAACTGAAGGCATGTATAATTTTAGTGACTTCACTTTTGGAGAAGGAAAATATACACTGAACGATGGTGTATCTGATAATAGCAATGTGGTTGGAACAGGTACATCTAGATTTTTACCAGGTGCATTAAAATTGAAAGATCAGAACGGCGATTTTGTTGTTGATGCAGCTAATGATAAAGTTGTAATAGGGGATGCTAATCCTGACCATACTGGAGGTTTTTCAATAAACTCTCAATACAAAGGTTTTGATTTTTCAGCATTCTTTAACTGGGTATATGGAAATGATATATACAATGCCAATAAACTTGCTTTCACGTCCTTCCAAAATGGATGGCAATATAAAAATATTCTTTCCATAATGGATTCTGAACATCGTTTTTCGTATATCAATAAAGAAACAGGCAAGCAAGTCGTTGATCCAGTTGAGTTAGAAGAAATGAACAAGAATGCTACCCTGTGGTCACCGACAAATCAGCGTACACCTCTTCATTCTTGGGCTGTAGAAGATGGTTCATTTTTAAGATTAAACAACCTAACTCTTGGCTATTCTTTACCTAATCAATTCTTAAAAAAACTTAGTATTGAACAGTTAAGGTTATATTTAACAGCCTATAATCTCTACACGTGGACAAACTATTCGGGATATGATCCTGAAGTTGACACGCAAAGATCTACACCATTGACACCTGGCGTTGATTGGTGTGCCTACCCAAGAAGCCGTTCCTTTATTTTTGGTTTAAATTTAACATTTTAAAGAGTAAATTATGAGACAGGTATTTAAAAAAAATAATCCTTTTCGCTCGTTGCGGATGAAAAAATATTGGATAATTATAATTTTTGTAGGCTCACTGGGAGTCCTAAACTCTTGTGATGATTATTTACAGACAGAGTCCCGTTCAAAATTTACTGAGGATACCTCTTTCGACAACCTGGATTTTGCTACAAAGATGGTCAATGGCATTTATGCTAATATTGCATCAACAGTTTTGTATGATTATTATTTAATGTATTATAAGTTTGATACTGATATAGAATTTTCTATAAATAATGATGATGGTGGCTCCATGCAATTGGCTCATTATGCCGGAAACGAAGGCTCTGCAACGTTGAAAAATGTTTGGAGTTATCTATATCAAACAATAGAAAGAGCAAATATTTGTATAGATAATTTACCTAGAAGTACAATTTGGACTGGAGAAAATGAAACCAAAGCCAAAGCTTTATATGGCGAAGCTGTAACATTGAGAGCACTGTGCTATTATGAACTCATAACAAACTGGGGTGATGTGCCTTTTTTAGTTAAATCGACACAATCAGGAGATAATTTTTATCAGCCAAAAATTGACAGAGACTCTATTTATGAATATTTGATTCAAGATTTGTTGGATGTGCAAGCATATGTTCCCTGGATGGCTGAAACTCAAACTACAGAACGAATAAGTAAAGCTTTTGTTAAAGGCCTAAGAGCTAGAATGGCTTTAACTTATGCAGGGTACTCACTTCGTAACGGAACTTTTGAAACAAGACGGGGAAGGTATTGGGAGGATTACTACAAAATTGCGAATAATGAGTGTAGAGAAATAATAGAAAGTAAAAAACATCAGCTTAACCCCAGTTTTGAAAATATTTTCAAGTTACTTCATGCATATACTCAGGATATGACATATAAGGAAATTCTTTTTGATGTGGCATTTGGTCGTTTATACAGCGGAAGATTAGGCCGTTTTCTTGGAATGCCATTTTCAAGTAAGGATACAAAATATGGCGTTGGGCTTAATCAGTTTAGAGTTGGTCCTTGTTATTATTATTCTTTTGATAGGGAAGATACCAGAAGAAATGTTTCAGTTGAACTTTATGATTACAATAATGTCAATACTGCGAGCAAACAAAGCCTTATTTCAGATAATAGTCTTAATTTCTGGCCATGTAAATGGAGACGGTCATGGCTTTCTCCAACAATGGGAGGTAGTTATAAAGACGCAGGATATACAGGAGTAAATTTTCCTCTTATGCGTTACTCTGATATTTTGCTAATGTATGCAGAAACTGAAAATGAAATTAATAATGGACCTACCCCTGCTGCTAAAGAAGCCCTATCTCTTGTCAGAAGGAGAGCAATGACTCCCAACTCATGGCAAACAACTGTGGTTAATTATGTTGACTCTGTATCACTAACCAAAACTAATTTTTTCAATGCAATTGTAGATGAAAGAGCATGGGAATTTGGTGGTGGAGAACTATATCGAAAAGTGGATTTGGTTAGATGGAATCTACTTGGTGCAAAATTAGATCAGATGAAGACAGAATGGAGAAAAATCTTTAATGATGATCCAACATATATTCATCATTCAAAAGTTCCAACTTATATTTTCTGGAAATATAATAATGATGGTGAAACAATTGATATTTTGAATCCGGACACACGTTTGCCAAGTACCTCAATTCCAGGGTATACACGTAATGCATGGATACCTCTCATGTCTGAATCAAGAAAAGTTGTTGTCGGACAAAATATTGACAAAATTGCACATGGTTTTGACAAAACAAAGAATAACCATTTATTGCCAATATCAGCAGATATAATTTCAGCTAGTAATGGAGTACTAAGCAATGATCAGATGCCCTGATGTTTTAAAAGTATCATTATTAAAGATTAAATTATAAAATATTATTATGAAAAAAAAGAATTATTCAGTAATAACAACATTACTAATTGTTACTTTATCTATAATCTGGACTTCTTGTGAAGAGCAGGTTGTGCCAGATAATTCTACTGATCGACTTTTCAGACCGGCAATGCTGACAGCAAATGTAAATGGTGTCGCGGTAAAACTGTCTTGGGTACCAATTGCCAAAGCATCTTATTATTTGGAATTAAGTCGTGATAGTTTTCAGTATGAAAACGATCTTCAGGTGTTCTCTTTAGATGGAGTTGCAGAATATCAGGTAGATGATTTGTGGAGTTCATCCAGATATTCCGTGAGAATTAAAGCAATTAGCAAAGACTCAACTATCAAAGACTCAGAATACAAACAGATCCAGTTCATGACTGGAGTCGAAAACATATTTTACGCGATTAATTCTGCAAATGTCAGTGTTAGTAGTGTTTGGCTAGAATGGAATAATGCCAAATCAGTTAACAGAATTGTCATATCCACGAAAGATACTCCTGATAGGGAAGTACAATTATCTATTACGAATATTTCTGAAGGAAAAAAACTTATTGATGGTCTGAGTGCAAATAAAGCATATACTTTTAAAATTTATAAAGGAGAAATGTTAAGAGGGACGGTTTCGGTTATGACTAAAGCATCTTGACAAATCCAAGATAACAAGAAATCAATACTCATAGGTTAAATTGGGTTTTGATATGAATATCGAGAAATTTAATCATTACTGTATTACAAGTAATTGATGATATAACATTATTGATTTATATGCGAAACTTTACATTATTTCTTTTAAATAAAATTTCTCCAGTTTCTATAACAGCGCTGTTGTTCCTTATTATGGCATACTCATGCAATGATAGTATAGTCGAAGAAGAAAAAAAAGGAGAGAGTATAAATTCAAACTCAACAAAGCTGGTTATAGATTTGTCCGATGTTTCGGGTAAACCAATAAAAAACATTATCAGCGATGTTGTTGTCATGGACTATCGGAGTTCCTGGTTAGGAAAAGCAGCTATTCAGCCTGCTACATACTTTAGGGACAATTATCCGTTTATAGAACATGTGCACTTTATTTGTGCCACCGGAGGCAACATACAAAGAGATTTGTTTGTAGATCCAAGCAATCGGGCAGTTTTAGATGATTATGATTTCTCAAATTTAATAAAAGGTTTGAAGAACGTCGTTCGTCAGGGACTAAAACCAATGATCAAAACCGGGATGGTCCCGATGAAATATTCAGATAATCCTGAAATGGGTGATTTTGGAATGAACAAGAGGCCTCCATCAGATTATAATGTTTATTACAATTATATAAAGGCATTAGCACGAACAGTAGTGCAAGAATATGGTATTGATGAGGTTAAAACCTGGTCATGGGGAGTATTAACTGAGTATGAGAACAAACAATGGTTTTCAACATCAGATGGAAGTTCCGCTTCAACTAAAGAAGCATTTTGCAAATTGTATGATTACACCGTCGCAGCTCTTCAGGATGTAATCGGAGCAGAGAATTTATTTGTAGGAGCGCATAGTATGACCGTTTCAGATAGCTATACCATGTTTAATGAAAAAGATTTTATTGATCATGTGGTGAGTGGTATAAATTACAAAACAGGAAATAGAGGTACTCAGTTAAACTTTCTTTCAGTATCTTATTATGAGAAATCTCCCGGAGTGATGCAACAAGGTCAACGTAATCTTACAGAGACAATAAGGTTTGTTAAGGATTATGCGATCTCCAAGGGGTTGACTAATTTAAAGTATGGCATTGACGAGGGGCGAATCTTAGCTGGTCCGGCAGAGGATGGCCGGTCTCTGCGAACCCGGGTCGTTGCACATACCTTTCAGGCATCAGCTGATGCCCGGTTATTCAGAATGATGACTGACTTGGAGGCTGATTGGGTAGCTAATTTTGGTTTTTCTACCAATGGTATATGGGGCGGTATTCCTTCAGTCTCAACTCATCTTTATAAACTATTACATAAGATGAAAGATAGTCAGAGACTTAGTCTTAGTTTAAAAGACGATAAAAATACTCCAAAATTAGACGTTAATGGAGTGTCTTCGTATGATGCGGACAATAACACCATGTACCTTATTGCTTATAATTACATGACGAATCTCAATTCGAAAGACTCATCAGAAATAGAAGTCCAGATTTCAAATATAAAACCGGCATTGGGAAGTACAGTTACCGTGAAGAAATGGGTCATTGATGATAGCAATGGTAATTTCTGGCCAACCTGGTATCAGGATATGAGTAAACAGGGAATAAGTAGTCCTTCATTTGAATGGTCAAAATTTTCAGTTGATGTAGCCAATAATATAGTTAATTCGTCAGCACTTCAATATTGGAAATCCCGGGAGAGTACTTATATGGAATTGTCGGCATTGAATTCAACAATCAGTACAGAGACTATAGAAGAGAATAGATTGTTTTTGAAGCACAAAATGGATCATCATGCAGTTGTGTTTTACGAAATAACAAATGCAATAAGGCCATAGTCAACGGTATCAGCAAAATTAAGTGAAATAACTTTTTGAGAACAATAAAGCAGATTAATATGAAATTGACAGAAATGAAAGTAAAAACAAATAAAATTACATACGTTTTATTGTTGTTTGTTATACTTTCTTGTAATGTTTTTTTTGCTCAAAACTCTATGAGCATATTGGATGGATTCTCAAATACCGTTGATATAACGACACCTGCTGTTGCTGCCAACGGTGTTGCAACAGTACAACTTGGAGATAAACATTTTTTGATATGTGGTGCAAGCAGTACAAAAAATAGTTTTTATCTCTATCAAATGGGAGCAGGAGGATCTTTCTCCGGAATGAAGTTAATATGTGAATTTCCGGAAGGTGGTTTAGGAACAGCAACAAATGGTCCAAATGTTCTTTTGCCAATTGTTGAGAAGGTTGACGAGTCGTTAGCAAACATATATGTTTATGCTTATAACAATGGCTATGCAAAATATGAATTAAAAATAAGTACAGTCTTATCGACAAATGAAATTGAACATGATACTAATTATATTATAGTAAAAAATGGTACGATTCATTTTGCTGACAAATCGAATGTATGTGTGTATAGTATTTCCGGACAAAAAATGATAATAGAATATGGAGTCTATTCAATTGACATTCCGAGTGTTGTTGGTGCATATATTATCAAAGCGGTTAATCACGATGGCTCATCGGCAATTAAAAAAATACTGGTAAAATAGATAGAAAATGTCATTAGAAAGGATAATTTCATTCTTTATATTTTGAGTTATTTATTAATCTTTAATTTATTAATCATGAAAAAACTATTACTTATTGCTACATGCTTAATTTTTGTTATAAGCAACGTTAAAGGACAGGGATTTACATTGACCCCAAAATGGATTGAATCTGTAAATGTAGGAGGCTTTACTCCGGTTGGAACACTGGCAAGATGCATGGCTTATTACGGTGACACCCTGTATTTTGGAGACCGAGCTACTACAACTAACAAAATGCGACTTTATAGTGCGGAAACAGGAGAGTTTGCTCGTGCATTTGTAATGCCTACGGTAACATCTGTCAATGGAAATAACTGTATTAGAACAGACGTTGCAGGTAATATAATTCTATCAAACCTGACAACTGATGCAAGGACTACCCCATTTCATGTGTGGAGGATGGCTAATGCAAATGCTGAACCGACTTTAATAATTAATTTTACCGATCCTACCGCACCCAAAGCCTTGCGCATTGATTTCTCGCATGTTTATGGAAATGTATTCGGGGATGGGTACATTATAGCTGCAATTGTTGGTACAGGCCTCCAGGATCAGGATAAGACGGTATTAAAATGGAATATTAATGGAGGTATAGTATCTTCAACTCCTGAAAGAATTATACTACAGGATTATTATCCGGCATCAAGTACTTCAAACGGTGCTACTCCACATGTATTTCCTGTAGATGCCACTTCGTTCTTTTTTGATGGAGCAGGATCATACCCGACTTTGTATGGTACTAACGGAAGCCTTTTAGATGGTTTTGCAAATGCGGGAAGTGTGACCAAACCTGCTGCTGTAGCTAATGGAGTTGCAACTGTACAACTTGGAACAAAACATTTTTTAATATGTGGAGCAAATAGTACAATTAATAGTTTCAATCTTTATCAAATGGGTGAAGGTGGAACTTTCTCTGGAATGACACTCCTTAGCACTTTTCCTGAAGGCGGTTTAAGTACAAGCGGGAATGCCTCAAATGTAGTTTTACCTGTGGTTAATAAGGTTAGTGAGACCCAGGCTGATATTTATATTTATGCACCTGAAAGAGGTTATGCAAAATATGAATTGCATACAGGTCCATTTTCAGCCTTGAGTGAAATAAAAAATGATGACAATTACATTATAACTCAAAATGGCATAATTCACCTTACTGAGAAATCAAACGTTGAAGCCTACACTATATCTGGACAGAAAATAATATCAAAACGAGATGTGTTTCATGTTGATGTACCTACTATTTCTGGTGTATATGTTATAAATATTTCGAATCATAATGGAACTTCCACAACAAAAAAAATATTAGTAAAATGAATTTATGAAAGTATCATTAACTGATATTTTATCTTCGCTAATGATACTTTCTTTTTCTTTTTTAACTTAAAAAAAATCCGATGAAGCGTCACTATCTTTATGTGCTAAATATTTTTCTTTTTATCTCATGTGCGTTGAGTGTAATAAACTCTTTACAAGCACAGGAATTTACATTTACTCAAAAATGGGTAAAATCTAGAAATACAGGAAACTTTATTACCATTGGAACTGAAGCTAGATGCATGGCATATTATAACGATACCTTGTATTTTGGTGATCGTTTAGCTCCTCACAATAAAATGAGGCTATATAGCGCTCAAACCGGTAATTTTGTTCGTGCATTAATATTAAATGATGTGACTGATAACTTGGGAAACAATACAGTCAGAACAGACGAGGCAGGCAATATCATTTTAGCTAATCTTACTCTTGATGCACGAACTGCACCTTTTCATGTTTGGAAAATGGTTAATGCAAATGTAAAGCCAAGTTTAATTATAAATTATACAGATATAGCTGCAACTAAGGCAATTCGTATTGATTATGCTAATATATACGGAGATGTAAATGGTGATGGATATATAATAGCTGCTGTTAATGGCACAGGAACTCAGGAACAGGATAAAACTGTTCTTAAATGGGTTATAACCAATGGAATTGTATCAACGGTTCCGGAAAAAATAATTCTTCAGGATTATTTTCCTCAATCGTTGACTTCAAATGGAGCAACTCCACATATATTTCCTGTAGATGCGAGATCGTTCTATTTTGATGGAGCATCATCATTTCCGACTTTGTATGGTTCAAACTCAACAAAGCTGGTTATAGATTTGTCCGATGTTTCGGGTAAGTCAATAAAGAATATAAACAGTGATCATGTTGTCATGAATTATCAGAATACATGGTTGGCGAAAGCGGCTATTCAACCTGCTAATTATTTCAGGGACAATTATCCATTTGTAGAGCATGTACACTTTATTTGCGCCACAGGAGGCAATGTGCAAAGAGACTTATTTGTAGATCCTAACAATCGGACTGTCTTAGATGATTATGATTTCTCAAATCTGATAAAAGGTTTAAAAAATGTTGTCCGTCAGGGACTTAAGCCAATGATAAAGACGGGTATGGTCCCATTTAAATACTCTGAGAATCCTGAAATGGGTGATTTTGGAATGAACAAGAGGCCTCCTTCTGATTATAATGTTTATTATAATTATATAAAAGCATTAGCACAAGCAGTAGTGCAAGAATATGGTATTGATGAAGTTAAAACATGGTCGTGGGGGGTCTTAACTGAGTATGAGAACAAACAATGGTTTTCAACATCCGACGGAAGTTCAGCGGCAACCAAAGTAGCTTTTTGCAAGTTATATGATTATACAGTCGCTGCTCTGGAGGATGTGATTGGTGCTGATAATCTATTTGTAGGAGCGCATAGTATGACTGTATCTGATAGTAATGCTATGTTTGATGAAAGGGATTTTATTAACCATGTCGCGACTGGTACGAACTACAAAACAGGCAGAAAAGGCACACAAATTGATTTTCTGTCAGTTTCTTATTATGAAGAGTCTCCCGGAGTGATGCAACAAGGTCAACGTAATCTTACAGAGACAATAAGGTTTGTTAAGGACTATGCGATTTCCAAGGGGTTGACTAATTTAAAGTACGGTATTGATGAAGGACGTATATTAGCCGGTCCGGAGTCAGATATCAGAAGGTCGTTACGTACTAGAGTTGTAGCACATACTTTTCAGGCGTCAGCTGACGCTCGGTTATTTAGGATAATGACTGACTTGGAGGCTGATTGGGTGGCAGATTGGGGGTATTCCACCAATGGTATTTGGGGAGGTATTCCTTCAGTATCAACTCAGCTATTTAAGTTGCTACATAAAATGAAAGGTAGTCAGCGTTTGGGGCTCGTTTTAAAAGATGACAGTAACTCAACCAAACAAGAGATCAATGGAGTATCTTCCTTCGATGAGGCAACAAATACCATGTATGTGCTGGCGTATAACTATATGGCAAACCTGAACGCAAAAGATTCGTCGGAAATAGAAGTTCAAATTTCGAATATAAAAGCTGTAAACGGAAATACTGTCACTATCAACAAGTGGATCATAGACGACAGCCATGGTAATTTTTGGCCTACCTGGTATCAGGATATGATTAACCAAGGTATTAGTGATTCATCTTTTGAATGGTCAAAGTATTCAGTCGATGTGACTAACAACTTAATCAACACCTCAGCACTTCAGTATTGGAAAACGAGAGAGAGTACTTATATGCAATTGGCAGACTTAAACTCGACTATTACAACAGGAACAATTGAAAATAACAATTTGTTGCTAAAGCATAAGATGGATCATCATGCAGTGGTATTTTATGAAATAACAAATGTCTTAAGGTCAAATTAAAACAATATTAGCATTAAATAAACAAAGCTTATTGTTGAAAAGGTTAAAATAAATGAATATGAGATTGACAGAAAGAAGAATAAAGATAAGTAAAGCCACAAACATAATAATATTGTTTGTATTGATTGCCTGTAATATTTCTTTTGCTCAAAATATAGCAAATTTGTCTCAACCTTATTGGATCACTCCACGTGTAAACGATACTCAACACATAGATTTATCTGGTAAATGGGAACTTTCATACATGGATAATCCAATCAATTCAACAAAAGATCTGGCAAATAGAAAAGATATTTTTCAAACAGAGATACCAAATTCTGTTCAATGGTCTTATTATAAAGCGGGGAAACTTCCTAATCCCTATGAACACTTGAATTCGCACCTATATAAATGGATAGAAGAGAAAGCATGGTATTACCAGAAAGAAATAATAATTCCGTTTTCTGTAAAAGGTAATTCATTAATACTTTGTTTTGACGGTATTGACTATTTTTCAAAATTATGGGTTAATGATAGTCTTGTAGGGCAGTATGAAGGAATGTATGCAGGACCTGTTACTGATATAAGTTCTCTCATTAAATACGGAGAAAAGAATAAAATAACAGTAGAAGTTAAAGCTGGAAACTGGGGAAATATTAAAGGATATAATCCGTGGAAAAGCGGAAAAATAATTAAACCATGGGTGATATCAGGCGGATTAGGAGCTGAACCTTTTTATAGTTTAGGAATGTGGCAGGGAGCACGCATAGAAATTGTACCAGAAATTCATATTGAAAGGCCATTTCTTACCACGCAAGAGATCAGTGCAGAAAAAGCCAGATTAAATTTTGCGTTAGAGATTCTTGCAGGAAAAAACACACTTAATAAAGAACTCCATCCGTGGCATAATAGAATATTGAATTTACCAAATGAGAAAGGTAGATCTTTTGTTAAGATAAAAGAGAAAATAACTGTAATAATTGATTTCTTTTTTGATTCGTTAAAGGTTTTATCTAAAGAGTATAATCCGGATTTATATATGGGTGAAAACTGGTTGGAAGAAGAAATCATAATTGACAATCCAAAAATCTGGAATCCGGTAGGATTAGGTGATCCAAATCTATATCAGGTACAAGTTTCTTTAATAAAAAATGGGATTGTTATTGATAAATTAAAATTTGACTTTGGTGTCAGAAAAATTGATCATGTTCGCAATAAAGGACCAAGAACACATGATAGATGGGAAAATTGGCAGTTTATAATTAATGGTCATGCGATTTTTGTTAAGGGGATGAATTGGCAACCAATAGATGTGTTGTTGGAAACATCTGAAACGCAATATCGATGGGTGCTTGAAGCTGCAAAGAATATGGGAATTCAACTTATTCGAGTGTGGGGAGGAGGATATGTTGAAACAGATATTTTCTATAAAATTTGCAACGAATTAGGGATAATGATTTGGCAAGATTTTCCAATAGGTAATCAGGAAACTCCTGAGTATCCACAAGAATCATGGGAAACTTTAGTCATACAAAATATTTTAAGATTACGTAATCACCCCTCATTAGTAGTTTGGTGTGGAGGCAATGAGTTTAATCCATACTCAAAAGGTAATGCAGCTACTTTAGGAATTGTGGAACGAAATATTAATATATTTGATAATTCTCGCCTATATTTAAGAACATCGCCTGATAATGGAAGTGTTCATTTATATCCTGATATGGACCCATGTTGGTATAACCGGAGTTACAAATTTGAACCATTTATTACAGAAACTGGTATTCATAGCCTACCTGAATCAAATCTTTTTTATGAACTAGTAGATAAAAATGAGTTGATGGATTTAGGAACAATGTGGGATAAAGATTTTCCTAAAACTCATCCGGAGTTTATTCATCATTTTGTAGAATATAAGCCTGATAGAATACCAAGAATGCTGAGCCGGGCATCCCATATAATTGATTTAGAGAATCCTTCCATAGAAAATTTGGTGGAAGCAACCCAAATTGGAGCAGGAGAGTTTTATCAGATACTCTCTGAGAAAATGCAGGGAAATTATCCAATAACAACTGGACTATTACCATGGGTCTTTAAGCGTTCCTGGCCAACAGTTGGAATTCAAATGATGGATGGATTGGGCCAGGTAGTGGCTCCATATTATTTTCTGAAACGTACATATGAAGAAACGCATGTTGCGGTTGACCTGGAAAGACTGTTCTGGAAACCTGGTGAAGAAGTTGAAATTGCCGGAAGTATTATACATGCTGGCATGGAAAGTTATGGTGGAAAATTATCAGTGACAGTATTTGATGATAAATTTCAACAAGTATGGAAAAAAGATATGGAAACAAATATAGGAAAAGGTCCATTTGTATCAAAAATACCCCTTGGAAAATATCAAATACCCATAGAATACGGAGATAGGTATTTATTTGTGCTGGTAGAACTAAAAGGAAATCATGATAATTTAATCTCCCGTTCATTTTATTATCCTAGAGTCCTTACAATGTTGGAAGATGAGAAATTATATAATGAATATTTAAACACGCCTGTAAAATGGATTACATTGGAAAAAGGTCCCTGGTTGAAGTCTACTGTATCAGCAACCTCAACAAATTTGAAGACTGATTTTATTTCGCAAGACGTTGTATCTCCTGATAGACTTAAAGTTGTATTTGTTGTGGAGAATGTGGGAAAAAAACCTGCTTTTATGGTGAATTTTAATATAACTGGAATTAAACGGGCATTTTTTGCATCAGATAATTATTTTTGGTTAGCACCAGGTGAAAAAAGGGAGGTTAAAGTTGATATGTTATTTCGAGAGCATTTAACAAAACATAATGTCTTGTTGACAGTACAAGCTTGGAATTCAAAGCAAAAAAAGATAAATATCAACGTAAAAAAAAATAATTAGTTGAAAATAATTTAAGTATTAAATATTTTGTTTGAAGATCTATCTCTCAATTATTAACTAAATGTTTTAAATCATGAAAAAACTATTACTAATTATTACAAGCTTAATAGTAATGTTAAGTATTGTAAGGTCACAAGACGTTGTGTTAACTCCCAAATGGATTGAGTCACGAACAGTTGGCGCTTATACTCCAGTTGGAACGGAATCTAGATGTGTGGCATATTACAATGACACACTATATTTTAGTGATCGTGCCGTTAATGTGCCTAAAATGCGACTTTATAGTGCGCAGACAGGTAACTTTGGGCGCGCATTTGTTTTAGATGAAATGTCGTCTGACAACCTGCCTAGTAACTGTATTAGGGCAGATGCTGTGGGCAATATCATTGTTTCAAATTTAGCTGTAGATGTTAAAAGTGGAGCTCCACTTCGTGTTTATAAAATGACTAATGATACACCTACTTTAATTTTGGAATATACAGATCCAACTGCACCCAAAGCAGTTCGAATTGACTTCATCAACATATATGGAAATGTAAACGGAGAAGGTTATATCATGGGAGCCATTACCGGAACCGGAACTCAGGATCAAGATAAAACTGTTTTAAAATGGAATATCAGTGGTGGTGTTGTATCGTCTATTCCAGAAAAAATAATTCTTTCAGGGCATTATCCAACTTCAACTACATCAAATGGTATGACTCCTCAAATATTTCCTATAGATGCTACTTCATTCTATTTCGATGGAGCATCTTCATACCCGGCTTTATATGGCACTAATGGGAGTCTTTTGGATGGATTCATGAATGCAGAAAGTGTTATTAAGCCGTCAGAGGGAGCCAATGGTGTCGCAACAGTAAAGCTTGGAAATAAGCACTTTATGATATGTGGTGCTAGCAGTGTAACAAATAGCTTTTACTTATACGAAATGGGTGAAGGAGGCGCTTTCACAGGAATGAAATTGATAAGTGAATTTCCAGAAGATGGTTTAGGAACTGTGTCTAATGATAGAAATGTTGTTTTACCAATTGTCGAAAAGGTAAGTGAAACATTAGCAAATATCTATATCTACGCATTTAATAATGGTTATGCGAAATATGAACTTATGCTAAATCCTTCATCTGCAATTAATAATATTTTAGATGAAAATAATTATATTATAAATAAAAATGGAACTATCTATTTTAAAGAGAAATCCAATGTGGAAGTCTATAGTATCACAGGGCATAGAATAATTTCTATTCAAGATGTAAATTCGATTGAAGCACCTAAAAACATAGGTTTTTATACAATAAGAGCTGTTAATCAGGCTGGTTTAACTGTAACTAAGAAGATTATAATCAATTAAACTTATTAAAGCAAATATCAGTGAATGATATCATTATGTCATCCACTGATGTTTGTTCAAATTTAATTAATTCTAAAGTAAAAGCATATGAAAAGAATTAACTGCTTATTCTTGATTTTTGTACTTCCAGTGTTTTTGTTCTCTCAGCTGAAGGTTGCTGGAATATTTGGTGATAACGCAGTAATTCAACAAGAGTATCCAACTCCGATATGGGGCAGAGCGACCCCTGATTCCTTAGTCAAACTATATTTTGCAGATAATACATATCAATATGTAGCAGATTCAACAGGAAAATGGATGATTAGACTCATACCCATGAAAACAGATGGAAAAACGCATAAATTGATAGTCGAGTCTTGCGGAGAGAGAATTGAATTTAAAAATATTTTAATTGGGGAAGTTTGGTTTGCTTCAGGTCAATCAAATATGGAATGGAAGGTCGGGAATGAAATTTTCAATCGGGATGAAGAAATTGCGAATGCAAATTATCCAGAAATTCGTTTTAATACAATTAATGTTTCTTCATCTATAAATCCAGAATCTGACATTCCTTCAAAAAAATGGGAGGTATGTACACCCTCATCTGTAAAAGGATTCTCTGCTGTATCTTACTTTTTTGCAAGGGAACTTCATTTGGATAAGAAGGTGCCCGTTGGAATTATTATTGCTGCCAGGGGTGCTACAAATATTGAGACATGGATTAGTCGCGAGAAACTTATGTCTCATCATGAGTTTGCAGATAAGCTTTCAAAAATAGATTCATTATATTGGAAAGATAAGATACAGCAGGTGATTCAAGCAGAAAAAGAGCGTGAAGATATTGCCAAAAATTCATTGGTAGGAATTAATATGAAAGTACATACAGGTCAGTTTGATGATTCCGACTGGAATAGAACTTTATTTCCACTTAATATGCCAAAAATGAATTATCTCCGGTTTTGGGGTATAGTTTGGGTTCGTAAATCGTTTAAGATGTCATTTGATGCAATAAATCAAGAATGGAAATTAACTCTGCCAATCAAATGTCAGAATGATCGTGTGTATGTAAATGGAAATGAAATAATTCGTGATGTGTCCAAATTAAAAGATATGACTTTTTTAATCCCCAAAGGTATACTTCATAAAGGTAATAACATTATTGCAATTCGTATGTATGTTAATTGGGGTATTGGAGAAATTGGTGATGAAAATAAAGGATGTTATCTGGAATCAAATAATAATCAGAGAGTTAATTTGGATGGCTATTGGTCGCATAATAATAAAATTGAACCTGCTGTTGCGCAATGGTTAGATTATTATAACACATGTACGGTAAGTTTTAATAGTATGATAAACCCTGTGATTCCTTATGGTATTAGAGGCTTTTTATGGTATCAGGGTGAAAATAATGCCAATTCAACGTTATACAAGCAGTATGTAGATTTGCAACCTATGTTAATAGCTGATTGGCGAAAACGTTGGCAACAGGGAGATTTGCCATTTTTATTCGTGCAGTTGTCAGCTTACGGAGAAAGATCTCTGTTCCCAAAATCTGTTGATAGTTGGGCAAATTTTAGAGATTCACAAACGACCACACTCTATAAGTCGAATAATACAGCTATGGCTTGCACTATTGACATAGGGGAAGCAAACAACATCCATCCCAAAAATAAACAAGAAGTAGGCCGACGACTTTACATAGCAGCTAAAGCAAAAGCATATGGATCTGCTGCAATATATTCTGGTCCAATGATTAGATCAGCAAAACTAGATGAAGATACTATCAAAGTGTCATTTTATTTCTCTGAAAATGGATTAAAAACGGCAAATAATGATTTATTAAAAGGGTTTGCGGTTGCAGATGCAAGTGGTAAATGGGTTTGGGCGGAAGCCAGGATTGTTGGTAATTACGTATATGTAAATTCGAAAAAAGTGAAAAAGCCCACACAAATTCAATATGCATGGCAGGGTAATCCTGAATGTAATTTATACAATACGGAAGGTTTACCGGCAGTGCCATTTAAGATGTATATTTTGGAGTAATGTTTTCTTGTATGGTGATAATATGAATTGATTATGTTCTATTTAGTTTGCAGTAATTAAAACTTAAAAAATGACGAATGAATATATTATAACTCGAAGGATGAATGTAATTTATTGTTTTATAATTGTATTTAATTTCATCGCACTTAAATTTATGGTAGTACATTCTGCAACAACTGAATTTAAACATTTTATTATTTACGGACAAAGTTTGTCAACAGGTTTTCAGTCATATCCAGCCATTTCGACAGAAAATATTGAAGGTAATTATATGGTAGGAGATCAGGTATGGACTAATTTTGGTAATACTAACTTATCTATTTTCAGTCCTTTAATTTCTAAAACTGCTAATCAGGATATAAATTTGCAAAAAACAAGGATATCTGCTATTCAGGCTGAATGTCCAATTGTAGGTGCTGTAAATCACATTCAATCAAAGTTATCAAATTATGGTAATATATTAGCTTCATCATGTGGGTATGGTGGAAAAACGATTGAACAACTTTCTAAAGAGTCAACTCAACTGATAAACTATTATAATGATTACACAAAAACAATAAATAATGTTGCTAAGATTGCCAAAGGATATGACTATCATATAACATGTCCTGCTTTAGTTTGGATGCAGGGAGAATATAACTATGTAAAAGACTCTGAACGTGGAATTGCTCCGGGTCTAGCAAATTGTATTAGTAAAGATGAATACAAACGTTTATTTCTTAAATTGAAAAATAATATGCAAGGTGATTTGATGGCTGTTTATTCTCAGGGTTCGAGACCTTTCTTTATTACTTATCAGGTCGGAGCTCAATTTACAAATGGGAAAACACTCGAAATAGGTATGGCTCAAATTGAAGCTGCGAACGAAAACGATGACATAATTTGTGCCGGTCCCGTGTATCAATTGCCTGACAGAGGAGGCCATTTGGATCCAAATGGTTATAGATGGTATGGTGAAATGATCGGTAAGGCTTACCTTAGTACAATAACAACAGGTGCTAAATTTAAACCGTTACAACCTTTAGAAATAGCAAGGACGAACATCTCAAATACTATTAGAATAAAATTCTTAGTTCCTAAATTACCATTGGTGTTAGATGTAAATACTATTTATAAAATGCCAGATTATGGTTTTGTTGTATATCTTAACGATGTGAAACAGGTTATTACATCTATTTCAATTGATAACAATTGCGTTAATTTAATGTGTCAGAATCCCTTAATAGGAAAGGTCGAGGTTGTTTATGCAGGAGTAGACATTGGCAATAGAAACGGTCATGGTAATTTAAGAGACAGTGACGATACTCCTGCTCTTTATACTTATATCGATCTTGATGCTAAGAATAATCAGGGAGATTTTATTTACCCACGCGACCTGAATGAAACGACCCTTCGTCCGGTACTTGAGACAAAAGATGAACAAGGAATGATATATGGAAAGCCTTATCCATTATACAATTTTTGTGTGGCATTTTATTATAAACTTGATGCTAATCAGCAATTATTTATTGTACCACATCTGACAACAGGGATGTCAAAATGTTTTAGTTCAGACAATCACATAAGAGTAAATTTATCAAAAGATATTTTGAGTTTGACGACATTTTTAAAAGGGAATATTAAACTAGAGATATTTAGTGTATCAGGAAGTTTAATAAAGATATTTGAAGATAGAAATAATGAAGAATATTTTAAGCAACAGTATAATTTGGTTTTGCCTGGAGGTCTCTACTTTGCTAGAGTATCTGTTGATGATGAGTTGTTTGTACAGAAGATTGTGTTGTGAAAAATATGAACTGAAACAAATCATATATTTAATACAGCTTAAAAGAATATAATAGGAAAATACCAAGTTTAATTGATTTTTTAATATTAAAGAGTAATGTGTGTGATAATGGAGACTATATATATTATTAAACGTTTCTTCTATTTTATACTGATAGTTTTTCTTGCTACTTCATGTAATAAACATATTGCTTCAACAGCCAAATATATTAAAGCAGATGAATTCCTGAATCCATCTGCAGATTTTAGGTCAGCACCTTTTTATTCCCTAAATGATAAGCTTGATACATTGGAAATTATCAGACAAATATCTGGGTTTAAACAAGGCGGTTTTGGAGGTTCCTTTCTTCATAGTCGTGCAGGACTTTTAACTGAATATCTTGGTGAAGAATGGTGGTCAGTTATAGGTGCAGCAGTTAAGGCTTCTAGGGAGGTTGGTATGAAAGCCTGGTTTTATGACGAAGACAAATGGCCGAGTGGCTTTGGAGGAGGGAGGGTACCCCTAATAAGTGAAGATTATCATTCAAGGTATTTAGCAAGAAGGGAAACACACACACCGCTATCATTAGATGACCAGTTGATTTTTGAGGATGACAAATTTTACTATGTCTGTGTTAAATCTAAAATGGGAAATCCTCGATTCAACGGAACTACCTATGTTGACTTGTTTAATCATGAGGCTGTAAAGTCGTTTATTGAAGTAGGATACACGCCCTATTGTAACAAATATGTGGAGGAACTGGGTAAAACAGTCCCAGGTATTTTTACAGACGAGCCACAAATTTCGACAAAAGTGTCGGGAGGAATGGATAATGCAATTAGTTTTTCACCTGTAATCGTCAAAAAATTCAAAGAACAGAATGGATATGATTTATTAGTAAATATTCCTTCTCTGTTTGATACAGTAGGAAACTATTTAAAGATACGCTACGACTATTACCAAACTATCTCAAGATGTTATGAAGAAAGTTATGCAAAGCAAATAGGTGAGTATTGCAAAGCGAATAATATCATTTTTACAGGACATTTCAATGGGGAAGAGTCGTTTAAATCAATCATGATGAATGCAGGAAATACCATGATAAACTATAGACATATGCAAATGCCTGGTATGGATCAACTTGGATTAAGGTTTACCCCCCTGAACGTACCTAAAAGTGTATCAAGTGTCGCAAATCAATATGGTATTGCCAGAAGACTTAGTGAGTGTTATGGTATTGCCGGCCAAAACATGAATTTTGAAGATAGAAAATGGATATTAGATTGGCACATTATTAATGGGATTAATTTTGTTGTTCCACATTTATCTTTGTATAGTATGAAGGGTGCACGAAAAAGAGATTACCCGCCTAATTTTAGTCCAGCTCAACCATATTGGGATTATAACAAGATATTTGAAGATTATACAGGACGTATGTGTTATATAAATACTATCGGCAAATATGCTGCTGATATTCTCGTAATCCATCCTCTCGAGTCAGAATATCTGGGTTCTAAGAATAATTGTTATGAACAATATGATAAATTGTTGAGACAATTACAAAATAATCATCGTAATTATGATTTGGGAGATGAACAAATTATTGCAGATATTGCACAAATAAGAGATAGACGATTTGTTGTAGGACAAATGTCTTATAAATTAGTCATACTTCCTTCAATGTTAGTTGTTAGAAATTCGACAATTCAATTACTAGAAAAATTTAAAGCAGTTGGTGGAAATGTAATTGTTATTGGAAAATATCCGGATTATGTGGATGGAGAAGTTAATACCAATGCTCTTAATAAACTAAAAAAAATAAGTAAGCTTATTTCAGAAGAAATGCTTATTGATTCACTAAATATTTTTTTGCCTTCAGAATATAAATTGGGAGGTAAGGATACCGAATTTATATGGACAAACTTTAGAAAAAGTGATAATGGTGGAATTCTGCAATTATCAAATACATCAAGACTTAAATCTGTTGTTGGAGAATTGACTTTTTCGAAGAAAGTAAATAATTTAGCTCTATGGAACCCTGAAACTGGAAAATCAATGAAACTTGCACCCGCAAAAGATGGAAAAATTAAATTACATTTTTCTGCGACTCAGACCTTGATAATTACATTTGGGGAGATTTCAAAAGAAGCAGACATGTCTACAATGTATCATTTTCCTGAAGAAAAAAAAATAATAAAATGCATAAATGGTGCATGGGAAGGTAAGAGGTTGAATCCAAATGCGCTAACGCTAGACTACGCACAGTATTCTATAGATTCAGGTAAAACATACAGTTTTGCAGAACCTGTCATTGGGATTCATCAACGTTTGGAGAACCAAAAATTCTCAGGTCATTTGCTGTTGAAATTTGAAGTTTTAATTAAGGATATTCCTTCTGAATGTTCATTGGTATTAGAACAGCCAGAACTATATGATGTGTCAATAAACAAAAATAATATATCCTTTGATAATGATTCTTTTTATATAGATCCTTCATTCCGAACCCAATGTATCACACAATATTTAGAACCAGGGAAGAATGAAATACTTCTGAAATTAAATTATTCCTCACCAAAGTCTGCCAGTCTTAATGCTGTTGATCGTTACGGAACAGAGATTGAAAGCATATATCTTACTGGTAATTTTGCTGTGAACGCATTACATTCAAATATTCCACTACATAAGTCCCAAAAATACAGGAATAAATTGCTGATAGAGAAACCTGTTCATTGCCTTACAGATTTTTTTATTACAAAAGAACTAACTCATTATGAGAATGATCTAACTCTGCAAGGTTATCCTTTTTATTCAGGATCATTTTTGTTGAGAAAGTCTTTTGATGTTGAGAAAATTATTAGAGGGAAAAAGTACTTTATTTCATTTCCATTCTTTGAGGCAATTGTGTTAAAAATTAAAATTAACGGGACTGAATTTGCTCCTATGCTTTATAGTCCATGGGAATTTGATATTACAAATGCCATAAAAGAAGGTCATAATGATATTGAGATTGTTTTAACGAATAGTTTGCGAAATCTTTTAGGGCCACATCACCATTCATGGGGTGAACTTATTGATGTCGGGCCATCAAGTTTCACAGGGAATCCAATTTGGCCTAATCAGGGAGGAGAAGAAAATTGGTACGATCTCCGCATAAATGGGAATGCAACTTTATGGAGAGATGATTATTCTATTATACCTTTTGGTTTGTTGAAATCTCCTGAAATTTTTGAAACGATAATGAATTGAGATAAGAATGTATTAGGTTTTATATACTAAATTAAGTTTAAAATGTGTTATCTGCTAAAATGTTTCTTGTTATTAATTATTGGTGTGAACAGCTGGATAGTTGTTGAGGGACAGACTGTTTATTGGGAAGATTCAAAAATATTTTCTGTCAATAGAGAACCTGCTAGAGCCAGTTCATTACCATACCCTACAGAAAGTCTGGCTCTTTTAAATGACTATGAGAAATCTCCGTTTTATAAATCGCTTAATGGTAATTGGGATTTTTTATGGATAGCAAAACCAGCATTAGTTCCTAATAACTTCTTTAGAGAAAATTTTGATACGGAAAATTGGAAAGAAATACCTGTTCCGGGTAATTGGGAACTCAACGGATATGGAATACCTTTTTACACTTCCAGACACTTTGGCTTTCAAAAAAATCCTCCGCATATTAACAGGGAAGATGCTCCTATTGGACTTTATAGACATATTTTTACAATACCGACTAATTGGGAAAACAGGAGGATTTTTATTCATTTTGAAGGGGGAGCGGCTGCAATGTATATTTGGATTAATGGACATAAAGTCGGATACACACAGAATTCAAAAGGACAAGCGGAGTTTGATATCACATCATATATTCATCAGGGTGAGAATTTGTTAGCTTGTCAGGTTCATAAATATAGTGATGGTACTTATTTAGAAGATCAGGACATGTGGCGATTAGGAGGTATTAGTAGAAACGTCTACTTATATAGCACAGGAACCACGAGAATTATGGATTTTTTTGTTCATCCTGATTTGGACAAAGAATATAAACATGGAAAATTTTGTATTGAAACTAAACTGAAAAATTATACCAGTTTAAATAAACTACAAAAACTAACAATTAAATTGTTTGACAAATATGGAAAAATAGTATTTAACGATTCTCGGCATATTAAAATTCCATCCAGTGGAATAAGTGAAATAAAATTTGAGGGAAAGGTACTTAATGTTTTAAAATGGACAGCAGAGACGCCTGATTTGTATTCCATGTTAATCACGCTAAAAGATCCGAATGATAAAGTCATTGAGTCTACGTCGCATAAGATTGGCTTTCGAAAGATTGAAATTAATGATGGACAATTGTTTGTGAATGGGAAGAAAATATATATAAAAGGAGTTAATCTACATGAGTTTAATTACAAAACAGGTTATGTAGTAGATTCTCAGGTGATGATAAGTAACATAAAAATAATGAAAGAGTTAAATATAAATTCCGTAAGGACTTCTCATTATCCACAATCACCGCTTTGGTATAGACTATGTGATGAATATGGGATTTATTTGCTGGATGAAGCAAATGTCGAATCACACGGATTAGGATTGGTTGGAGAGGATAATATTACTGCGTATCATCAAGATTGGAGAGATGCAATTTTAGATAGAATGATTTCCATGGTTGAACGAGATAAAAATCATGCTTCAGTAATTTTCTGGTCTTTGGGAAATGAGTCTAGTAACGGAGATAATTTTTACAATTCATACAATTGGACTAAAAAAAGAGATAGTAGTCGTCCTGTTTTGTATGAACAAGCCAAAAGATTACACAATACTGATATAATCTGTCCAATGTATCCTTTTTGGGAAAATATGCAGAAAGATGCGAGTGTTGATTTAGGACGTCCCTATATTATGGTTGAATATGCTCATGCAATGGGAAATAGCATGGGAAATTTCAAGGAGTATTGGGATTTAATCCGTAGTAGTAAGAATATGCAAGGTGGTTTTATTTGGGAATGGTACTGTTTAAGTTATCCTTCTAATGATGAACATGGAAGAAGATATTGGGCATACGGTGGAGATTTTGGTGGTTATAACACAATGAATAGTGAGAATTATTGTATTGATGGTATAATTTCTCCTGATCAGCAATACATGCCTCATACACGTATCGTAAAGAAAGTATACCAGAATATCCTTTTTCAGGATAAAGACATTGAAAATGGAGTAATTACAGTAATAAATGACTTTAAATTTACAAAATTAACAGGAAAAAATTATACGTTTAGATGGATTCTTTTGCAAAATGGAGTACAAATTTCTCAGGATACATTTGATGTAAGGCTCGATGCAGATTCAAAAAAAGATGTGTTTTTAAAATTCCCAAAAATAGCCCAGAAAAAAGGGAACGAGTATTTTTTACAAATATATGCATATAGTGCAGAATCGACACCACTTGTACGAAAGGGTTTTGAAGTGGCAAAAGAAGAATTTGCATTTTCGTTCAATGATTATTTCTGTGAGAAAGAAATAGACTATAATAAACAGATTATTAAACTGAAAGACGACAAAGACAAAATCGTGTTTGAAACAGGTTTGTATACTTATATTTTTGATATCAAAAACATAAAACGTTCGCTCATTGGTATTTTATATGACGGGAAGAGCCTGTTTAGAGAATTACCAGCTTTAAATTTCTGGAGAGCTCCGACAGACAATGATTTTGGCGCAGAAGAACAAAAAAAACTTGGTTTGTGGAGATCTGCTTCATATAATCTGAGTTGTCAATATAGCGGATATGAAAAAATAGAAGATGACTATATTGTAAGATATTTATATAGAATAAATGGTGTTGCAGCAAATGTAGAGATTAATTATAAAATCAATAATAGTGATGGAAGTTTGACTATTCAGTGTTGTTATAAATCTCTTTCGGATGATCTGCCTGAACCGATGAGAATTGGAATGATTATGAGTTTACCCAAGGATAATTCCAATTTCACATGGTATGGACGTGGACCACATGAGAATTATATTGATCGCAATCTAGATGCATTCATGGGCGTTTGGAAAAGTACAACTAGTCAGCAAGCATATCCATATATACGTCCACAGGAAACTGGTAACAAAACAGATGTGCGTTGGCTTACTTTGACTGATAATAACGGGTTTGGAGTAAAAATAGAAGGGATGCAGCCGCTGTCAGTAAGTGCTACAAATAATAAACCTGAAGACCTAGATCCTGGTCATACAAAGAAACAGCAACATGCTTCAGATATATTGCCACGAGATGAAGTAATTTTATGTGTTGATTTGATTCAAAGAGGAGTTGGTGGAATTGATTCTTGGGGATCAAAACCTTTGAAGAAATATCGTCTTTTAGAAAAAGAATATAAATATGCATATAAAATATCAGCATTTAGCAATTAGTGAAGATTATGGTTATTGTCAAATAAAATATAAATGAAAGGTTCATTTTTAAGGAGTATAGAGAAAGCAAATAAAAGTTAAATAAAATATTGTAAGGATTCATGAAACGAGTTATTTATACAATTTACATAATGTTTTTTATTTTCAGTATTGATGTTTTATCTCAAAACGTACAAGTATTAAATAAAGATAATATTGATGAGATAATTAAGTTGATGACTTTAGATGAGAAAGTAAAAATGCTCTCTGGAGTTGGGGATATTTATAATACATCAAAAGAAGAACTAATAGAACCTCTTGTAAATGGACAGGTTGCAGCAACATTCTCAATCCCACGACTGGGAATTGTATCTACAGTTACAACAGACGGTCCTGCCGGAGTGAAATTAGATACAATACAAAAAGGAATAATGCATAAAACATATGCGACTTGTTTTCCTTCTGCAACAACACTAGCTTCTACATGGAATCTGGAACTTGTAGAGAAGATAGGACGAGCTATGGGAAATGAAACTTTAGAGTTTGGAAGTGATGCTTTGTTGGGACCAGGTATCAATATCCAACGAAACCCACTCACAGGAAGAAATTTTGAATATTTCTCTGAAGATCCAGTTATCAGTGGTGAAATGGGAGCTGCTGTGATAGCAGGTATACAAAGTCAAGGTGTAAGTGCTTGTGTAAAACACTTTGCAGCTAATAATATTGAAACTAACCGAATGAGTATTAATGCCGTCATTAGTCAGCGGGCTCTAAGAGAAATATATCTAAGAGGATTTGAAAGAGCAATAAAGAAATCCAATCCATGGATGTTGATGACAGCTTATAACAAACTTAATGGCTATTATACACCAGAACATCCGGATTTATTGAAAACAATTTTAAGAGACGAATGGAAATACGATGGACTTGTTGTGACAGATTGGGGAGCAGGTAAGGATCATCCTGCACAGATGAGAGCAGGAAATGAGTTGATGATGCCGGGTCATCCTGTACAATCAGAGAGATTGATAAAGGCAGTAAATTCAGGAAAGTTGGATGAGAAAGTCATAGATCAGAATGTAAAAAAAGTATTGGAGTATGTGGTTAAGACGCCCCGATTTAGAAATTATAAATATAGTAACAAACCTAATTTGATTTTAAATGCCACAATCTGCAGAGAAGCTGCAAGTGAAGGGATAGTTCTTTTGAAAAATAAAGAGGAAACACTTCCTCTAAGAAATAAAGTAAAAAAAATTGCATTGTTTGGCAAAAACTCTTATCATTTAATTGTAGGTGGAACTGGAAGTGGCCGTGTTATTTTTAAATATGCAGCACCATTAAGCGAAGCTTTAGAAAATGTTGGCATGAGCATTTCGAAACCTTTAGCTAATTATTATAAAAATTATAATGATTCAGTTGTTAGAGTGACTGTTCCAACGATGAAGGTACGAACCCGGAACATTATTGACTTTGCACCAGAACCTTCTGTTTCAAAAGAACAAATTGAACAAATTGTTAAGAAAACAGATGTTGCTATCTTGACAATTGGAAGAAATGCTGGTGAATTATGGGATAGAGACGTAAATGGATATTTTAAATTATCCTCAACAGAAATGGAGTTGGTAAGGTGCATTAGCGAGATTTATAAAAAAAATAACAAGAAGTTTATTGTTATATTAAATATTGGAGGACCGATTGAAGTTGAAAGTTGGAGAGATTGTGCAGACGCAATTGTTTTGGCCTGGCAACCAGGTCAGGAGGGTGCTTATGCTTTAGTGGATATATTAAAAGGAAATGTGACTCCATCAGGTAAACTTGCCGTTACTTTTCCCCGAAATTATGAAGATGTTCCGTCTTCAAAATCATTCCCGGGAGTTCCTGAAGACAATCCAGTTAATGCATTTTATGAAGAAGGAATCTATGTGGGCTATCGTTATTATGATTCTTTTAACGTAATGCCTGCTTATGAATTTGGGTATGGGCTTTCATATACAAATTTTTCATATTCTCCTTTAATTCTAAGTAGCAATAAGTTTGATAAAAGAATTAGCGTTTATGTGACAATAAAAAATACAGGGAAAACTGCGGGAAAGGAAACTGTTCAATTGTATTTAAATGCTCCATCAGGAGTCCTTGAAAAACCAGAGCAAGAGTTAAAAGATTTTGCAAAGACAAACTTATTAAAACCCGGAGAAGTACAGCAACTTGAATTTAACCTGGATTTAGATGATCTTGCTTCCTTTCATACTGGGAAAAGTCAATGGATAGCAGAACAAGGGAAATATGAAGTAAGTGTTGGATCATCATCACGTGATATTCGTTCAAAATCACAATTTGTACTTGAGAGAGATGTTGTTGTTGAGCAGACTCATGATGTATTATACCCAAATTTTCTACTTAATGAATTGACGAAAAAGAAGTAAGAAGTTGTGTGTTTGAATTATATTTTTTATTAAGATAATTTGTAAATAACTTGTAAAACGTGAAAAAAGGTTTTTTTGAAAAATGGGGACTCCTGATAATTCTATGGTTTGCTTTTTTTCTAAATCAGGCAGACAGACAGATATTTAACGTTACACTCCCACTTATCCGTTTAGACATAGATTTGACTGATGCAGAGTTTGGTTTAATAGCTTCATCGCTTGTTTGGGCATACGGTCTGATGGTACCTATTGCCGGTTTTTTAGGAGATATATTCTCGCGGAGGAGTATTTTATTGTTTTGTATTGCTTTCTGGAGTATTTCAACCTTCTTTACTGGGTTTGCAGGAGGCTTATTTTCATTTGTTTTTTTGTTGGGTATAGCAACTGGTGGTGGAGAAGCTTTTTATGCACCTGCCGCTAACGCTATGTTAGGTGAAAACTATAAAAATAACAGAGCCTTTGCTTTATCTATCCATCAAACGGCAGTGTATGCGGGAATAATCTTAAGTGGTGTATTGGCAGGATATATAGGGGAAAAAGTTGGATGGAGAAGCTCTTTCCATATTTTTGGAGCAGCAGGAGTTATTTTAGCCATTGTATTCATGTTGAGAGTAAAACCTGAGCATAAAAAAAGGACCAAAATAGATCATAAGGTACTTGCAACAATGAAAGATGCACTGTTGGTATTTAAAAAGCCTACAGTGATTTTACTTACACTTGCTTTTGCTTGCATGGTGTTTGTAAACATAGGTTATTTAACATGGATGCCTTTGTATTTAGTAGAACAGTATGGTATGTCAATTACTTATGCAGGTTTTTCGTCATTGATATATCACCATATTGGAGCATTTCTTGGAGTACTGATAGGTGCTAAGATCGCCGATAATCAAGCTAAACTTAATCCTAAAAGTCGATTGATAATTCAAACAATTGCATTAATTGGGGGAGCTCCATTTATTTTTTTGATGGGGTTTGCTGATAACCAGATGATAACTTATGTGGCTTTAGCTGTTTTTGGTTTAATGCGTGGTATCTATGATTCAAATATCTTCGCATCACTTTATGAAGTTGTACAACCTACTACTCGTTCTTCTGTAACTGGTTTTATGTTGATGTTTGCATTTTTAATGGGAGCATTTGCTCCATTAATCATGGGTGTGTTGAAACCAACGTTGGGACTAGCAGTTAGTTTTTCATGTCTTTCTGCTTTTTACGTATTAGGTGGTATTTTTATTTTGATGGCTGTATTATTCTGGTTTAAAAAAGATTACTGTGATGATAAATAGAGAAATAAAAATATTGCAAACTGGGTTGAAATTTCCCGAAAGTCCAGTGTTTGACTTTGATGGAAAACTTTGGTTCGTTGAGATGCAAGGGGGTAATTTGTCTTGTTGGGACGGTCACCGGTTAGAACGGTATTATGTGCAGGGCAGACCCAATGGTGCAACCATTGATGCAAAAGGAAATATCTGGTTTTGTGACAGCGAACGAGGTGAAATCAGGGTTTATTATCCATCTCTCGGAACATTTGAAACCAAGTGTAAAGAAACATCAGAAGGTATTCGTTTAAAAAAACCTAATGATCTGATCTTTGACGCGAAAGGCAATCTAATCTTCTCGGATCATGCAGATGGGAGAGAGTATCCATTGTCAACGATATGTGTTCTTCCAGCTGATAGTAATCATGCAAAAGTGATTTCTACTGAAAAATATTTTACTAATGGACTGGCTCTGTCAGCGGATGGAGAAAAATTAGTCTTTGCAGAAACATATAATCAGTACTTATGGGTTGGTAAATGGAATGATGAGCATCTTCTTCTTTCAAATGAACGTTTGTTTGCGAAGGTAGGAAATGGTCCGCAAGGGCCTGATGGAATTGCATTTGATGAACATGAGAATTTATATGTTACTGTTTACAATGAAGGAAAAATTATTGTTTTAGACTCAGATGGAATCCTAATTGATGAAATATTTATAACAGGAAAATGTCCAACAAACTGTGCTTTTGATCCAACCAATAATCTTGGTTTGGTTATTACAGAAGCTGAAAAGGGGGAGATTTTATCGTTAAATTCAGGAATAAAGGGATTAGCATTGTTTTATAAATAGTTAAGCATGGAATATAAGAATTTGTTTGATTTAAAAGGAAAAACAGCATTGGTTACAGGAGGTAGCCAGGGAATTGGGAAAGCGATTGCTCTTGTATTAGCAGAATATGGGGCAAATATAGCGATTATATATCGCTCGGGAAAGGAATTAGCAGAACAGACATCAAATGAGATTCGTTCTTGGGGTGTAGATTGTGTTACATTTCAGTGTGATTTGTCTGAGCAGATTGCAATAAGTACGATCAAAAATTTTCTTATTAGAAATAATATTGGGATAGATATTCTTGTATTAAACGCTTCTGTACAGTTTCGTAAATCGTGGAACGAGGTTACTCCTGATGAGTTTGATATACAAATGAATACAAACTTTAAATCCTCGTTGTTTTTGATTCAGGAACTTTATCCTTTTATGAAGCATAAGAAATGGGGCAGGATTGTAACTGTCGGTAGCGTACAACAATCAAAACCTCATCAACAAATGATCGTTTATGCAGCTTCGAAAATGGCGCAGGTAAGTATGGTAAAAAGTTTAGCACCACAATTTGGAGTTGATGGAATAACAATCAATAATTTGGCACCTGGTACAATATTGACAGGAAGAAATGAGAAAGTGCTGAGAGATAAGGATTATAAAAGGTTAGTGGAAACAAAGATACCGGTTGGTTATATCGGAAAACCGTCGGATTGTGCTGCTACAGCATTATTATTATGTTCAGAAGCAGGAAAGTATATCACCGGTCAGGATATTTTTGTAGATGGTGGTATGGGATTAAATTTTTAATGAACTAATTTTTAATATATTATGTAATTTTTTTATTATGAGTACAGATCAGTATAAAAAAGAGGTGGGAATGATGAATCTTGAAGATTTAATTGAATTTCGGGAGACAATACCGAATGTAACATTCCCTATTCCGGAAAAAGAATTGTTAGCCAGGTTTGAAAAATTATATACCGGGGCAGTAAATGATGTAATGCGTGAATTTTGCTTGCTTGATCAAGCTTTACCTGGACGTATTTTACCATTAAGGGAGTATCAAACTGTAGCTGGTTTTGCTTTTACAGTAAAGAGTTCTCCAAATGTTAAGATTACCGGAGAGATGGAGTTCAGGACACAAATGCTTGACGAGTTGACAGAAGACCATTTTGTTATATGGGATACCAGTCGGGATAACAAAGCAACCCTTTGGGGAGGTGTCATGACTGCGACAGCAAAAGGAAAGAAAGTAAAAGCAGCATGCATAGATGGAGGTATCAGAGATACTCATCAAATATTAGAAGCTGATTTTCCTGTATTTTATGAATATAGAATTTCAAATGGAAGTTTAGCCAGATGTCTGATAACGCATTATCAAATACCAATAAAAATTGGAGATGTAACGATTCGACCCGGAGATATTGTCCTTGGCGATGTAGATGGTGTTTTAGTTGTGCCAAGAGAAAAAGCGTACGATGTGCTTATTCGTGCAGAAGAGATTAAAAGAAATGAAAAGATTATTTTCGGATGGGTACATGAAGGTCAAACCATTCATGAAATAGCAAATAAAGGTGGATATTTCTAAATTATAATAATGTCACAAACTTTTACCAATGTGCTGATGTGTTTAATAATGTAATATGTTGGCACATTGGTATATATTTTAATAATCGCAATTATATGAAATTATCATTTCTATTTTTTTCAGATCAACCAGATAATAAATGGATACTTACTCAACAAATGGGTATTAGGTTTGCAATAGCAAAGTTAGCTCCTGAGTTAACAGGGAAAAATCCTCCATGGGATTTTAGCTCGTTGAAGTCATCGAAAGATCAGTATTATGCTAATGGATTTGATTTGATCGGACTTGAGGGCGACCAGATGGATATGATGCGAATCAAACTGGGATTACCTGGCAGAGATGAAGATATTGAGAGATATAAACAAATGCTCAGAAACATGGGTAGATTAAATATTTCTTTGTTGTGTTATAACTTTATGGCTACAGGATGGTTTCGGACGAATAAGATGATTCCAGAAAGAGGTGGAGCTGTCGTAACAGGTTATGATGCAGAAAAAGCAAAGTTGTTACCAGATACTCCGTATGGTAAATTCTCAAAACAACAAATCTGGGATAATTATATATATTTTATAAATAAGGTTATGCCCGTTGCGGAAGAAAATGGAGTGAAAATGGCTTTGCATCCCGACGATCCTCCTGTCCCTGAGTTGCAGGGAATTGCCAGAATATTCATTAATGCTGATGCAATAAGGGAAGCACTTTCATTGTCAAATAGTTCTTCTCATGGACTCACTTTTTGTCAGGGAACATATAAAACCATGAATGAGGATTTACCGTCGTTAATTGAAGAATTCGGGAGGGAAAATAAGATATTTTTTCTTCATATCAGAGATGTAGAAGGACATAGGTTTAAGTTTAGAGAGACTTTTCATGATAATGGACCTACTAACATGCCTGAGATGTTCGCTTTGTATAAGAAAGTTGGATTTAATGGACCGATTCGTTCTGATCACGTACCTACAATGGCCGGCGAAAGCAATCAACATGCGGGATATGAAATAAATGGAAATCTGTTTGGAATAGGTTACATCAGAGGGATTATGGATACTCTTAACATATCTTATATGTAATACCGATGGAGTCAATAAAATTACAATATGGAACAGATAAGATAGAACTTAGATGTCCTGAGAGCTCAATAATTTATAATTCTGAATATAATTGCCAGAATATAGAGGCATCAGTACTGTTGTTGGAGTCTTTATTAGAACCTGTTAACTCAAAGTCCTTTGTAGATTTAATTACAAAAAGAAAGAGTGGGAATGTAGTCATTGTAGTTTCTGATATTACCAGACCGATACCCTATAAGGATTTCTTACCTGTTCTTTTGAATTTGTTGGAAAATAGCAAAGTCGAAAGAAGTGAAATAATAATTTTGATTGCGACAGGTATGCATCGACCATCAACAGAGCACGAACGTTTGCAAATGTTTGGTGAATATGTAGCAAATAACTATCAAATAATTGATCATAAGTGTGAAGATGATAAAGATTTGATTGAACTGGATGGTTATAGTTGGTCTGGCTCAAAAGTGAAACTTAATAGGTATTATGTTGAAGCATCATTCAAAATAATAACAGGTTTGGTTGAACCGCACTTTATGGCAGGTTTTTCTGGTGGAAGAAAGTCCGTTTGTCCCGGGCTTGCTGGATTAGAGACGGTAAAAAAGTTTCATGGTTATGATTTTTTAAAAAATCCAAATGCATCTTCAACTATTATAAAAGAAAATCCCTGTCATAATGAAAACTCTTCTATTGCAAAGATGTGCCCCCCTGACTTTTCTATTAACATAGTACTAGATAATTATAAAAAAATTAATCAAATAATTTCAGGAGAGCTATTTGAATCACATCTTAAAGCTATTGATTTTGTTAAGCGGGCATGTTGTCCGCAGGTTAAAGAGCAAGCTGAACTTGTCATATCTTCATGTGGAGGTTATCCTCTCGATGCAACTTTCTACCAATGTGTAAAAGGATTTGTGAATTGTTTACCTGCGGTTAAAACAGGAGGGGAAATCTTTGCTTTCGGGTCTTGTCTGGAAGGCATAGGTAGTCCCGAATATGAAAATTTGATGCTAAATTATAATAGACAAGAAATGAAATTCTTAAAAGATATTAGTTCAGGAAGAAATTTTACTAAAGACCAATGGCAGTTCCAAATGCATTTAAGGGTAGTAGATAAAATTGGTAAATCAAATTTACATTTCTTTTCATCAAATATACCATTGATTAAATTAAAACAATTGTCTGTTAATGGGCACTTTTTAAAAAGAGAACAAATTGAGCGAACTATTCAAAAAACAATCGATCAATATACGAAATTAAACAAAAAGATCGCAATTTTGCCGGAAGGACCATATTGCTCACCTATTCTAAATTAAAATATTGATATAAGATCTATACATTAGTCGCTCCTAGTACTATGACATAAAGTTTTTTTGCGATAAGCCTTGTTAATGTAATGAAGTTCATAATTAATAATATAGATTCTGAATAATTTAGTGCATGAAACTGTATGTTGCAGATGAAATTGAGAAGACATGATAAATAAGCTTTGCATTATTTGAGCAATAAATAAATGATGGGAATTTACATATTTAATGTCAAAGCAGATTATAGGCTGCTTGTAAAATTAGGATGAATTAATTTTTTATTACAATGAGCAAAAAGATTGTAACTTTTGGAGAAATTATGCTTCGTCTTGCCACTCCGGGCTACGAACGTTTTAGTCAGGCAACTCAGTTTAACGCCACATTTGGCGGTGGAGAAGCAAACGTAACCGTTTCGTTGGCAAATTACGGTTTAAATGCCGAGTTTGTTACCCGTTTACCAAAGAATGACATCGCTGAATCGTGCATCATGAATTTGCGAAAATACGGTGTTGGCACACAAAACATCCTTCGCGGAGGGGAACGTGTAGGTATCTATTTTTTGGAAACAGGTGCTGTTGCCAGGGCAAGTAAAGTGGTTTATGATAGGGCAAATTCTTCGATTGCTGATATAAAACCCGGTATGATCAACTGGCGTGAGGTGCTGAAAGGAGCCGACTGGTTT
>JAYFQH010000028.1:0-2378 GCA_034927265.1 Paludibacter sp.
GTACGATGGGATGAACCGTTTAACAAACTGGAATATCTATCAGAACAATGTATTGGTAAAACCGAACAGTATAGTTTATAACGCTACAACAGGCACCATCACATCTAAAAGCGATTTGAATAATCTGGTGATGAGCTATGGAGAAAACGACAAACCTCATGCCCTGACCAGTATTGACGGTTTCCCGACAAATTTCCCGACGGACAGTCTGAATGTCACTTACACAGATTTCAAGAAAATAAAAACCCTTACTGAAGGCAACAAATACTACATACTTACCTACGGCATGGACGACCAACGCCGCAAATCAGAATATAAAATCAATGGTGTAACACAAAAAACAAAATATTACCTCGGCGATTACGAAGAAGAGACGGATAACCTTGGAAATATTAAGAAAATCCATTACCTTAGCGGCGGTGCTATACTCATTATAACCAACGGTGTAGAGACACTGTCTTATGGTTATAGCGACTATCAGGGTTCCTTAATTGCTCTTACTAATGAAGCCGGAATGGTAGTGGAACGTTATGCTTATGACCCTTGGGGTAAACGACGGAATCCTGCCGACTGGACGCAAACAGACAGCCGCACAAGCTGGATAATCAACAGAGGATACACGGGTCATGAACATTTGGATGCCTTTGGAATTATCAATATGAACGGACGGGTTTATGATCCGTTGACAGCGATGTTCTTTAGTCCTGATCCGTTTGTGCAGGCACCGGATAATTGGTTGAATTATAACAGGTATGGGTATTGCTACGGGAATCCATTTAAATATACCGACCCAAGTGGAAATTTCGTTTGGTGGATTATTCCGGCAGTTTATATCTTGTTTTTTACTGATCCGGGATATGAAATACAAAAGTTCTTTTTACCTGTAGCATTAAAGGTAAATATCCAATTGGGGTCTAATCGTATTTCTATAGGTTTTGATACTTCTGTCGGAACGCCCCAAATGTTTGAAGGGTATAGAACTGAATATGGGAAATCATATGTTTTTAAAGATTTTAATGATTATACCGGTTGGGAAACAAGGAGAGGTAAGGAATGGTCTTCGGGGTATAAATTATATTTTGAAAAGTTTCAACATATAAGTTACGACAGAGAAGGAACCAAATTTGACCAGGACCGTGATAAAATTACCGCAGGACTGATACCTGGTTTGTTGACAATTGAGTTTGAAAATGATGCTGATATGCATGATGTATTTAATTTATCTGAAATGCCTGAACATAAAAGTTCCGATAAATATCTAACCGCTCAGGCTAAGTTAAACTTTTTGGGTTGCCAAGTGGGATTGTTACTTTTTACAGGTGATTCTGAAGGTGCTATGAAGGATCCAGTAACAGGAGACTATGTTGATGATCCAAATATTGATGGCAAATCAGATGTTGATGATTATCGTGCAGGGGCATTGTATTTTGGAATAGGCCCGTTGAAAATTGGGATAAATTCAGAGAAAATAAGAAATGCAACTCAGAACTTTTTGCACAGGGTTATGGGTTGGCCGACATTTAAAGAAAAGTCAGGACCTGCTAAGTTCTTTTGGGAATTTGGGTAATAATTATAAATACTATCAATTATGAAATCAATACAAGCATTTTCTTTTATTCTCATTTGCACTATATTGTTTTGTAGCTGTGAATCCTTAATTGAAAAGTTATTTGGTAAAAATGAAGAACTAACATTTACCAGAACTGATTATAATGGAAATCAGTTAAGGACTGATGGTTATTATTATTTTAAGAATGAAAGCAATGATTCCACCTATAATTATAGAATTTACTTTTTTTATAAAAATGGGGTTGTTTTAGATTGCGGGAATCCTTCCGACGATGAATTAAATACAAGAGAAGAGGAGTTTAAAAACGGACAATTTAACAAATACGTAAAAAAAAATGTAAGTTCATGGGGTTTATTTAAGATTGATAGTACAATGATTCAATTTGAGATGTTACATGGTGGACCATTCCGAGCATATATTGATTTTGGAAAAATTATCAATGACACCACTTTTGTGTTGACAAAAAGGAAATCATCTTATGGCACTGACGAAATAAAATTACAGGGTACTTTCAGACTGAAGCCATTTAGTCCTAAGCCCGATAGTACAAATGTTTTTATAAAATAAAAGTAGTGCAATAAATGACAATTGTATTTCAAGGATATTAAGAATGTAGAAAGTTTGAAATAAAGAGTTAACCTTAATATAAATCAAAACATTTCAAATTATGAAAAAATCACTTTTAATCTTATTTGCCACATTCTTACTTTTAAGTTGTGAAAAAAGCAATATTGCTGAACATGTAGATTTCATCGGTGTATGGACCAATGTTGACGGAGATTTAAGGCGTACATTAGAGGTATCTCCT
>JAYFQH010000001.1:0-121397 GCA_034927265.1 Paludibacter sp.
TCTGCCCTGAAATTTATGTATTGTATCAGCTTCTACAGTATCGGAAACAAATCGCTGTGTTAGTAAATCTGCCTGATAGCGAAATGGTGTAATTATCCCCACACTTTTAGAATTGTTCTCACGAAGTAACTCTGCAATTTCATCAATTTCACGCTGATTGTATAAACCACTTCCATAAGGTTTGGGATTGCTTCTCGCATGGTTACCTTCAACAGTTTTAATTATTTGTAGATGTTTACCTGTGTTCTTTGTCATAGCTATTAACTCGCCACCGTAAAACATCTTATTGCAGAAATTGATAATGTCGGGGGCACAACGATAATGTTCTTTCAGGAGAGTAGTAGGAACTGTTTTTACTGCTTCTTTCACCGATTTCAGAATCGAATTACTCGAATAGCGGTAAGCCTGCGGCACATCATATTGATTGGCCAGCAATTCAGATTGTTCAAAAAGCATTTCTTCATCAATTTGCTGCAACTGACGTGAATCGCCAACTACTACCAAATTAGTCGCGCAACTCATGGCCAATGTGCTACTGAGCAAATCACCTTGTGATGCTTCATCGATTATCAGGTAATCGAAGCAAAAGCCCCGCGGTGCGTTGTTGAGTAACGACTGTGAAGTACTCAACACCACCGGGTAGCGCTTTAGAAATGCCTGATAGTTCTGCTTATAATCAGCCGCAGTAAAAGAAGTGACCGATTGCTTGCTATAATACTGATGAATATGATGTTCCAACGATTTACGATAAAGCATTTGTAACTCTTTCGTTATCTGCTCTTTGCGCTGACTCTTTAAGTATTGCTTGTTGCTTTCAATTTGCCGGGTTATTTCTCTGGTGCGACCGATATAATACAGTTGCTCAACACTTCTAATTAATGCGTTGATATCTTTATCCCTTATTTTTACTCTTAGCCTGAAAGCCATCAACCAACGTTCATAAAACCACAGTTTTCGGGGTTCCTGCAAACGGAGTAACAATGACAAATAAACAGCTGATGATAATCCATCATTCAGATTCAGGGAGTTTTCACTAACCAGTTCGTAGTATCTTTTTTCATGTTGTAATTCTATTAGTTGCGATTCCAATACAGCCGTTTCCACCTCAATGTCCTGAATTCTTTTAATCGTTTGACTAAAAAAATCCATTTGCTTCAGTTCTTTCTTTGTCAATGGGAGTGGCTTATGTTTCAGAAACTCTGTAAGCAAATCTTGTTGGTCGGTTTCAAAGAATTGTAAAACATTGGTTCTACTACCCAATCTGGCAGCCAGAAACTCCAACTTTTCTTCTTCCAGTTTCTCATACACATTCTCAACTGCTGTATTGTTGTTGGATATTACTGCACAATTCTTTCCCGAGTACAGTATATTGGCAATCAAATTTAGAATAGTTTGTGTTTTTCCCGTTCCCGGAGGTCCTTCAATAACCGATATATTCCATTGTAAAGCAGATGTTATGGCCTTTGCCTGGCTCTGATTATAATCGAAAGGTAATATCAATCGTTGTTTTTGAGTTAAGGTGCGGACGTTGCCCTGAAGATAATCTGAAAAAACAGCATCCGGCACTTCATTATCTAATCGCAGATAACTCTGCGATAGAAAACTCAGCGGAGAATTTTCTTCTGCTAGACTGTTGGCATATTGGGCTAAAGATTTGAAATATAGGTATATTTCCCGATAGAGATTATTCTTAAAACTGACTTGTCTTCCAAAGTAGGTTTTTACTGAAGATTGCACCCGATAATATCCCTGCTCATAAGCATCAACCTGACGGGCAATTACCTGATGTCCTTCTACATACACATCCTGTTTTCGGATATCAATAGTTTGTTTTTTCGTAAGTATTCTTACTTTTTCGTGCGGATAAAAAAACTTCCCGCTTCCACCCCGAAAATATATATCATAGCCTGTATGTTTGCCGTAATAATATGCCTCATAAATAGCTGAGATACTGTAAGTTTTATCTTCCCATTTGTCACGGGGACTGTTGTAGAGTAATACTGCCTGATGACTTGGATGTATGGATATGCGGTTGCCCATTGGATTACGTGAAGTAAAGAATTGTCAAGATGCTTTATTTCCTGAAAATATTCTGATAGTGATAATCCAGAAATTCTGGCTGTGGTAAAAATTTATCCGGCAAATGTATTTCCTTATTTTCGTAGGATATAAAATGGGTTTCCAGAGCCTTGTTTATATTTTTCTTTTGTTTTAGCTCTGACGACAATACGATGGTATAATCCTCTGGACGAATAGCAATCAAACCACTATCAAAAGCTCTGTCATGAAGGGCATTTAGGCAAAGTCCATTCATCGGGTTCAACCTGTTTTTATCATCTTTACTCCAAGGAATAATATGGCTTGCAATTAAAAATTCGTCCTTTTTCAATCCAGTAATGCAACATTCGTAATTGTATGTGGCTAAAACAATATTTCTAAATAGTGATTGATTGACACGAGTTTTCACCAATCTTTCTTTCTCTTTGCCATCTTTAGGAAGGTTGTCTAATTCAATTTTGTTTATTTTTTCAATAGTGGAGTGCTGCTTTTGGGCTAATATTTCTTCACTCAGGAACAATGCTTCATCCCAGTTGCCATAAAATTCATTCCAAATTTCTCTATCCAATTTACTGGCATTTACAGCTCCTCTTACACCACGTGCTCTAAGCGTAGGATCAAAGCTGGCAAGATTACTCAATTTTAAGGCAATAGATGAAGGAGTCCTACCAATCAATTCTGCGAATTGTATAATTGTTGGATTTGTATGATTCATCTTTCCAAACGGGAGTTTGCAATATAGATTCATCAACAAGATTAATTCTTCGCGAGTCCAGAGGGATTGACCGGGTTTCATTATTCTGCTTCCAAAACACGAATAGTATCATCAAAATTTTTCTTATGCTTAATAATATCCTTTCTTATCTTCTTACATAATTCCTCATCAAATGTTATACCTTCTTCTTTATATTTAAAATAGTCCCTACCAGTAGCATTGTCATGAATGAGGACTGCATGGGCAAACTTATTGCGTATAGAATTGATTTCTTCTTTATATTCTTCTGAGTAGTCATCAATTTTTATACTATTTAAAATCTGCCCAAGAGTTCGAATTTTGTAATCAGCACTAAATACAAATTGATCTTTTGTAAGGTTTTTAAATTTACCTTTATCACGACATTCATTAACTAAATCGTTTTTCTCTTTATATAAGTTGTTAAGGTCATCATAGATTTTCACTGCTAATTCATCAAAATTTACTTTAGGACTATTCAACGCTTTACTAATTATATCCAACATTTGCAAGTCTAAACTGCTCGTTTCATGCATTATCATTCCCCGCATTGATACAATATGTTCAAACTTTGAAATAGTTAGAGCAATTAATTCCTCAATTTTACTCAACAACCTATTATGATATCCCGCGCCCTCTAATGTATAAAAGCTTATTCTACTACTATTTGCTAATGGGATATTTCGAAGAGCTACGTTTGCAGAATAAAAGAAAACTTCTGTGAGCACATTTTTATCCATACGAATAAAATCAATAACTTCATTACCATGACTATCGTTTAAACTGTAATCAGTAATTACTAAATCAAACGTCCCATTTTCATTGAATTTACTTTTAAATTCATCAAAATCTTCTGCTGTTTCGAAATGAACATCAAAAAACTTGCTTTCAAGAAACTTTTTTATTGCAGATATTAGACTTTGAAAAGGTCTGTCGTTAATTTTATCTTCAACCCAAATAATTTTGTAATTTAATTTCATAATGGCATTTTCAAAATAAATTCCACACCTCTGGTTTTGTTCGTATTTACCTCTATCGTACTATTATATTTATCAAGTAAATTTCTAACCATAAACAATCCTATTCCGGATCCAGATGTTTGGCTATAGCCAAATTCAAAGATTTTATCAGAAATCTCTGTTGGAATACCATCACCATTATCTCTATACGTCAAAATAATATTGGAATTGTTTTTACTCCAGAACAATTCAATCAAATTTGCATTTGCCTTTTGAGAATTAGAAAAAAGATTATCAAATAAAACGGTAATTTCAAACGGTCTAAATTTTAGTATCTTTTTTAGGTTTGAGGTATTATGTATTTTTATAGATATATGTCTATCTTGATGAATAAAAGATTTTACAGGTATATATATATGTTCAATATATTGATTTATAAACTGAATGATATCCTCTGTGATTCTTTCTGCATCCTTATTAAATCCAGCTTTAGTTACATACCTTGATGCACTTAAGATTCTTTGCACCTCGAAACTTATGTCTTTAATACTTTCAATAATTTCATTCTTAGGACGATTATCATTAATCGAATGAATCAGTTCATCCAAATAATATGAAACATTCCCTGCGGTATGAACTATTTGATGTTGAAGACTTAATAAATCAACTGTTTCTGTTCCGATGACAGAATCCTGAAATAAATTTTTGGCAATTTCTTGATCTAATTGTCCAGATAATTCTTCATTTTCGATTAATTTCTCAAACGCCTCATTTTCTGCTTCATCTTTTATCTCTTTCAACTTAAAAAGCTCATTTTCTACAGATTTTATCTTACGTTGAATATCTTCTGTCGAAATTGTACCTTCTTGAAGTCGCTTTGAAAGTTCTGTTAATGTTGTTTTGGCTGATTTTTCTTGTTTATTGTCAAGAATCTGAAAAATTTCAGGCGATACTTCATATGATAATATATTTGAAGACTTAGTTAGATTTTCAATTAAATCTTTAATAGCTTTCTGTTTATCTTCATTTTCTAATAAAATAAAATCATCGTTTGAGAGCTCATTACCCCAAGATATAATATCTATTCCATATTTTTCTAATCTCTTTAATGTTGTGTAAAACCACTCAACTAATTCTACATATGCATTTGTTTTTATTAAACCATCACCTCTACTAGATGTTTCTCTTAAATCTTCATTGGGCTCACCAATTGAAATATAACCAAGAACTTCACGCGTACCTAAATACCTATTATACCCTTGAGCTTTACGATTATCCATTTTTAATGGATCTTCATATCTATCACCATAAGGATAAACTCTCAGTCCATTCTTATAAACAAACATATGTCCGTACTCAACCGGTTGAAGTCCCATGCGCTTGCTAAAGGTTATTTTAGCAGACCTATTTAAAAAGTATATTACATATTCAATATTACTCAAAAAAATCAAAGGATTCTTTTCTACTATTTTGTATACTAATCTTCCGCCCTCAAATAAAGATGTTTCAATTATATTTTCATTTCTATCTTTTATCTTTGAAACTACTTTGGTAGTTTTTAAATCAAGTGTTTCGAAAATTAAATTTTCAACCACACCATTAACAATTTTATTCTTATTCTTTTCCTTTTCATCATTGTCAATCTCAGCATCTACAATAATGTGAATTTTAAACTCATCGTTTGCATTTTGAGTATTGGGATTGACTAATTTAGCTAAAGCATCTTTTAGACGCAAAATTTTATCTCGATCCCAAATATTTTTAAGATTCGAAATCTCGAGCACAGTTCCAGACTTTACATTGTAACTACTCTTTTTTATAGTTTCATGTAACACACTAATGTTTACGAACTCATCTTTTAAATCTCCCTCAAACTTATCCCATTCGGTCAAAAGAGATTCTACTTTTGCATTAGGTTCATCTTTAATTGTTTCCAAATACAGTTCATGTCCTAATCTATCACATGAAAAACGACCGATACCTTTAGCTCCGGCATATGCCCTTTTTACTTTTATCTTATCTCGATAATCATAGTTATTATCTTCAGTTTTATCCTTTTTTGCAGAATATGCAACAAACAACCATTTATTGATAAGGTCATCATAGTTCATGCCCTTACCATTATCTTTTATTATTATTTTGGCATTCTCCGTATAAAGATCTACAAAACAAACTTCAACTTTTGTTGCATGTGCATCATAAGCGTTTTTCACAAGTTCAAATACAGCAATAAAGTCATCACTGATAAGATCACTACCAATGATGTTCTTTAATGCAGAACTAACTTTAAATCTTAATTGCTCTGCCATTACTTCAGAAGTTGTTTTAGTATTATTCCTCCTTGTTCAGCAAACAACGGTGGTATTGCATTTCCGATTTGAGAATATCTGGGAACTTCTTGTGTGCGGAGCTTTCCACCGGTAGTATATTTCCCACGGAATTGATACCAGTCGGGGAATGATTGGATGCGTGCATATTCACGAACTGTCAGAATTCGAGGTTCGCAATAATGAATATAATCGTCAGGCAGAGTGGTTATTGTGGGAGCTTTTGCCTGATGGTCTAATGGAATTATTGTATGTTTTTTGATATTATATCTGTCGCGTATGATTTGATCAATATCCTTATTCTTACGGGTAGAACTTTGGATTATATCGTTGAATTTTTGCTCAATATCTGGTCGATGTTTCGCAAATCGATGGCTATCAGGGATATTGTTTTCGACACCCTCACGCATCATTTTTTGATACTCGGTTAAGGGTTTCGGTGTATAAATCCCGGACTGATATGTAGGACTATCCGGACATATTTCCTTTCCATTTTTCCTCAACAAATCTGATATGGCATCATTCAAGTTGGTTTCAACAGTAAGGTGCTTTGACTCAAGAAATGAATACTTATTGGCTTCAAGTTTTTTGAAGAAACTTACAACCAATTCATGAGAAGATTTTTTTAAGTCTTTACGTACACCAACTAATATAAAACGGGTTCTTTTTTGAGGAACTCCATATTCGCCAAAGTTTACCAATTGTCCTTTTACATAATACCCCAGTTCATCTAACTTCTGCTCAACCAATGAAGCATACACCTCTCCCTTCTCTTTGTTTTTTTTAAACTCTTGTGTAAATCCTTTTACGTTTTCGAAAAACAAAATTTTGGGATGCACTAAGCTAATAAATTCAATGTATTTCAGAACTAATTGATTGCGCTGATCATCTTCTTTTCTACGACCAGCCATCGAGAATCCTTGACAAGGAGGACCTCCTGCAACCAGATCAACTTTACCACGTAATTCTTTCAGTTGATTGCTATAAGTATCAATTACATGATTAATTTCAAGTGCATCTTGAGGTAACCATTTTGGCCAATCAAAATGATTTTTATTATTAATAAGATTATATTCAAGAGTCTTAAAAGCATCAATACTTTTTTCAATAGCGAATAAACCCTTCCAACCTGCTTTATGCAAACCAAGCGATAATCCTCCACAACCAGCAAAAAGGTCAATATATTTAGGTGTTTTAGGGGCCATATAATAATTTTTTCGCAAATATACAAATCTAATGTAAATTTTAAAAATAATTTTGCAGAAAATGACTTTTATAAACAAATATATTTATCAGCAGATTTGTGCAATTCAGCAAATTCTTATCACAAATACAGGATTATATAATTTTGGAATCAACATACCTCAATTTCCCTGCTTCCCAGCTATAATCCCTCTTGCACTACCTCTTGGACTTTCGATATTGCCTTTGTGGCTGGTTGTTAGGTGGGTGTGTGTATTGAAAATACTTATAATATCAAATCCTTGTTCTTAGAGTTGGTCAGTATCAAAGCTAAATCTGTAAGTTATTTACAACTGCTAACACCACGTTTGATGAGCATTATATTGATAATATGTAAAATATTTGATCCTCGTAAGGCGTATTGCAATTTTCGCATGAGTGATGCACTGTAATTACAAGCCCGATGTACCAATTTTACCCGCCCGATGTACAAACATTACATGCCCGATGTATAATCATTACACCGTCGATGTACAATCACTACAAAGTTGATGTATGGAGCAAACTATAGGATCTTTTTTCAAAAAGTCCCCCTGTTTTAATCCAAAGCTTCCCCGGTTTTAATTGAAAGTTAAGGAGGTTTTAATTGAAAGTCTCCCTTAAAGAATCGAAAGTCAGGGATGACTTGCCGGAATGTCCCTGTAATAAAACCAGTCAGTCCTTATCCTTGCTCGATGTTTGTATGGGGGAGAGGGTGATGTTTATATTTACAAATAATAAAATCAAGAACTAGCCACTACTTTCCATAATGTTCTTTGGTAATAGCAATAGCCCTGTTCAATTTTTCACTTAACATACCTTTATCCGGTAGATGGGACAACATAACAATTTAAGTAAGGTTGGTGAAGATAGCTGTGTGAATCCGGTCAAAGATACAATTTTGAAAGCAAATCACGATTATATTTTACTGGTATTTATGAACTAGTCAGTGTTTTTTATAACACAAACCACTATTTTTATTTGCCGTTTTCAATAGTTTGAATACTCTTTGCATTTAGCGGGCTAACTACTTTCTTGCCTGTTTCTGCTTCTAATTTGATACGGGCCTCTTTGGCAATTTTACTGCCACGTTTTGCCACATCTTCGTGTTCAGGAAATGTTTCGGGATTAGTAGTTTCAGATATTTCTTTTGTGGATAATTCGGCAAGCATGTTGAGAACCAATTCCTTATTGGTCATGTTGTCACGAAGGTTCTCTTTTTTCAGGTTTTTGAATTTCTTATATTCTTTTGCTGTTTTACCTGCCCAGGTTTTGTAAATAATGTCAGTTAAAGTGGCAAATTCAACTCCTTCGTGTAAGCCTAATCGTTTCCATTCATCTGTTAAATTTTTACGAATTTCGATACTTTTAAGACGTTGATTAATCCAACTATCAGAATATCCCAAACGCTTATAATCGGTCATAGCCTGCTCAATAGATAACTCGGGGTCTTGAAGTTGATCTAGACGTTGTTTGGCTACTTCAGCTAACCATAATTTAAATGGCTCTGCTTTTCTTGAAGGAATTGATTGAATGATACGGAAAAGTTGTGTTGTATTCGCAGCTAAAGTTCTACGTAATTTCCCTGTTTCGGTGGTCATTCCTATCTGGGGACAATTTGTCCCTATGTAATCGCCGAGTAAAGCATCTCGTTTACGCAACTTCTTCAAATAATCAGTAGGGTTGGCGCTATCGGTAAGTATATCAATTACGTCTACTATTGAGAAATACCATTCTTCCTCTTCTTCGTTCCATGTCGACCGGATTTTTTTATCTTCAAAAAGTTTTATTGAATTTGCTTTTTTCATAGCTGACAATTGTGATTAATTATTATAAAGTTTAAGTTCCGATAATTTTCTGAAAATACGTATTATGTTTTCGTTTCGCTTTTATCTCTGCAAGAGGCCACATAGGTATATTATTTACATAAGTATCGAAATCTTTTGGAAGAAAATCTTATTTCAGGAAGTTATCAAATTAAGGCAAAAGTAAACATTATTCACAAATAAATTATAGCTGTAAGAAAACTATTCTAAATGAAAAAACTAAATTCTGGTTCTTAATATATTTATCAATATTCAGTTAGCAATTCAATTGAATGATGTCATTGCAATACAAAACAATCCCGAAAAGGGCAACTCTGGAAGGACAAATAACAGTAACTTGATAGCAATCAGTTATAATTTCAACTCCCTGAACAACCTCTTCAGCCCCGGCTTCTTCTTCTCAACAAAACTTTGCTCCTTAATTATTTTCTCAATATTCTCAATTCTGTTTTTCGTATACGGATGTGTGCTGATGTATTCAGGAATGATGGTTTGGTAGTCTTTTTCTTCCTTTTGCAGCATTTTAAACAGGGAAATAACTCCGCGTGGGTTGATGCCGTTTTGTATCAGTATCATTGTGCCCTCTTCGTCGGCTTCATTTTCGAACTTACGTGAATATGTTAAAGTGTTGAGATTATGGGCATTTTCGGCAATCACTGCCATGATGCCGTTGATGTCGGAAAAGAGTGCTGACACAAATATGTAGCCTGAAAGATTGCGACACAACATTTTCATGGCATGTCGGTTGTTGACGTGTGAAACTTCATGTGCAATAAGCCCTGTAAGCTGTTCGTAGTTATCCATCTTGTCGAGCAGACCGGTGAATACGATGATGGTACCGTCGGGCAGGGCATAAGCGTTGACAATGCCGGATTCCACCACTTTAAAATTCAGGTCAACCTGATTGTTTAATTCCAGATTATCGGCAAATTCATTCAAAATGACAGATTTGGTACTGTCGGTCTCGAATCCGAAATCGGTAAGGGCTATTTTAGCAATTTGTTTATCAAAAGATTGCGGGATCAGGATAACGGATTTCTCGGCAATAAATGGTACCAGAAATATGTAACCAAGCACCAGCAAAGTGAGAAGTCCTGCAAAAATGAAAAGATGTTTGCTAAAGGACAGATGAAGTAACTTCTTGTACACCCCGACATTTTTTGTATTGTGTAAATGTTGGATGAATGCCAGGTTGAATTCGGTGTCGGTTACTGCAAGAAATTCATCAGAATGTTCTTTGATACGAATCTCGAGCATTGAGCCGATTTTCTCGTAGTTGATGTCGGTCACCGGCCATTGAATTGATAATTGGTCGTTCCGGATTAGAAGCAGATCTGAATCCACATCAAAAACAATCTCAACTTGCTGCGGTTGAGATTGTTTTCCGTCAAAATATTTTCCGGTTGTATTCATGATTATCCTCAGAACATATCGATGTCGAAGAAATCGGTAGCATCTTCGCCGGTAGCGTCGGTGTAGATATCTTCGGTTTGTTGCAAAGTATCCAGATCGATATCGCCCGAAAGAGTGATATTTTCGGTGTAATATTTCTTTGTGCGAATTTCGACCCAGGCATATCCCAAACCGAGCGTGAAAACGGTAATAAGCAAATTTACCAGAAATAACTTTAAGATTCCTCCTCCTGTGACGGTCGATTTAAGTTCTATCGAAGTGTCGTCTTTGTGGATGGAGATATTATCAATGTAATAGTTGTAAATATTTTTTTGCCACCAGAAAAAATATATCCCCAACGTAAAAATTGTTGCAAAGTAACCAGTTAGATTTATAAGAAACAAATTTGTTCCATCACCATTATATTGGAATTTTGCATCCCCTCCACGAACATTTCCAACAAGGTATTTCCTCAGGTTGATTTCCATCCAAGGACTGTAAATTCCGAAAGTGATAATAGTTAGCCCAAGCCATTGGAAGTACTTGCCATAAAGTTCTCCTTTATTACCTCTGTATCCGAAACGAATGCCCCGCCATGAAGTTCTCGACATCCGATAGCGGTAAGCACCGTGCAACATAAGCGGAAGAACGGCAAAAAACAGAGCGTAGAACAGCAAAAAACCGCTCCAGTAAATGGTCATATTTTGTCCTCCCTCTGATAGGAATACGGCACCATAAAGTATAACGACCAGGACAATATAAAATAAAATGACTTTGATAAACCCGCGAAACATCTCTTTCCCGGTACCGTGAAATGCAAAACGGTCGTCGTTGAGGGCAGTGGCACCATACATGTACTGTAATTTTCTGGCTCTTGCCCAGGGGTAATACAAACCTAAAGTAATGACGGTGAACAACCAGTTGATAATTAAAATACTAAAGTATTCGCTGCCTTTGCCTAAAAATTTCAGTTCATAGTTTCTTGGTTCCAGTGGCTCTCGTTGTTCTTGTTGCTCTTGTGTGATAGGCTCTTCCATAGATAGATTGATAAATTGTTAATTAATAGATGAGCCAAAGTTAATTATAAAAGTTAAAAATGCAAATAAAATACAAAAAAAGCCAACCTGATTTCACTCAGATTGGCTTTTATCTCAAACACTTAAATGTTCTTATATGCCTTATATGGTTAAAAAAAGATTATTTCACTTCTTCAAATGTAATGTATATTGATATTCAGCAATATACAAGTATATGTTGCAAATATGATACAAATAAAAAGGCAATAAAAATAAAATATATAAACCTATATATCAACTATTTACATTCTATTTAATAGACAAATGTAAATTTCCTGCAAAGATACACTAAATCTCATAATTTGATAGCTGGAGAATAAAAAAACCGCCCCTTTTGAGGGCGGTTCTCGCAAGAAAACCAATTGCCAACGCTTAGGCAACAGTCACAGAACCCAAATACACACTGTTTGCAACTTCTTTACCGTCTGCGGTAATGAAGCCCAGGAATACTTCAACGCTTTCGCCAATCCAATCAGCAGGAACAGAAATATCTTCTGTAGCTGACACTCTTTGATTTCCACCTGCATCAAATACAGATTCGGCTCTTGTTGGGTTCAAAACAACAATCAGAGCTTTGTCTGTTTGGGTTGCAGTACCACTGCCAGAGTTGTCATCCCAATTCAGGGTAACAACGCCATTTGCAGAGGTGGCTAAGGCGTTCACCGCTCCGGTTAAGTTACCACGAGAAACAAGCACTTTGGCAAGATCAACACTGTAGTCAGCAGGGGAACTGCCAGTAACAGCATTGTACAGAATGTAAGACATAGCAGCATTGAATGCTGTTTGCTTGATTGCATACTTTTTGTAACCAACACGGAGGAACCCGGTTATCGGTTTCAAAATTGCCAACACTAAAGCGAACTTAGTACGTTGATTTACCTGCCCATCTGTGCGAGGATTACTTACTGAAGTTGCTTTTGCACGCATGTAGCTGATACCTTTCCAGTTACCACCTACGACATTTCCCACTTTACCTGAGAAGCTTCCGAGAATACCTAAATTAATCTTTCCCATACCTTGAAAATTTAAAAATGAATAATAGTTTAATTTGGACTTGGTACGGAGGAGAACCCTTTTTGACCTTGTCTTGAACAAAGGTAATGTGAGTTAATTGATAGATTATCAGATTGGAAGCTATTGCCCTTCTTTGCTTTAACCTGCTGTTTTCCTCGCGAAAAAACACGAAAAGGGAAAAGAAAATGTAAACCACCTCTTACTGCAAGAAAAAGCGAAGAGAAACGGAGCGTTGAGGCTGTCAAGGTTTTTTGTCAGAATACTACCCGACCAAAGGGAGGTGTGGAGATTGTGACAAAAACCCGCAGGGCTTGACCTTTACTGACTCATTTTATTGCTGTTATCTTTGTGAACATTTTTTTTGTCGTAATATCGAACTCCAGTATTTTATTTTATTGAAAAACATCAACTGCATTTTTTCTTAGGGGTGGGTGGTCGGGGGTTGGCGTGGGAGAAGCAGGTTTAAACCGAATAGTAAAAACAGCCTTGAGCCAGCGTGGATAGCAAGGCTGAAATGCGAGTGAAGAGAAACGTAACGAAGTATTCAGCCTGTGCGTTGTGCGCGAGCCGCTGCGAGCGGAGCGAATGCCCCAGACACAGGAAGCGCAGAGCGCGGTGGCTGGGTGCTGCCGGCAGCCAGTTTGGCGCATTTTTTTGCTCGAACATTAGCGTTGGAAAAGGCAAGGGCTGGAAGAAATGAGTGAATGTAGTGGATTGTAGCGAAAAGAACGATAAGGGGTGTATGTGTGCGGTGGTGAAGCTTTGTGGAGTGAAACGGAACAATGCTGCAACCACAAGGATATTAGCGTGGGAAAAAACATAGACCACTGAAAGTGATTGTAGCGAAATGGAACGGAATGAGTGAATGAATGACAGCTCTTGCGTGGGGTTGGCGTTGCGGTGAGAGTGAAGGAGTGTAGTGAAATAAAATGAACGAAAAGACTGAACGAATACGGCAATTAGCCAACATGAAAAGTGAGTTGCAAAAAATGTGACAAACTGTAACAGCATGAGCGACCGCAGGCGAGCAAAACTCTAAATGGTGGCTGACCCCTACTAAAAATATTATGAGCGTAAGCGAATACCTTATTGGGGTTTTAGGGGGCAGGTGCAACCATGACTGAGGAATGACAGAACGTAGTGAACAAAACAAGCTAACACGCCATGAAGAGCACCTACTGGAGCGCATGAATGAGTGTGGAAGCGGTAGCCACAAGGGCAGACGAAAAAATACTACCCGAAGCGTAGCGAGGTGTGGAGATTTTTTTCAGGCTGCTTGTTTTACCCTTGGGGCTATGTTTTTGTGAACAAAGTGGCGGAATGACGAAGACCGCTTTACCTATTCGGTTTAAACCTGCGTGGGGTTGTGTGTATTAAACAATAAAATGCCCTTTAATACAAAACAAACAGATTTAAAATATCGCAAATTGAAGATTGTTTCATTTAGATATTTGGCTTATAACTAACAGACAATGGGAGAGTTAATATACTTTTGTCACGTAGTATTAATTCAATTGACATACTGTCAATGAAACTCTCATGGTTTTTAATGTGATATAAACTTACCAAAGTATTTTTGTTGATTTGAATAATAAAATCAAACTGAGTCAAAATTTCATTTGTGGATAATGTCGTTTTCCAATACAATTCAAAGCATGGTTTATTATATTTGATAAATGGTTTTGATAAATGTAACGTTTTAGAACGCTTTGTAGATTCAATCCAGATTATATCAATTGGATTTATCATGATTATATCAGGGTAGTCTCCATTGTAAGAATTTGAAACTTTTAGGGTAAGAAACTGCTTAAATACGCTTTGAATTTGTGGCAAATAATCTCTACCAATTGGCAATTCAAATACGCTGTAAGATTGATTCAAATAATTTACACCAGTTAGTTGAATGTAATTCCATCGCGAATCACGACCAGAAAAAAATATTGTACGTGCGATTGCCTTTGAACTTATTCTTATAAAAAACGGATAATATTTACCCGATTGAGGATTAAAATTTAATTCTGAAATTATTGTATTGAGAGAACTTCTTGTTTTCCATATCGCCTCAAAGTGCTCCAGTTTATCTAAAACATAGGGAGTACAAAAAACAATTTTTCGATAATCCTTATCAATTCGTTCTATGTACAAAATGTTTTGAGTAACTATTTCACGCATTTGAAAATCATTTTCTAAATCAATAAATTTGATTTGGATATTTACTTTAATATAAGCAGGTACAACAAATTGAAGCATAGTAGAATAAATTACAGCGCAAATATAATACCTATTATTCCAAGACGCAAAATATTGCCATTATATGATTTATCTTTGTCTCGAAATTCAATTTAGAAACAAAATCAGTACTAACTTTAAAATGTAATGTTATGGGACTTAGAGACGATTACGATTATTCTAAAGCAGATTTAGATAATCATTCAGATCAATTAAATCCGAATAATGACGCCTATTGGGATTCAAGAGGATAAATTTAATGGGATTCTTTATTGCAGGGGTTTAATCCCCTGCAATTCCACTGTTTTCAATTTTGAAAGGACTATACAAATTATTTATTTAAAATTCTTCAATCATTCCAATATCTTATTGAAAGATAATCAATAAGAGGCTGATATTTCATACTATCAATGTTTACGAGTAATTCTTTCGGGTCAATAATTTCAAATTTCTTATCGTCTTTCAAATTAGATTTCCAGTTATTGCAACATTCAAATAACTCATTATTACCCTTTGGGCAGACAACTATGTTTTTATAGTCAGTAATCTCATCATGAATTGTCATTTGCTCTAATAACAAAGTTTGTCTCATTAATTCGTAATACATCTGGCATGAAATTAATGTATCATTTTCAATGATATTAGAATTTTTAAGTAATGGCTTGTATCTTTCATTATACCGTTGTTTCCAATAATCTTTCGCTTTTGTAGTGTCAAAGTCCGTTTCTGTATATTTCCACTCTATACCGATCCCAATTTTATTTGACTTTACAAAAGCGTCAATGGAAGTACATTTAGAACCTCTTGTTTCGCAACTTTCTCTCAAATAAGTGATATTTTTATTTGTGAACTCAAATGTGATATAGCCATCATCTAATTTCTCAGGATTTGAAATGCCGAAAAGATCTTCAACTGCTTTTTTGTCATTCCTGAAAGGGAATAAATGATTTAAACATGAAATTTGAGAAGAGAGAGTATGTCCTGTTGGCATTTTATATTCATCTACCCCACTTATCCCTGTTTTCCAAAATACAATTTCATTCTTTTCAAAATAATCAATCACATCCTGTACCATAAAATTGTGCAGATTATTTCTACTGTTCAGCAAATAATCAGTTTTGGGGATAAAGCCATTATTAGTTGGGAATAATTTACCCCCAGAATCTCCATTAAAAATATTGCTACTTTTTATGAGTTCTTTCGCCCTGTTACTTTGTTGAATTTCGTATTTACTTTTTCTTCGCATCATAGTTACAATATTTTGCTATTCCAGAGAGAAGAAGGATTAATTTTATCTTGTTTACAATACACTTGAAATCCTTTAAATACAGGGTTACTCAAAATCAATTTTTGAAGCCTACCGTTCTTTTGGTCATTGTCAAAGCCAAAAATCAATAATGTAACTTTTTCTTCAACCTTTTCTGGTAAAGGCAATTCCAAATCAAAAACAGAATTTATTGCTTCCATGTAATTTTTATAAGCTGCGATAATTTCAGTTTTATTGGTTTTGATTTGAGTTTCATATTTTTTAATTTGCCCAATAACTTTGGGTGTACTATTAGACCATATTTCGGGATTCGAATAATGTTTTGCTTCTACAAATTTAAGTGTTCGAGTATTCAAGTCGTACAATAAAATATCAATTCGATCTTGCTTCTCACCATTTGTTTTCTCTAATGCCTCAAATGAAATTTCTATGTCTAAAACAACAATATTGTTCCTTGAAAGATAGGAGTACTTGTGATAAATATCTGAAACACCCAACGCCTCAATGCCAGAATACAACCTGCAGTTTTCCTTGATTCTTGAATAATTATTCTTGAAGTCAGTGATTAGTTTATTTTTCGACAATTCATTTTCTGTCAAATAAGCAATCTCGGAATTATCAATAACAGAGGCGTACTTAATATGTGTTTTGAACTCATTTTTCTCAAAGCTAAACAATTTACCTCCTTTATGGTAAATGCCAATACTGTTATTTCTTACAGCTAAAAATATATTTTGATTTTTACAATCGCTCTCCAAATGAGACATCCAAAGGCTTGAACTGGTCAAGTTGGCAATAGATGGTTTTTCTAATTTTCGTTCAAAGCTCATAATTTCAATTGTCTTAAATCAGAATATCTTGCTATTTGATTCTCTCTTTTATTACCATGAGGATATTGGGGAATTGGAGGAAATGGAACATTTACCCAATTTCCTGTAAATCCTCTAATTCCCCACTAATCTTGAAAAGTGACGCAGTAATGCGGCTAATAAACTCTGATTCTTTCTTTTTCATAATTCTTTTTTTTTCATCTATACCTAATAAACCGTCACTTAAGAATGAAATATCTATTCCATCAATTACAAATTCAGTGCTTGATGTAGAACTACCAAATAAATTCCTGGAATAATTCTGAAGTAATTTATCGTTATCAGACTTTAAAGTTATTGGGTAAAGTAAACCGGTGGAAACTAAGCGACTATTTAGTGAATAATAGCTTGCATATGTGTGGATTTGAAAGAAATCTGAGCGATCTATCTCGCTATTAAAGAAATACATCCGTTTGTACTTTGCATCCCATACAACACTCTTATTATCTTTGACAAATACAATGTCTGGAATTATTGACCTCTCATAGAATTTATTCTTATACACTCTATGATTTGCATCAATTAATTTCCAACCAACGGCTTGCAATTTTCTTTTTAAGAGTGATTTAAGATAAAGTTCCCATATTTCAGCCATATCAATAAAGAAACTAAAACCCTTGTTGGTCGTGTTACTCTTATCTTGATTTAGAATGCTTTTCTTTTGAATAATATCCCACGAAAAATCAACTAATGGCTTAAAAGTTATGTAAATATCTTTGTAAACAATAGTTTTATATTCATGTTGAGAGATATTTTTCAAACTCTTTGATTCATTAAATAAATCATTTAAAGCATCCTGAGCATTATCTGGTAAATTTATACTGTCCAAGCCATAATCTGATTTGAGGATTTTGTAGGCTTTGAGTATTATGCTTGCAATAGTACTGTCAATTGATTTTTCCTTGTATGACGAAGTTATTAAGTTAGATTTGGTTAGCGATTGAATTGTTTTATTTACATCTATTTTACCCTTTATTTTTGTGCCCTGATATACCCTGCTAATACTGTTTTTAGGTACACCATGTTTATTTGCATTAGCTAATAATTGAACCCAAATAAATGAAATGACTTTTCGTATTAAATACTGAATGTCATTTGTCTTAGAAATCTTATTTGCTGAATGTGTGAGTTTTATATTATAAATCTCCTCAAACATCCTAAATAAAAATAACTCACCAAAACGAGGCTGTATGCTTAGTTTGTAATTGCTTCCATTATGTGTAAAATTTGCTTCGCCAATGAATCTGCCAGACCACCAATAGTTGTGTTTATAATCATATTCAAGTAAGGAACAATCATCAGTATTATTGAAATTTGGTTTAAAATTAAAGCAATTAAAGGCTACAGCATTTGTATTGAATGATTTTAACGCTTCAATATGCTCTAACGGAAGTTGTATTAAACTACAGTCCTTAATTTCAATATTTGTGCAGGAATCCAATGACATTAAGGTAAAAGTATCCGAGATAATTTATTAATATGTTCTTCTTTTGTTGTTCTATCCATATTACCCAAAAAAGCTTCTAACATTGGTTTAATGGAAATATCCCACAATACTTTCACAGATGCGTTTTTTCTCATTAATTTGAGACGAGGAAAACCTTCAAGATTTCGAAATGATTCGTGTATATCAACTATTTCGGCAAAGAAAGTATGGCCAATTTGGTACTGTTTACCCAAATCCTCAATATTTTCAATAGCTGTATTTAATGCAGTACATCTGGAAATAAATTCGTCAATTTCCTCATCCTTAATATTGCTTCTTAGTATCTTCTTTTTCTGTGAAATTATACTTTTTAATGTGTCAGGATTATAACCGAAGAAAAACCATACAAAACGCCTTCTTAAAGCAAAGTCGAGCCTTTCTAATGAGAAATCTATTTCATTCATAGTGCCGATAACGTACAGATTTTTCGGAACATTAATGATGAAATCACCAACTGAAGTTGCAATGTCAGTATCTCTTTTTTCTAAAGCCGAGAATAATTCACCAAATAATCTTGATAAATCAATTCGGTTGATTTCATCCAATATTAAGACATTAGGGTAATCATCTTTTCGGACTTTTTCTAAAAGTTTTAATAGATACCCCTTTTGCTTAATGGTATTGCCTTCTTTAAACTGTGTGCCACCGATAAAATCTTCGTAGGTATAATTTGGATGTAATTGTAAATGATGGATTCTGTCTTTTTTAATATCGGGGTTAGACTTTAAATATGTCTTTACGTTTTCAGGAACTGAAAAGTAATGTTGATAGATTAAGTTTGTAGCCAATTGCTCAGCACCATGGGTTTTACTTGTGCCTGGAGGACCATAGAAAATGATAGCCTTTTTATATTGTATTGCCTGAAAAGCATCAAAATCGGATATGCCACTATAATAGTTCCATATTTCAATTAATTCATCATCATAAAAGCTAAAATTCGCATTGCCCCAATATTCCGCAATCTTATTACGAATGGTAAGTATTTTAATATCTGTGTTTGCATCTAATATATCTTTTGGCACCTCAGAAAGTAAGCTATGAAAAGTATTCAAAATCCTATGCTTATGATTTTCAGATGCAATTGGTTCATAATTTTCGGGATTGCATAAATGAGGCAGAATATTATACATTGCGAGTTTTCCTTCAGGAATTGATTTCCAGATTATTTCATCAATATCCTCTTTATCGCCATCTGAGTCGTATTTGCATTTCAAGCATAGTTTCTCAACAAAAGCATTTGCATCAATTAGAGTGTTGATTTTACCTGATTGCTTAAATATAAGCAAATGTTTTATTAGGAAAATAATAAAGGTAATTTCGGCATGTTTATTTTGCCGATGCCACTGACCAGCTGACCCAAAACCTTGGTTTGGGAATTTATCTTGTTTAAGAATAATGTTTTGGTCATTCATTACATCCCTAACAACTTGTTGTTTTCTCCAGTGTGTAATATCATTTGGAGACATTGCCCACAACCAATTGGCATGAGCAAAAAATAACAAAGTTTGATAATCAGCTCCTTCAAATTGCTTACGGATCTTTGTTTCAAAAGTGTCACCACCTACAATGCCATTGGTTATAAATCTTTTAATTACTTCATCGACAACTTGGATAGTAAAAATATCTCTATCGTCAGTAAACAGACTACTACCTTGCAAAATGCAAGTATTTATAAATTCGGTATACAAGTCATATACTTGTGGAGCCCATGCAACTTTCATATTTAGAATATTTTTAATGTCAGAAAATCATAAAAACCATAAATGTTTTGTGTCAATATTGTCGGGGTCTGTATTGGTAAAATACGGTAGTATTTGAGCAATCATTTCGGGGTATTTGATTGTTACAGGTAAGTTTTGCTGCTTTACTGATTTCCAATATATACGACTAAATTGATATACCTGGTCTATTAGATCACTTATTATTAGAGTGTCTATTGATTGTGAGTTATTTGTAGGACATTCAATTTTAATCTTTACAGGAAAAGGGAAACCATCGAGGCGACTAAATTCTGCATTCTCATAACGCGTGTTATTACAAAGCAAATATGTTTTATTGCCAAGATTCATATACCTGCCACTATAAGGAAGTAGGTCGCTGTTTTTGCCGTCAAACAAAACGAAGTCTTCTGATTCGGTTTTGTTGATTGTTACGACATACACAGGTATTTCATCGAGACCAAGGTTGTTCAACGCATTTTCTATGTGTGGAAATTCATTCACAAGGCTCATTTCCTTGTAATAATGAATAATAAGGCGTTCCGGCTTATTATTTATTTTCGAGAAATTCTTTATCGCATTTTCGATTGAACCTGCAAGTTCTTTTAGCTGGTCTTTTTGGAAATACTCAAATGAATTGAATGCACCTGTATTATCAAAAGAAAATGCAGAGCCAATATACTGAGTGTTATTTTCAAGATTTTTGAAAGCACCAACACCAACAATTAATTCTTTGTGTTCAGGCACATTCAAACGCCAAGGAGTACCGCCCAGTTTTGCATTTATTGCAATGGCAATGTTTTGAAGCGTATATGCAAAGTTTTTCTTCGGATTACCGTATCTATCAACACCCTCATCTTCTTCCAGAGCTTTCAACATCTTATTTGTTTCAATACACTGCGACGGAATATGGTGAGCAAGTAATTTTTCTTTGACTTTATAATATATTTTTCGAGCTTCCTTATCTGACGAATGCTTGCTAATTGGTGTGAGATAAACAGCTAAATAAGTTACACCCTCAACTCGTTCTTCATCAAGAACCTTTTCAATCTCAGGAATTGGATTTTTCGGATTTTCGAGTTGAATATGATATTTCGGAGGTGCAGAAACAATATCACGTCCTGTGTATTTCTTTAATCCCTTGAAGAAATCTTTGTAATCCTTTACGAGAAATTGGAGTAACTTTCTTGCAGGTAAAACATCTTCCTTGGGGAAAATAAAAATTAACTGAATGTTTGAATGCTTGGCTGCTTCATAAGGACCCGAATTGACACCTTTTTGAGGATTAAAATCAACCTTTCTATTTGTTTTAGTAACATAGCCAAATACCAATTCTTTACTTTTCGATTGGGTATGACCAATCTGTAACGGGTTAACATCGGTAAAACCCTCTTTAGAAATTGGGATTTTAGCACGAAAGCTATCATTGTCGAGGTATCTTTTATAGAAGTTATTTATTTTTTCGTAGTACCTTGTATAACGGTTTTGAATACGCTTGTACTTATCTTGATTTTCAGCCTCCTCCTCTTCATCGTCATCAAACCCGAGATAGGTTGCTAAATCACGATTGATTATTGGATAAGCGTTCTCTGTTTTATAATCAATTTGTTTTTCTTCGAGAAAAGCGTGTTTGTCAATCCGGTATTTATTATACGATTTCCCGTCTTCCTTCTCAAATTTTGTAACAAAAAGAACCTTATTAATTAAACTCAAATTTGGAGCTTGATTATCAGATTCCGTAAATGGGTCTTCTGTCTCAACTTTTAGAAAATCCTTTACTGATTTTTTTAATATTAAGCCACGGCGGTCGTATGACAAAACCAGCTGAAGGCGTTTGTTATACTGGTCAAAGTCTAACTTTAATGTAAATCGGTCGAAACGCTTGCAATCCTTTCGTTTGTTATCTGAATTATTCGGTATCCATATCTGATTATCCTTAGTGATACGGTTGGGTTCTACAATTAAATTGCATCGGATTAGATCGTTGTACAAAACCCTGTTGTAAAATCTTTTGACCAAATAGAAATTCTCGCTTTCAGAAAAGTCGATAGCGAGAGTTTGAAGCCCTTCAACTTCCCAATCAAACGAAGTGTAGATTGTATCGGCATTGGAAATGTCCGGGAATATCTCTTTAATATTACACGGGAATAACTGGTGGCTCAATTTAGTAAGTGAAACACCTTCTTTGTCTTCCCTGGAGAAATAGAAGATTTTGGGTTCTTTTGGGAACTCAAAAGCTAAAGTATTAATAAAGAGAGATTCTGCCATATCATAAATCTAATGATTAAACAATATGCTAATTATAGTATGTTGTTCGACATGTTAAGTTCATTTACTTTTGCATACTATAATATCCCATACCATGAGTAGCGATTCAATATTAAAAATCTTTGGAGATAATGTACAAAGATATAGAAAAAATTTGCAACTCTCGCAAGAGAAGTTAGCGGAACTGGCTGGTGTACATCGTACTTATATAGGTATGATAGAGCGAGCAGAAAAAAATATTACACTTTGCAATATGGAAAAGATTGCAAAAGCATTAGGCGTAGAAATTAATGAATTGCTAATCAAATGAAAATTATTAACACAATATTAAACAGAATATCTAAAATGGTTAACGTACACAATAATATAGATAGAACTTGGCATGAGAAATTTGTTGAATATACAGAAAGTATTGTTGCACATCCAAATTATGATGGTCTTTTTTATGAGAGAAAATCAACTGGACAAATTAAATGGGTTGTTGCTGGAAAATCCCAAAATGGAAAGGAGAGACAAAGGTGGTGGGACGAAAAATGTAATGAATTAGGCATTCCTATAAAAAAGGGATGTTATGCAAAAGTCGCAGCTATAATTCATCCTACAAAAAAACACACTTGTCAAATATGTGGGCGTGAGATGAGTGTATTTTATGAATATCCAACTGCAAGGACAATTAAAAAGTTAAGTGAAATATTGTCAGTTGATTTAGAACATTTTGATTTAACTATAAGTGAGATTGTTGAACAGTTTTGTTTAAATGAGAATGACTTGAATGGCCTAAATAAATTTTTCAAAGTTAGTTGTAAAGATAAAAACGAATTAATTGAGATTATAAATCAACATTTTGTTAAAAATTACAGCAATTTATTTTCTCCCGGAGTTATGAGCAATCCACCAGACAGGTTTGATGGTTTCCATTCTGATGGAGCATGTTGTCGTTCAATTTCTGACAAGGGCAGACATAAACCCAATATGAAAACTTATACTCAAGATAGAAGAGCTTATGAACATTGGGCTGATGGTGATTTTAATGCAGCAAATCGTTTAATGGGTGAGTTTCAAAAAACAAATAACATTAAGTGTCCGATTTGTGGGAAAATAGCTTCTATGACTGCAGATCATATAGGACCAATCTCATTAGGTTTTAGTCATAGGCCTAAATTTAATCCTATGTGTCTATCATGTAATAGTGCAAAAAATAACCGTTTTACATATTCAGACGTTCTACAATTGATCGAGGATGAGGCAAAGGGAGAAAGTGTAATTAGTTGGCATTCAAAAGATATTTGGGAGCTTTTAAAGAATGAAGTAAAAACTGACGATCAAGCTAAAACCTTAAGTAATATTATGCTTACTTGTCATCAAAATGTTTTAAAAATATTCTCAATAATATACCACAATACAGGAAAAGAATTTTTAAAACGATATTTAAACCCCGAATTTGCAATGTTTGATGTGAGATTTGATAAGTTTGATTCATTGGATCTGTCAAAACTCGTGATCATTAAAAATGTATTAGATAGCAAGAATAAGGAAAGTAATAAAAATCGCTATTTACGAATATCATTTGAAGCTTTGGAAGATTTTGATGCTAAGATAAATCGAAAAACTAAATTTTATATAGAACTAATAAAATCTGATATAATTGAAATAGTTGATTTGATCAAGTCTGGAAAAGATATTGAAGCGGATGTAAAGTTAAAAGCTGTGATTAAAAAATTGTCTGAGAAAATATATACAGAGATGTGGAGTAATTAGATAAATGCTGCGAACATTCGATTAGGTTTCGAATGTTCGCATTCTTTTGTAAAATTCATCAAAATCGATTTCTTCTTTCATAAGCTTATCATAAGGTGTGTTTGAAGGAATTTCAGAATCTTTTATTACAATATTATCTCCAGCTTGAATTGGTGGTAAACTACCAATTGCATGTTTTACTGTAATGACATTCGGCAAGTTAATATCTTTGTCAGAAAATAAAGGAGTCGGTTGAGATATTTCAACCTTCTTTAAAGAGCCAATAATTACAACTCGTTTTCGTTTCTGTGGAACTCCAAAGTCTTCTGCATTTAATTTAATAGGCAGATTAACATTGTATCCGATTTCACTAAATGATTCTATGATTTCCTTTATTGCAGCACCTTTGCGCATTGTAAGAATACCCAAAACATTTTCCATTACAAAAAATTCTGGTTGAATTTCTTTGACAATTTCTACAAATTCTTTAAACAGTTGATTGCGTTTGTCATTTGGGTCACGCCAGCCAGCGGTAGAAAAACCTTGACAAGGAGGTCCTCCAACTACAACTCCAATTTTTTTGTTTTTTGCAGAATCAATAATCTGCTGTTTTATTTCAGGTAATGTAATGTCTCCTAAAATAAAGTTTTGTTGATTTGCAAACTTACTGTGGTTAAATTTATATGTTTCAAAGTAGTTCTTCTCAATTTCATTAGCTGACACTAACTCAAAATCATTCATTAAAAAGCCTTCAGATATTCCTCCCGCACCAGCAAATAAATCAATGAAAGTTAGATTGCTTAAGTGCGGCTTTATTAAACTTGATATAAGTCGAGCGAGCAGTGGGGGAACGGCATTTCCAATTTGTTTGTATTGAGAGGTTTTAGTTCCCTTAAATATAAATGAATCACGAAAAGACTGTAAACGAGCAGCTTCTCTATTTGATATAACTCTATCTTGTGTTGGGTGTAAATTACATCCATTACCCAGCCTATTAAAATAAGTTGTTATTGTAAAACTTGGTTTGTCGTAAACTAATCTACCATAATAAGTTGTTCTTCCCCCTGATTTGCGAATTTGAGCAAGTCTTTGAGAGGGTATTGTTTCTGGAATATTTTGCCAATTACCACCTTCAGGAATGTGTTTGACCATTTCCCATTCTAATTCACTAAATCCAGCTGCAATGTGGTTGTATAATTTCATTTCTGTAAAATAAATTGTAATTCGTCCTTTTCTAAACCGTAAATATTACCAATATACTCGTCTAATTCTAATTGTGTTTGATATTTATAATTTTCATCTATCAAATGTAAATCAGCAATAGGCAACTCGTCAAGTTCATAGTTGTTTATATGGTTGTTTGTACTGGTAATTTTAAAGCGCCAATTCAGCAAAGTACTGTTAAGAATAAGATTAAGTTTTGATAATGTATTTTCATCTCCCGACAAATAATTGCAGGAGTTGCCTAAAATATCAGTTTCATTACAAAAAACAAATTTGAGCCTTTTTTTTAGTCCTGAATTTGACACTTGTTGGCAGACAAGCCGTTTTCGTTTAAAATCATTTTTTATAAAGTCACCAGACTTTGCTTGTATAAATGTTTCAACTACATATTCATAGTTTATGTTCTTAATACCACTTTCACAAATCATATTTCCTCGAACTAAACGAAAAGGCGTTTCTTTGTCAGTTATATAACTTTTGTACAAAGTTAAATCTAATTCACCCCTACGATTACGAATAGACTTTATTTGTTTGAGTTTCTTTTTCTCTGAGATCTTTTTAAGAACCAACCATTCCATCTCAGAAATAAATGGAATTTCCATTTGTTCAGGGAATAGTTGCTTTACTAACGATAGATTAACAGTAAATATATTCTCGGATTCCACTATTTCTATGGAATCAGTTATGCCTGATTTTTGAAGATAAAAGATATTAGTTGCCTGTGTTACATTTTCAAAAAGCTGTTCTTTCTCGGGAAAATATTTTATTTTTCTAACCTTGTGTTTCTGTAATAAATGTTTACGCAATTTTGTTGCCGAAATATCCGCAAACAATGAAGAGGGACAAATAATACCAATTTCTCCATTTGGTTTTATTAGTGATAAAATAGCTTCAATTGAAAGTTGATAGTAGTTCAACATTCCTTCAATCGAATAATGATAAAAACCCGAGTTTCTGAAATACACAACTTGTTTTTGAATTTTATCTGCCAATTCGCCCTGAGTCTTGTTCTTATTTATTTTTAAGACTAAATATGGTGGATTGGAAACAACAATATCAAACATTCCATTGTGTAAACCTTTCAAATCATCGTCTTTGAGTGCATTCTCTTCTGAAAACATACCCGAACGAATAAGGGCATTTCGCCGTAAAATATTTTGCGAGATTTGATTGATTGATTCCTCTGTAATGTCGCTCAACAAACTAATTGCTTTTAAGCGAGTTATATTTACAGCTATAGGGTCAATATCAATAGCATAAGCACTTTTCAAAATAGCATTATCTTTTGAAATGCCATATTTTGAATGTAAAACACAGATTATATTTTCGTAAAATCGACCTGTTCCGCAAGCGAAATCTAACACTTTGATATTTTCAAAATCATTATGATTTTGAGCAAAATTGGCGATTGTAGTTTCAACAATTTCCCTTACAATATTCTTTTTAGTATAAACTGCTCCTTTTTCTATTAAGTTGTTCTTGGATTTCACTCTTGCAAATTTGCCCTTTTGATATTCAAATTTTGAGTTTAAAAATGCAATATGTAATTCTTCGCATAAAGCAGGAATGTTGTCAATTTTAATATTTTCAATATCTTGATTTTCGTAGATATTACACTGTATCTCAAAATTGCTGAGAAATACATCATTTGAAAATCCTTTTGCTTTCAAATATGTATATATCAATTGATTTATTAAACTGAAATGTACTCTAAACGAAGTTCCATTATCAGGGTTATTTAAATCATCATTAATCTTTTCAATCACACTTTGAATTGACACTTCAAAAATATTATCTAATTCTACTGTGTGGTTTAAGCTGATTTCGCTTTGAATCAACTTATCTTCGTGCATTAATAAAGATTGTAAATTCATAGCAATTTATTTTTTTTGTATTCAACAATATTTTCAGAAACGATATTTAGTACATCATTCACATTTTCTTCTGATTGCACAAGATCATACACCTTGTCGGCTAACCAGTATTTTAACAATTCTTCTTCGTTGCCGTCTAACAATTCTGCAAGTTTAATTACATGCTCACGCTTTGCAATACGATCACCTCGCTCGATTTTACAATAAAGAGCATTATCCATATCGAGAGCAGCTGATACTTGTCTTTGTAACAGGTGCTTATTCTCCCTTAATTGTCGAATTTTTTCAGCAAACATATTTGAATTATTTTGACTTGACAATATTTGACAAATATACATCAAATTAATTGATTTGATAAACAAAAGGAGAAAAAAAGTTTTCAACAAGAAAGAGGAGCAAAAAAAAGCCCCTCTTCAATTTATTGTTTTTTATACTTGTCGTGTGCATAATGATTAATTAAACAGCTGGTTGCAAAGCGTTTTATATGCTTCTCTGCGGTTTTGTCGGGAATGCCTAATTTGTTTGCAATGGTCAAATAATCTTTCCGGCAGAACTCCTTCGGGAGTTCGTCTAAAAACTGTTGTTTTTGATTTTTGGGAGCTGTTGTAACAGCTTCGGAGGGCAGTTGTTGAAATACCTGGGCAGCGTGCTGAACAAGTATTTTGACCATTGATAAAGCAGTATTGAAATCGTTATCCCGGCAAACGAGGGGCGAACAGATATTACCATCGTCCATAATCCGAAGGGTTGTGAGTATCATCGCCATTCGAAATGTAATGAGTCCAAGTCGCCTAACGGTGGCAAGGTAATTAGCCCCATACAAACAAAGGTATTGGTTCTGCGTCTGGGAAAAATAGGTATTAAAAGCCTGTTGCTGCGTCAAAGTCAAACAAAAGCGTATTGGTTCAGCCTGATATTCTAAGTGCTTATACAGGTCAAAGAATTGCATTCCAAGGTGATTGAAATAGCTATCGAGTGTTTGGTCGGAAGAGTTTGCAAAAACATCGTTCCACACAGGGCGAACATTCATAAAATAGAATATGAAACGGCTGAATAAGCCGTTTTCGGCACTCGGAATGAGTGCTGAAACTTGCTTTGGTGTGCCCGACAATAAGGCAGATAACCGGGGATTGTTGATTTCAACAAATTCCCTGTCTTTACGGCGGTTATAAGAAATTGTTTCGTGGTGGAACGCTTTGCGGAAACCATCGGAATAATTTCCGTGTTCACTTTTGAAAGTGAGTGCAAGCGTGTCGCCCTCGGTTTCAAACATTAGCCCTGAGCCGTTGTTGTCATTCAAAATCTGAAATACACCTGTTGCGCTGTTGTTGGCCGGAATGACCAACATTTTTACTGGCGGTTCTTTGGGTCGCTCTGTTTCAGCTTTGTTTTTGGTAGCTGCGTACTCGGTTAGATTTCTTTGGTATTCTTCAAATTCAAGTTTTGAAACTTCCCTCAGTGATTTGTGTATCGGGTCAACCAATTTACGGCAGAGCGTTAAGCGACCTTTTCCTGCGGAAGCCTGAGCTGTTACAAAAAGGAATAAATTCGGGTAAACTTCCCTTTCTGCATAAATGCCGTAAACTTTAGGTAAACAGGCTGAAATCACTACAAGCGACCCCAGCAAAAGGAGGTCTCTATCTTCTGTCGAATTAGATTTTGCAACCACCTTTTGAAGTAAGCCCGGGAGGTCTGTATAAATTTCATCGGGAAAAGTAGGAAGGTTTGTTTCCTTTAATTCATCCGAATCCTCCATATCCCCAATGTCTGAACCTTGATTAATTTGATTTTTCTGATTGCTTTGATTGGTTAAGTTGCTTGGTTGAAGTTTAATTGCAATATCTATCCCTGCCGATTTTGCAAGGTGGTAAAGTGTTTTGATTGTAACTCCGTGGCCGCGTGAAGCAAGGCAAGCGGAGTATTGTTTGTCGGTTTCGCTTTGCGAATAAGACGGATAAAATCGACTTAGTCGGTGGTAATAATTCCGTCCACTTTCGCCCAAAGCGTCAGCGAGGGCAAAGCCAAGGTCTCGCCAATCTGCATAATTAGGGGCAATATCAACAGAAGCGGCTTCAATTCGTTGTGTTATTGTTTCAATCTCATTTGAAGTGTCAATGTTCGATTGAGGTTTAGTCGGAATTGCGGTTGCATTGGTTTCTGTGACTTTATTTGTTGCCCATTGCCTTGCGGCGAAGGTTGGCTGCGCCTCAGCAGAATCAAATGTAATTTGTTCTGCATTCGGCTTGCTCAACCATTCTGCTGGGTTAAATGTTTTCTTGCTCATGCTTATTTAATAATAAAGGGTTTATAAAAGCGTTGGGGTCAAAAGGAAGGAAGCAAGCACGGGAAATATCTTTACCGGACTTGTCAACTACGACCGAGTATGTTTGTAAAATGTAGTTAGCCACAGAGGCGAAGTATTCGCCGTGTGGGGCTTTTAGAATGTTAATTTCAATTATCCATTTCAAGCCATCACCGGAAGGGCTTACAAACAAAAGCTGTGTGTCAAAATACTCATCGGCGAGCAAGGCTTGCCGAAGTGTATCTAAATTTTGAACATGGTCAAAATCAATACATATAAGTTCTGAGTGAGTTACAAGCGATTTATCATTGCGGGCAGTAAATACACCCGAAAAAGTGCAATAATCGAAATTTGCAGCTTTGTATTTTCGGGCTTGAACGACATCGGAAATGCTTCTGAGTTTTTCGGTGTTTTGTTTGTAGTATTCGCCAGTTATTGCATTGTAAACCTGCACTAATGAAACCGTTTTGTGTGGTATTGTATTCTTGATTGGAGCTTTGAAAAATGAGAAAGCGAAAGCTTTTTCATTTTTTACCAGTGTAACTTCATTTTTTGTTGTATTGATTACCGTTTTCTTTTGACTGTAAAAACTCCAATTCTCACCAATATGCAGGTTCATGTCCCTATTTAGCGTTTGCAGTAATACATCCCCCGACTGTTTATAGTGAAGTTCGGCGAAGTCGAACGCATCACCAGCAGGGATAGCGTTTTCGCTATCCGAATGCCGAGCAAACTCTTTATCCAGAACATTACCTAAAACCGACTCTTTTTCAATAAAAATATTCAATGTCGATTTATCGGCATTGAATGGATTTTTAGTTGGAGAACAAGTCCTCCCCGAAAGGGAGAGGACTGTTTCGCCCGGATAATACAATCTCAAAATATGTGCATATATTCCAATGCCATAATGAGTTTTTGATAATATCACCTCTTTACTTCTTGCCTCCATAATACTTGATTTTCACCATTGTGTAATGGTTGTTGAGGATTCTGGAAATATCGGAACGACGATAGTAGAGCTTGTTGCCTATGCGTGAAAATGGCAGTATGCCATTGGAACGCAATGTTTGCAATGTGCGAGGGCTTATATGCAGAATTTGCATAACATCCTGATTGTCGAGCCAATCTTCCAGCCTGTCGGTTAGTGGACTGGTAGGACTTGCGGGGCAAACAGTACATGAGTTTGTTTCTTGATTGCTTGCAGCAAAGTGATTGCGAAAAGCAACTGCAAAGGGTTCCTGACTATTCAAAAAATAATCTGTCAGGATTTCGCCAATAGTTTTAGGTTCGTTCATTTCAAACCCCCTTTCTTATTGGCTACAAAAGCGGCTGCGTCTGCCTGTAATTCGGCTACTGATTTGTGTTTGTCTCCAATCAACCAAGCATCAATTTCGCTTTTAAGAAATTGGAGCTTCTTTCCCTTTTTGTGATAAGGAATGAGCTTTTGACCAATCCAACCGTAAACAGTCTGCCGGGCTGGCTTGTCGGGCAAATAGCTGCACAATTCCTGTAAGTTAAACCACTTGTCAGATTCGGGCAATTCTGACTTTGTTGCACTAAGCAAGGTTTCTAATCGTTCAACCTTGTTAATGAGATACTCCATAGCTTCAGGGAGTTTCTCGAATGTAATTTGTTCTCTTGCGAACATGATATTAATCTCCTCGCCAAGTTGTAAAGCCAAACGACGGTTTTCGAGATTAGTGGCGTACTCTAAAAAAGAAAACCACGACTTCGTTTGAAATCGTGGTGCAAATCAGCAAGGGGGATTTTGGGGCTTCTTCTCCTTGAAAATAGAAACTTATCTCCCAATTTCTGGGGGAAGCCTTTATTCCAGGGCATTACCCGAAAATATTGTTTTGTAATCTTCTTCGACTTTTTGGATAAACTGGTCAGCTTGATATTTATACCTATCTTCAGTTGAGTTTGGATTTAATACTAAACAATTGCCTTTGATAGTTCTTACATCTGATTTGAGGGCTTTTCCTAAATGACTGTATATTTTTTCTTTTGAAAGGGAGTATGTCTTTTTTAAGTTATCCAAATAGCCTAAAAAAGAAAGCATTGCAATAGAATAATGCAATGGATTTTCGACAATTTCTTTTATTATACGATTCTTGGCCGTTTCGTTAAGATTGACAAGCTTTTTAAGCTCATTAAAACGATATGGAGAAACCTCATCCATAAATACGGAGTATTTTTCTTGAGCATATTGTATTGCAAAAGCTTCTTCCTTTTCACCAGATTGCAATATTGTGGGGCTTTCCGGCTTTATTTCTATTGTTTGTATTTCCAGTATTCCAGGGGTTTCTGGTGCATTTTTATTTAGGATTTGGCTATAAATATCAGAAATTGTCAAAACATTCTCACTGTCGATAAAACCAATAAAAAGAGACTGTATTTCCAACCAACAACGAATAACCGCAACAAGCATGTAATTGAAAATAAATGTACATTCTTTGTGGATTCGATCTGTTTTAAAATCAGCATACTTGGAAGCAATCACACTAATGTCAAACTGTTTTCTGTCTATTAATTCATTAATCTCGTTTAGTAAGTTGTGAATTTTCTTTTGTGCTTTGTTTAATTTGTAAGCTACCAAATTCTCACTACCACCAATTGTTTCTTTCTGAATATTGTTGATATATTCAGTTATATCATTATCAACCAATCTTTGGTAGTATTTAATTCTCACTGAAAAAGGTACAATCCTAAAATCAGTTTTATAATGGGAAATGAAGTCCTCCTGAATTATTTTTGAGTTACGCAATTCGGGAGAATAATAATCATCGCTCAATATAGTTTTTTGTTGCCACGGTTGTAAACTGCCGTTTATAATAGCTTTTATATTTTGCATACACTTAACTCTTTGGGTTAATATTGATTTTGATTGCTTTTGTTGCTTTCTGTTTTTTCTCATCTACAACTTTAGCATAAATCTGAGTCGTTTTTACATTGGTATGCCCTAACATCTTGGAAACGGTGTAAATATCAGTTCCACCTACAAGTTGCAGGGTTGCATAAGTGTGACGGAAGCAATGGAATGTTATATTTCGGGTAATTCCTGCAGATTTTATCCATCGCTTTAATGGACCCGAAATCCAAGAGGGGTCTGGTAAATCTTCAAAAACAAGTTGCTCTGGCTTGCCGGGTTCTCCGCAAAGTTGATAGGCTTGTTCTGAGATTGGCATATATTCAACGCCTTTTGTTTTTTGTTGAGTAAAGTTGAGGCGTACTTGTTCGCCGACAACTTGTATTTCTTTCCATTTGAGCTTTTGAATATCGCAATGGCGAACACCTGTTAAGGCTGAGAAAAGGGCTGCGCGCTTCAATATAGGACGGTCGCAAGGCGTTTCGGCCAAAATGTTTAATTCTTCAACTGAAAGGTGTTCCCTGCGGCTTTCTTGGTCTTGTATGCCTTTTATCTTGGCTGAAATATCCACGGTTAAATATCCATCAATAAAAGCTTGTTTTAAACCGGCTTTAAATATGCTGTAATAAGTGGCTGCGGTATTATGTGATACTGTGCCCTTTTTATTGCCACCGCATGGAGCTGTAAGCATAAAACGGCGGATTTCTTCGGCTTTACTCAGGTTTATTTGAGAGAACGGGAGCGGCTGATTATTGGTAAAGAGTTTCAATAATTCCCCGACACGATTCCAGTTTACTATAATTGACTGGGAGCTGTTGCGGTGTCTGTCTTTTGAAACTTTCAAAAAGTATTCAATGAAGTCTATTTGCTGGCGTTGGTTCTGAACTGCAAGTTCAGCTTCTTTCTCGGTATATAAATCGGCGTTGTCATATTCCTTTTGGCGAATACTGCGTACACCATCAGCAAAAACACAGGCTTCCTGGTCAATGGTGCTTTTACATTGAATGATACCGTTTACATCCCTTTTCGGTTTAAATGTTTTTGCCCCATCGGCAGAAGTGCGGGCGGTTCTTGTTTTATCCCATATCGGGCTTGTTATCGTTCTATTGAGTGCCTCAATGATTCGTTGAGGTTTATCCGTACCATTAAAAACAGGATAGCTTTCGAGTATCAAATACCATTCGTTGTGATATTCTGATTTGCGAAGCTTTACAGTACATTTGGTTTTTGCGAGTTTCTTTTTCATGGTACTGCTTTTTATTTGTTAGTGAATAATCGGTCAATTTCTACTTTAGGAACATAAACGAATTTTCCTATCTGTTTTTTGGGAATGCTACACTTCCGTATCGTTTTATCAACTGTAGAAAGTGAAACGCCGTATTTCTGAGAGATTTCGCCAATGGTATAGCAATTGGCAGGGTCAAAATTGATTTCTTGTTTTGTGATTGTTGGTTGAATTGCTTTAGCAATTTCAACCTTTGGAAACATAGCCTCTATGTGAACCCGACTAATGCGGGTTAATCGCTCCCCAAGGTTGACGGCTGGGATATTGCCTTTTCTGATTTGGCGGTATATGGTATCTCTTGAAATGCCAAATAAAACTACAGCTTCAGCAATGGAGATATAAGGGCGGTCTGTTGGAATTTGCTCGGCTAACTGTTGGCGTTGTTCCTCTTGCTTATCTTGTGCCTTCTTTTTACGAGTTGCAGCCTCCGAACATTTCTTTGAGCAAAATTTTGAATACACAGTTTTAGCATTGAACTGAGCACCGCAGTTTTCGCATGTCTTTGGAAGAATAAATTTGCTACCAGGCATATCAATCGTTTTTAAGAATGAATAAGTAGTGATAAGTATTTATTAGTCGCACCTTACTGTTATTTAAGTCGCGTAACAAATATACGAAAAATAATCGGATATATCAATAAGTAAGCATAAATAATAAAATAAAAAAACCGCTGTAAACTAAGTGTTTACAGCGGTTTGAGTATGGATATTAATCCTTGTTTTTGGCTTTTACTTTACTTCTTCAAAATCCACATCGGTTACGTCGCCCTGCTGGTTGTTGCCACCGCCCTGCGATTGCTGGCCACCGAAGTCCTGCGGACCGGCTTGCTGACCACCACCCTGTGCGTTCTGGGCATTGTACATGTCCTGACTGGCAGCATGGAAGGCATTGTTAAGTTCAGTAGTAGCTGCGTCGATAGCGCTAAGATCCTGCGACTTGTGTGCCTCTTTCAGTTTGGTCAAAGCAGCCTCAATAGGCGCTTTTTTGTCGGCAGGGATTTTATCGCCAAGTTCAGTCAACTGTTTTTCGGTCTGGAAGATCAGACTGTCGGCATGATTGAGTTTGTCGATTTTTTCCTTTTCCTTAGCATCCGCTTCTGCATTGGCAGCAGCTTCGTCTTTCATTCGTTTGATTTCCTGATCGCTCAGTCCGGATGAAGCTTCGATACGGATGCTTTGTTCCTTGCCGGTAGCTTTATCTTTTGCCGATACGTGCAGAATACCGTTCGCGTCAATATCGAAAGTTACTTCAATCTGCGGTTCACCACGACGGGCTGGCATGATGCCATCGAGGTGGAAACGGCCGAGTGATTTGTTCTGGTTGGCCATCGGACGTTCGCCCTGCAGTACGTGGATTTCAACTGAAGGCTGATTATCGGCTGCAGTAGAGAATGTTTCCGATTTCTTGCTTGGAATGGTTGTGTTGGCATCAATCAGTTTGGTCATTACGCCACCCATTGTTTCAATACCCAATGAAAGTGGAGTTACGTCGAGCAACAACACATCTTTTACATCTCCCGAAAGTACACCACCCTGAATGGCAGCACCCACAGCTACAACTTCGTCGGGGTTCACACCTTTAGAAGGAGTTTTTCCGAAGAATTTTTCAACAGCTGTCTGAATAGCCGGGATACGGGTAGATCCACCTACCAGAATTACTTCATCAATATCTTTGGTTGATAAACCTGCATTCGAAAGGGCAGTGCGGCAAGGTTCGATAGTGCGCTGGATCAGGTCGTCGATCAACTGTTCGAATTTTGCACGGGTCAGGGTACGTACCAGGTGACGTGGAATTCCATCCACCGGCATGATATACGGCAGGTTGATTTCAGAAGAAGTGGTGTTCGAAAGTTCGATTTTTGCTTTTTCAGCAGCTTCTTTCAAACGTTGCAAAGCCATAGGATCCTTGCTCAGGTCGATGCCACCGTTTTCGTTTTTAAATTCCTGAACCAACCAGTCGATAATTCTGTGGTCGAAGTCATCTCCACCTAAGTGAGTATCACCGTCGGTCGATTTTACTTCAAAAACACCATCACCCAGTTCAAGTACCGATACGTCATGAGTACCACCACCACAGTCAAATACCACAATCTTCATGTCCTTGTTGGTCTTGTCCAAACCGTAAGCCAGAGCAGCAGCCGTAGGTTCGTTGATGATACGGCGTACATTCAGACCGGCAATTTCACCGGCTTCTTTGGTAGCCTGACGTTGCGAATCGTTGAAGTATGCCGGAACAGTGATAACAGCTTCGGTAACTTCCTGTCCCAGGTATTCCTCAGCAGTTTTTTTCATTTTCTGAAGAATGATGGCAGAGATTTCCTGAGGAGTATATAATCTGCCGTCGATATCTACACGCGGGGTGTTGTTGTCGCCCTTTACTACTTTGTAAGGTACACGTGCAATTTCTTTGGCTAAACGATCGTAGCTTTCGCCCATGAACCGTTTGATTGAGAATACGGTTTTTACAGGATTGGTGATGGCCTGACGTTTTGCAGGGTCACCTACCTTGCGTTCGCCACCGTCAACGAAACCGATTACTGAAGGGGTGGTTCTTTTACCTTCACTGTTTGAGATAACGATCGGTTCGTTACCTTCCATTACGGAAACACAAGAGTTTGTGGTTCCCAAGTCAATTCCAATTATTTTTCCCATTTTATTTTAATAATATAATAAGTTGATTTTTCAATGTCGATGTCGTTGCAGGTTTTACAAAGCATATGCCATCAGATTGAAAAAAGGAAATACTGACAAATTAGCAGATTTTGTGACAGGGAAAACCATAAAAAAAAGGACAGTAACTGAATTACTGTCCATAATATTATAATGACCGTCCTTTATTAATTGAAATGATAGAGGAAAATAATTGTTGCCTCGAAAGCAGGCTTTGGAGAATCCTTTATTTCAAGTGTCGCTTTTATTTCAGCTTTTGAGACTCCGCGGAGGTTTACTAAGGAAGTGAGTTTGCAACGTACTCTTACTTCACTGTTCACCAATACTGCCTGACCGAATTTCAGTTTTTCAATGCCATAGTTGACCGTCAGTTTTGAATTCTGTACATCAACTATTTGTTCCCACAAATGAGGGAGCACTGATAAGTTGAGGTAGCCATGTGAAATGGTCGACTTAAAGGGACTTTCATTTTTACATCTTTCTACGTCAACATGTATCCATTGATGATCCAAAGTTGCATCAGCAAATAAATTGATTTGATCCTGAGTAATTTTGATGTAATCGGAAACGCCGAGTTCTTTGCCAAGATATTGCTCAAAATCGGCGTGACTGGTAATAACAATGGGGTTCATTTAATATATGGTTGAAAATTAGTAATCGAAAAATATGCACATATAATTTTGATATGTGCAAAAGTAAAATAAAAACTTTTCAAAACAAAATAATAATTTGTGAAAAAAATACAATTTGCAGAATTAAGTCAAAATTCCTATTTTTGCTAAAAAATGAAACCAATGATTTATCGGAGAATTTTACTGAAACTCAGTGGGGAATCACTGATGGGGAAAAAGCAATATGGAATAGATGAACTTCGTCTGATGGAATATGCCAATCAGATTGCCGAGATTGTGCAGTCAGGAGTACAGGTAGGTATTGTAATAGGCGGAGGTAACATCTTCAGGGGATTGAGTGGCACGTCAAAAGGATTCGATCGCATACTGGGTGATCAGATGGGAATGATGGCGACAGTAATCAATAGTTTGGCATTGAATTCAGCTCTACAGTCGATTGGTGTGAAATCAAAAGTGCTCACTGCCATCCGTATGGAACCGGTGGGAGAGTTCTATAGTAAGCAGAAAGCCATAGCTTCTCTCGAGAGTGGGGAAGTGGTTATCATGTCGGCCGGAACCGGAAATCCTTTCTTTACAACCGATACGGCATCCTCTCTGAGAGCCATAGAAATTGAGGCAGATGTGATGCTGAAAGGTACAAGGGTCGATGGTATCTATACCGCGGACCCTGAGAAGGATAAATCTGCCGTGAAATTCGAAGAGATAAGCTTTGATGAAATCTACAATAGAAATCTGAAGGTGATGGATTTGACGGCGACCACCATGTGTAAGGAAAACAACATGCCTATTTATGTTTTTGACATGGATACTCCCGGCAATCTAATGAAGGTAATGAAGGGCGAGCAAATCGGTACTCTGGTGAAAAATTAATTAATACCCACCGATGAATACCCACCGGTTTTAACCGGTGGGGTGGCTCCAAAAATTATAATAAAATAGTAATAATCAATAAACCCAAATATTATGCAAGACATTAAACCGATTTTGAATCAGGCGGAAGAAAATATGGAAGCTGCAATATTGTTTCTAGATGAAGCGCTGGCTCATATCCGTGCCGGAAAAGCAAATCCCCGTATTCTTGATGGAATCAGAATTGAGTACTACGGATCGCACGTTCCACTGTCGAATGTAGCAACCGTAACAACACCTGATGCGAAAACAATTACCATTCAACCATGGGAGAAGGCAATGATAGGTGTCATTGAAAAAGCGATACTGAATTCAGATGTTGGTATTACCCCCATGAATAATGGAGAAACAATTCGTTTAGGCATTCCACCTTTGACGGAAGAGCGACGCAGGCAACTCGTGAAGCAATCGAAGCACGAAGGTGAAGAAGCAAAAATTTCGGTACGTAACGCCCGTCGCGAAGCTATTGAGAAACTGAAGAAACTATCGAAAGATGGTTTGCCCGAAGATGTAGCCAAAGATGCAGAAGGCGAAGCACAAAAAATCCACGACAAATACATCAGAAAAGTGGATGATCTGCTGATGGCGAAGGAAAAAGAAATTATGACCGTATAAATACCTATATGACCGTCAAACGATGTGACCGTTAAATAATGTAGAGACGTTGCATGATTAAAAACGTAGAGACGTTGCATGCAACGTCTCTACATATATTATATTGTCTTATTTAATAAGCATCGCATCCCCATACACTCCGAACCTGTATTTCTCCTTGATGGCCACGTCGTAGGCATGCATCACGTAGTCGTAGTCGCCAAAGGCAGTTGTAAGCATCAGCAGGGTAGAGTAGGGCAGATGAAAGTTAGTGATCAAAGCATTTGCCGCTGAAAAGTCGTAAGGAGGAAAAATGAACTTATTCGTCCAGCCATCATATGGCTTAATCTTTCCTTCAGTACCGACAACAGTTTCCAAAGCCCTCATCACAGTTACACCCACAGCGCAGATATTGCGGTTTTCATCATGAGCTTTATTCACAATTTCAGCAGTTTCGTCAGAAATCGACATTTGTTCGGAGTCCATTTTATGTTTGGTAAGATCTTCCACGTCGATTTCCCTGAAGTTACCCAAACTCATATGTGAAGTAAGAAAAGCTGTTTCAATTCCTTTAATCTCCATACGTTTCATCAATTCCCGGCTAAAATGGATTCCAGCAGCAGGAACAGAAACCGCTCCCTCGTTTTTAGCAAAAATTGTCTGAAATCTTTCCTCATCTTCAGGTTCAACAGCACGATTGATGTTGCGGGGCAGCGGTGTTTCACCCAGTCGGTGAAGTTGTCTTTTAAACTCTTCATGTGTTCCGTCGAATAAGAAACGGAGCGTTCTTCCTCTCGAGGTCGTATTGTCAATTACTTCAGCTACCAATGAGTCATCTTCTCCAAAGTACAGTTTATTGCCAATACGGATTTTACGTGCCGGTTCAACCAAAACATCCCATAAGCGCATTTCCTGATTTAATTCGCGTAATAAAAACACCTCAATCTGAGCACCTGTTTTTTCTTTGTTTCCATACATCCTGGCAGGAAATACTTTTGTGTCGTTAAAAACAAACAAATCCTTTTCTTCAAAGAAGTTAAGCACTTCTTTGAAAATGTGGTGTCCGATTTGTCCCGTTTTACGGTCAATAACCATTAACCTGGATTCGTCACGATGTCTGGAAGGATATTGCGCAATTAATTCTTCCGGTAATTTAAACTTGAATTTCGATAACTTCATGTTCTTTTTTGTCTTTTAAATAAGTAGGCTGATTATTCAGCAATATTTTTGTTTTTTAGCATTTCTGTTTCAATGTGGTCGATCAGTTCATCAATTTCCATGCAATCTGCTATACCGACTTTCCCAATTCTTGTCCGTTCAAGTGCCGCTAAATGGGCCCCGCTTCCCAACGCAATTCCTATGTCTCTTGCCAATGCTCTGATATAGGTTCCTTTACTACACACCACTCTTATTTTGAGTAGCGGTAATGCAAAATCGAGCACTTCGATTTCATCAATGGCCAGTAGTTTAGGTTTTAATTCAACTTCCTCTCCATCCCGTGCATAATCATACGCTCTTTTTCCGTCGATCTTCTTGGCAGAGTATACCGGTGGGGTTTGCCATATTTCTCCCACAAACTGAGGTATCACTTTGTTTATTAATTCGGGCGTAATATGATCGGTAGGATAGTTTGCGTCAACAGGCAACTCTTTGTCGAAGCATGGAGTAGTTGCTCCTAATTCCAACGTAGCAATATATTCTTTGGTTTGATCCTGATAATTCTCAATTAATTTTGTTGATTTCCCTGTGCAGATAATCATTACTCCTGTTGCCAGGGGATCCAGTGTTCCTGCATGACCAACCTTGATTTTTTTTATCTTTAGCGTTTTTCTTATTTTCCACCTGATGCGATTGACGACATTAAATGATGTCCAATGCAAAGGTTTATTGACGAATAAAATTTCTCCCTCTGTAAAATCCATTCAAAACTTCATTAAATAATAGATAAATGTTTCTTTTTTATACCATTGAAAAATTTTAATAATGCGTATACCAAAGTGAGGAAGATCATAAAATGCAGACCATCAGGTACAGGAAGAAAAACAAGATCTTCATCGCAGGAGCCGTCAGCATTTCCTCCCGGGTCGGGAAGGCCGACTGTTCCACCACCTGAGAATGGTTCATACGAAGGTGACAAAGAAGATTTTCTGTCCTGATATGCAAGCGCTCCGGCTGTGTTGGATGATGCGCCATTTCCATTAGTTCTTCTGCCTGAAGTACCTAAAAAAGCTATGCCAGTGGCGTTTCCCCCTGGCTGGGAAGAAGATCTGGGGTTTTGACTGTCAAAAGTCTGTCCGTAAAGTTGTGCATTGTTATTTGTTTCGACATTTCCAGCATTGATTGCTATCTTTGACGATTGCATGTTGAAGTTCCCCGATGGAAGGAACGGTTGCATATTCAGATTTTTTTGGGAATAATCAGAATTTACTTCGCGGGCCTTTGGTTGAAAAGCCTTCAAGTGATTGAACGAAACAGATGGACTTATGACCGTTGTGCCATAATTTCTGTTTACCTCCGATCTGTCATAAAATATACTTATCGTCAGATAAACGGCTGTTATAACCGCTAAGAAAAGAAACGATATGAGTGCTTTATTGTTCATTTTCAATTGATAATCTTTTTTTTATTTCTGTAATTTCTCTCAAAGTCGTACCTTTCGGAAAAGGTCTGAGAGATTAATTACCTCACGATTGCTTTAAGTGTTACTTTATAGTTCCCGGTTTCTACTTTCACCAAATACATGCCTTTTGGGAACTCCACCGGGATAGCGGTTACATTTGATGCATCAAAAGGAAGTGATAGCAGCATCTGTCCCGACAAATTGTATAAATGCAAAAGTCCACTTTCTCCCCGGTGATTATGAATAAATAATCGTTGAGAATCGACAAAAATGCCAATATCTTCTCTTTCACCATTTTCAAGAGGGGTGGCAATCAGTTTGAAACGATTTGCTACATCTTTTTCATTGGTTATAAATGTATAGGTTGAGCCATCTGCTGTTACGTCGACAACTGTCCCTGTTTGAAGATCAACAAGTTTTATTTGCTCGTAAGCAACTTCGGTATTTTTATGCCGGAAATGCAGCGTGTAGACTTCTTGTCCTTTCACAGGGCGAACTGTCAGATAAGTATCGTTGATATTGTTCGTAGCATGAATCTGGAAGTTATCTTTAGCCTGCGATGCATAGAGTTGCAAAGTACTACCTGCCGGGGCGACAATCTTACGTCCGTCCCAACCATTGTCGAAGGATGGCGTACATTGTTCATCCGTAAACAGCCATACACGGTCGAACTTATCTCCACCGGCTATCGTTACGACAGAATATACGTAGGAAGAAGCCTGAGATTCGATTTCGTTTGCCCGTTGAGGTCTTGTATTAGCAGTTAAGTTGCCATAAGCAAAATTTACAGTTTTACCAGTAGGCGGGGGTGTTTCTCTATTGCTAACACCCACCATGAAGCCTTGCATGGAAGGAATTACTGCCGTAGCAGGAGTGAACCCGGCAATGTTTTTCGGAATAGCCAGATACTGTCCCGGAGCTACCGAGTCAACATCGTTCCATACGGATACTGTACCATGGTTGCCTGCATTGTTTCTCCAATCATTGAAACTTCCGGTGGTATACAGATAAACTGTTTGTTCCATCCCGCTGCCAAATACAATATCTTTTACGCTGATTGCAGCGGTGTAAGGATTTGAGAGTAAGTGCCAGCCTTTGTAGTACGAACCTTCGGTTACAGCTAATTCTCCGGTGCTAAGATTGTCGTTTACCAAACGACCAACGAAAACGATCTTTTTAGGAACCGGTTGAGTAATTTCATACCCTTTGAACTTTTCAAGTACAGATACATTTGTGAGTGAAGTCCACTGTTTACCTTCTTCGATGGTCTGTTTTGATTCATCATAAATACGAACTGCAGAACCTGAGAAAGTAGGCTCGGCAACAATGCTATGGATTGGAGGACCGAAGAACTGCCATTTGTACATATCGTTTCCGCAATCACACTCATCATCAATATAAGCTTTTGACCACATTTCCACAATTCCGTATACAGGATTTGTTTCATTCGGGAATATCAGCGATCCGTTAGCAACTCCTTCTCCGGCTTTAATATAAATACGATTCTGGCCATTGGTACTGATACTTCCATTGATGATAAGGGTCTTTCCTTCCGGAATAACTATTATTTTTTCAGTCAGATTAATCAAACTACCAATAGTGCGATCGGCATCGAGCACCAGATCGTTTACTGCCGGTGAACCACTGTTATTCGCTGATGTGGCATATTCCACGTTTTCCCCTGCGGCAGGAACATATCCTCCTGTCCAGTTGGCAGGATCAGCCCAACTGGTGCTGTTGGTGCCGTGCCAGTAATTGGTGTTCGGGATGATGGTCATTGTTATCATTCCGCTGGTAGCAGGATTATTGGTAACACAGGTAATACTGGAAGTTAACCGACAGGTAATTTTATCCTGATTGCTCAGGGTTGAAGAAGTAAAAGTAGGACTATTGGTACCTACAGGGTTACCATTCAGAAACCATTGATAAACAGGGCTGGTCCCGGGATTTACCGGTGTTGCCGTAAAGGTAACGGGAGTTCCGTCCAACACAGGGTTAGCTGAGGCTGTAATGCTTACGCCCACAGCAACACTTGGAGTTGCCAGTACTTGCACACTATCGGTTGCAAACAGTACCTGTTTAAACTCAATATCATCCAACGCAAAGTCGTTACCGGATGTCACTGTGTTTTGATTGATTAATTCGAGATTCAATATAGTATTGGAGCCTGCTGAGGTATTGTAGATAAACTGTTTGATACTACAGGTGGTAAGATTTGCTGTATAAACAGGACCGGCAGCGACTCCATTTACATAAAGTTGTAGCTGTGACGGATTCTCGGCAACTACACTCTGGATCCAATAAGAGAACTCGTAATCTGCTCCCGGCAATACGGAAACACTTTGAGACCAAACGATCACGCCTGCAATGGGTGAACCATTGATGACCATTTGTTGTGTGCCTGGTGAGGGTGTATGATCATTGCAAGGGGAAAAGTTGCCATGTACTAAGCTAGGATTAGCAATTACAGTATAAGTTGCTTCTGGGTAAAGAGCATTTGACCCGGTACCTGCATAGTCATAGCCACTGCCAAAGCCCACATTTCCGTTCTCAAAATCGCCATTATAAATCAGGTTGCCTCCTACCACTACGTTCCCTGTTACCGAATAGGTGCCCGACATGCTTGCGGAAGCGTTTGTTAAAGTGGGATTTTGCAACAGAGAATAAAAACCGTTCGGACCTTCCCAGTAGCGGTTCAGGATATCATCACCTGTACTTGTAAGAGGAATAGTTTCGCCGAGGCAATAAGTGCCTCCGCCTCCGGCTGTAATCAAGGGCGAGACATAAACTTTCCCAATCAGAGAAACATTTATTGCAGTAGCACCGCTTGAAGTTACAGCAATAGTTTCGTTGTAATTATTCGCACTTAAGCTGCTTTTAAGACGGATATAGATGATCGTTGGATTCACCCTTCCATTGGAAGGCGTTAAAGGGAGAGCCGACGACTGGTATCCACTGTTTTGGGAGGTGGATATTTCGTAGTTAGTTGGCGGTGTTACGATAAGATTACCGGTCAATGAAGCACCGCTGACAACGATAAATTGTTCTGTCGACGGACCTCCTGAGGCTGCCTGATAACCAAAACCATTCATCGCAGTTGTTGACGACATAATGGTTGGTGATCCTGATGCCACTACACGACCGCTACATGCCACACTTTTAGGAATGGCGTCAGTGGATGTTATAGTTAACGCTGACGGGCCGTAGGTGCCGGTACTTAAGCCGGATGACATTCTAACATAAATAGTGGTAAGATTTACAGTCCCGCCTGATTGGGTCAGTGTAACTGACGACCCCCATGTGCTACCGTTGAGAGATACCTGAAAATTGGTTGGTGCGGTTGCAGTAATGTTTCCTACCAAATTTGTTCCTTTAACTTCAAAAGTTTGTGTCCCTGAAGGTCCGGTTCCTGTTGTATAAATAAAAGCAGGAAGTAAGGAACGTGAATTATAAATGGTGGCTGTAGGGTTTACTGTGCCAGAACAGCTAAGCGTCTTAGTTGTGGCATGTGAAGAGTTTACCTGAATATTTTGCACGTGTGTTCCTACGCCAAGTCCTATCTTCATTCGTACATAAATGGTAGTAGGGTTTAGAGAGTTGCCAGTTGGGCTAAGCGAAACTGATGATGAATATCCCGAACCGGATGAGGTGCTGATTTCGTAGGCTGAAGGAGCAGTCAATACAACGTTTCCTTCCAAATTACCGCCGCTTACCGTAAATGATTGATAACCTGAAGGTCCCTGGCCGAATTTGTAACTAAACGCGGATAAATAGCTTGTAGATAAATTGATGTATGGTGGTGTTGTTACAGTTCCGTTAACTATAACCGTTTTGGTTACAGCCCCGGCTGAAACCACGTGTAAGGTATCGCTGTAAGAGCTGATGGCCAGTCCTGATTTTAACCGGACATAAACGGGTGTAGGGTTCAATGTGTTACTGACTACAGGCAGGGTTACTACTGCTGCCGGCGTAAATGCTCCACCTCCCAATGATGAAATTTCAAAATTGGTGGTTGGCTGAAGCGTTACGTTGGAAGACAAATAAGAACCACTAACATCAAAAGATAAAATATTGGATGGACCGTAGCCTTCGGGATAAGTAAATCCGGAAACACTCGGGACAGAAGTGTATACAATTGAATTGGTTTTACCGAAAGTGAAAAATCTGTTTGTGCCAATTGCATCACTGTTGGTAATTCCTTTTTGTCCAATAGTTCCAAATAATGAATTATATGTTCCTGTTTGTGTCGGACTGCCTGCAGCTGAATTGTAAGGCGTTATATCTGTCGGTCGTGCAATCGAGATGCTACTGTTGGTGAAGTTACCGGTTGTGGTCAGTGCCCAGTATTCGGTAGTGCTTTTTGATAACAAGGGCGCTGCTGCACTCCCCCCGGGATCTCCTGTGTTAGCTTCTACAAGAGTGGTTATAGTACCCGTTCCGGTAACAGGGTTGACCAAAGTGAACGGATAATAGCTGCCACTTTTTCCTACCGGGAAATTATAGCTTGTACCCGACGACAGACTGGCAGGCAAATATCTCAGTAGCGGTCCGCTGACATAGGATGTAGCAGATCCGCCTGTAAGAGCTGATGTTGATGTATTGGTAATGGTTAGCAGGTTTGATGCTGTTGTGTTGACAATGCCACTTTGTAAAGAAAGAACGTTCGAGACAGTTATTGCTTTTGAGAGCGTAACTTCCCCTCCACTCTTGTTGACGGTCAAGTTGTAGAAAGTGGTAGCAGAACTTCCTGAAATAGTCTGTGTTGTGCTTCCGTTTAAAATAACCGTTCCTGTTCCCTGGGTAAAAGTATTGTTTTGAGTAAAATTACCGCCTACAGTCAGTTGATAATTATTTGTAGCCAAAGGACGACTGATGGTCAGGTTCCCATTGACCGTAGTTTCACCCAGTAATGTCTTGGTTCCGCTTGTTCCCGAAATAGTTAAGTTTGAATAGCTGGTAGCATAGATATTCTGATTCCCAGCCATGTTATAGTTTACTGTACTTCCGGAGTTCAGCGTAATTGCGGTAAAGCCGGAGGAGGGGAAATTGCTTGTTCCGCTCACATTAATCACACCGTTTGATAATGCTATCAGATTGTTTGTTCCTGATAAGGTATATGTACCGGTATTCAGGATCCCATCAACAGTTAAACTGCTTGCCGAGGCATTGGCAGATAATGTTACTGTATGTCCGCTTATGATAGTTGTCGTTTTGTGTCCAAAAGTGGGTACGGAGGCAGCCGCTACCCATGTGATGCTATCGGTCGATTCTTCCCATGTGGAAGTACTGTTCCAGTTTCCGCTTTGTACGCTACGGAAATATTTTCTGGCACCCATGCTCATTCCTGTCATGGATATCAATGAGGAGCCCGACATGGTGGTGGTTGATGCGTCAGTTACACTTGCAGCCGGAATAGCCCTGTTACCAACTGCATTTCGTAGAGGGTTGTTTTGCAGATTTACATCAATTGTCCAGTCTGTACCAAAATTATTGATGCTTCTTGCAGAACTGCTGCTACGAACAGAGCACAATACTTTTACTGCTTTGTCGCTCGCATTAACGGTTATTCCCTGTGAAAAAGAGAATGTAGTGACATTGTTAGTCCCACTGCTATAATTCCCCGAATCAATGATAGGATTTACCTGATCAACATCATCGTAAACAGAAGCAAAGACAACATTCCTCGTGGTAGTTCCGGTACTTATCGCAACAGACAAGGTATTGTTTGTTGCGGCATCGAGTCCGGCTTCATCTAAATAGTACAGTTGGGTATGTTGACGGGTTGAATTGGATAAATCACCATTAACTGCGGTTAATGTTTGTCCACCATAGGTTACGGCAACGGTTCTGCTTCCGGTAGTACTCCTTGTTGTAGCAACTGCGACTACTAATAAACGGTAGTTGTCGCTTCCTGTTGGTATCGTATAGGTCAGATTTCCCGGACTGCTTGAGCCATTGTACAAACTTGTCCAGTCGCTTAAAGTCGTGACTTGTGCTGTCACTACAACAGGTACAGTAGCAATTAACAACACAACTAACAACCGGATAAAATTGCGGAAACAACAAGACATGCTATTTTTCAATAAGATATTCATAACCAAATTTTGTTCGTTGAACAACACAGACATTAGCGCTCAAGGATACTCCCTTGTAACGATTTCAGATAAATTTTATAAAATGTTCATGCAAAGGTACATATATTTTTATAAACAGCAAATTTTCAGGTTTTTTAACATATGTCAAACCATGCTTAAATCATGTCCTAAAGATAATAGTATCACGATAATAGCACCAATAATAATCCTGTAATATCCAAACGCTTTAAAACCATATTTGTTCAGGAATCCGATGAAAAATTTTATTGCTGCCATTGCTACGATAAAAGCTACAATATTTCCTATCAAAAGCGTTGTCATATTGTCGGTTAGCATACTTGCAGAAGCCGGGTCACGGACTAATTGTAAAAGTTTGTATCCGCCTGCTGCCGCCATGGTTGGTACTGCCAGAAAAAATGAAAATTCAGCAGCATTTTTTCTCGAAAGTTTTGTTGACATACCTCCCACAATGGTTGCCATTGAGCGTGAGACTCCCGGTATCATGGCAATGCACTGAAAAAAGCCGATTTTCAATGCTCTTTTCCATGTCATTTTCTGATTTTCATCAGTTTTACTAAACCATTTATCTACAAAAAGCATGAAAACACCGCCTAAAATAAGCATAATGGCTACTACCCATATGTTTTCGAGTAAACTATCTATAAAGTCTCCTGCAAGAAAGCCGATAACTGCAGCCGGAAGAAAAGCGATCAGGAGTTTCCAGTAAAAATCCATTGATTGAAAAAACCTTTTCCAATAGAGCACGATGACTGAAAGTATAGCGCCAAATTGAATGTTTACGGTGAAAGCTTTTACAAATTCTGTGCTCTCCACAGCCAGCAATTTCTGTGCAATGATCATGTGTCCGGTTGACGATACCGGCAGAAATTCTGTTAACCCCTCAACAATTGCAATGATGATTGTTTGAAATATACTCATTTAGATTTGGGTTTGAACAGAATAGCAAAAACAATAAACAAAAATCCGAAGAATGAGATCATTGGTCCTACGGTGATACGCCGCTGACTGAAAATGTCAGGATTGAATTCCTGTACAGTTGACGAGCCGGTCATCAGAATAAATCCGGTTACTATGATGACAAATCCAATTGCAATGAGCAGCAGATTAATTTTTCCGATCGTAAATTTTTCTTTCTTTTCCATGAGTTTTAATTATATAAAACGTTGATTTATGCAAAATACATATCATTTGTTTTCATTCTGAGATATTTGCCAACTGCAAAATATGATGATAGTGCAGTCAGTGAGATTCCCAGCCCGATAACGATAATGGCAACTTCAATAAGTGTTTTTGTTTGAAGAGCAAACAGATCGAGTCCTATTTCATTTTTTATGTAGAAAATCAGTAAGCACAATAATAAAATTGAAATAATAGAAGCAAGCAGGCCGTTGAATGTAGCCTTTATAATATAAGGCTTGCGAATAAACCAGGGGGTTGCTCCAACAAGTTTCATTGTGTTGATCAAAAAGCGATTGGAGTATATTGAAAGTCTTATCGTGTTGTTCATAAGGGTGATGGATATGAGTAATAGCACGGTGGCAACAGCGATCAACAACAGACTGATGCGGGCAACATTGTCGTTTACCAAATTGACAATGTCTTTTTGGTAAGTGACACGGTTGATACCATCAAAGACCTTCAGTTTCGATTCGAGCATTTCTACATCTTCGTTAGTGGCATATTCTGCATTGAGTTTGATTTCAAACGAGGCCATTAAAGGGTTGTAACCAAGAAATTTCTGAGGATCATCGCCCATGGTTTCAATATGTTCTTTCAGCGCATCCTCTTTCGAAATAAAAGTAGCCGATTTCACATATTTTGAATTTTTGAGGAATTGTTCAATACGTTGAACGCCCGATCCTGATATGTCATCATCCAGTATTAAAGAAAGACTGATGTTTTCTTTGATCTGAGTGCCCATATCGCGGGCTACAAAAAGCAACAGAGAAACCATTCCTATTAAAAACAATACCAGCGACATACTTATGGTAGAAGTCAGATGGATATTGCCAATTGTATATTTTCTTTTTTCTTTTTCTGAACTCATAGTCATTCTTTTTCCTGTGGGGTTATCTTGTTTTTTCTTGTTTTCCATATAAAATAAGCAAGAATGCTTATTATCAATAGGATGGATGAAGTGAGAGCAATGGTATTTCCAATGCTGTAGGATTTGGGTTCAAATTTAAACTCAATTTCGTAAGCTCCGGATTTCAACTGCATGGCCCTTAACAGATAGTTAGCTCTGAAGTACGGGACCTTTTCTCCATTGATATAGGCATTCCAGCCTTTGTCGTAGTATATTTCGGAGAAAATGGCTACCTGTGGCTTCTGAGCGTTGAACTCATATACAAGATGGTTCGGTTGATAGGATTTCAGACGGATAAAGGCTGTGCTGTCAGTACTGATCTGCTTTGGTAAATCCTGAGCAAAACGTATATCGGCAACCAATTCCCGTTTAGTGTCGATTTCTCCTAATAACTTCATTTCCTCATCGGCATTCTTTGCCGGAACAATATTACGTACCAACCAGGCATTGCCATTGGCATAAGGATTTATCAGCGGTTGACTGTTCGGGTCCATGATGATGTATTTCATGTTCAACATGTTTAATACACCCAATGTCCTTGCTAACGAATCGAACTGTTCAAAACTGCGGATGGTCGAGAATTTTTCCAGTTCCGGGGTGATACGCATATTGATCAGTTCCTGGTACCTGCGTAATTTAGCAGCGTGATATCCGCCTATGTTTTTATGGAAATAGGATGGAGAGGCATCGTTAAAAATGTTGACGGTCAGGTTTAAGACCCTGAACTGACTTCCGTCCTGTAAAATAAATTTATCGGCTTCAGAAGGCTTGATGAGATTGCTGAAAGTACGTTTGCGACTGAAATTGTCGTCGTTAAGATATCTTTTAGCCACCGGAACCAGGTCGAGCAACATAAGTATACCCAAAGCTCCGATAATCAGACTGTTTTTCCACGATTTTTTCAGATAGAACCATATGACAGCTGCTGCGGCAAGGATAAACAGCAAGGATCTGAAAGCGTCGGCCTGCAGCATCGCCTTGCGATCCAATGGTAATGTTTCAGTTAAGAAGGAAAAATCAACCTGATAGGCACTTGACAATTGTTGTGCGAAATACTGATCCGCTTCGCCGTTACCTGCAGTAAATGACCCCGCAAGCGAAGGGAATAGTGCGAAAATAAGAGCAATGCCACCAGTGATAGCAGTACTTATATAAAGCGGACGAATCAGTTTCTTCTTGTCAGTAGCAGGGTTGAATAGCTCCTTCAGTGCAAGGATGGCAATCAGCGTTATTCCGAAACCTGTAGCCACTAAAGTCATGGATACGGTGCGGAATTTATTGTAAAGAGGAACATAGTTGATGAAAATATCGGTCAGCCACTGAAAATTCTTTCCCCATGAAAGCATCAGTGTAAGAATAATCATCGGAATGAGCCACCACAAGATTCTTCGTTCTACAATGAAGAGCCCCAGGACAAAAAGCAAAATAACGATTGCACCCAAATATACAGGTCCGGAAGTTCCCGGTTGTGTTCCCCAATATAGACTGAAAGTGGTTCCATCCATTACTTTTTCGATGTTGGCACTACCAAATTTCTCGGAAATCCTCTTTGCAGTTTCACTGTCGACACCCAATTTACCTCCGCTCGAACCACCTTTAAAATCAGGAATTAACAAAGTCATGGTTTCATCGATACCATAACTCCATTGGGTAATGTATTCAGGATTCAATCCTTTCTGTGCATTTTGTTCATCTGTCGTCAATCCGTTAGATTCACCGCGCATGGTATATTTGCCATATTCGCTGGTAGTCAACAGAGAGGTGGCATTCATTCCCAATGCGATAATAGCAGCTATTACCATTAAACCAGCTGATTGAAAAAAAGATTTGACTCTTTTTTCTCTGATACTGTAAACCAGTTCAACTACCCCGAAAAAGAGCAGGATAATGAGTGTGTAATACAAAATCTGAATATGGTTGGCTCTGACAGCTAAACCCAAAAAGAAGGCTGTAAGCAAGCTGCCGGCAATTTTGTTCTGCCGGAATGCCATAAAAACACTTCCGATAAGTGGAGCCATATAAGCGATGGTAATTGCCTTGGAAGTATGTCCGGCGGCAATAATAATGATATTGTATGATGCAAAGGTAAAAGCAAAGGAACCTACTATTGCCAGCCACGGATTAAGTCTGAAATTCAGTAGCAAGATATAAAATCCTACTAAATAAAGTACAAACAAAAATACGGTGGATGGAAAAATATTAATTGTTTTTTCGACATACTTTAGTAAATTGTTCGGCTGATTCATTGAAATCTGATAGGTAGGCATTCCACCGAACATTGAGTTAGTCCAAAGCGTTACATCGTCATGTTTTTCATTGTAATCAACCGTTTCTTTAGCCATCGACATCCAGCTTTCCGAATCGTGACCAAGTAACTGTTTACCTTCAAGTGTCGGTTTGAGGTAAGCGAAAGAGATGATAATGAATAAGATAATGGCAATCAGGTGAGGTGTAACTTTTTGAAAGAATTTTTTGTCCATGATCGATGATTTGTTTTTTAAGCAGATTTCGGGAAAAATCGTACAAAAATACATCATTTTTTTTCAATTTAATACTATATAAAGGTTAAATAACAAAAATATTACCCTCGAAAATTGATTGTTTATACTGAATTTTGATTTGAATATCTTCGAAAAAAATACGTACTTTTGCAAATTATATTTATATGATGGAGTCAGACAATCTACAAATTCAAAATATACGCAAGGATTTTCCTATCCTTGAGGAGAAAATTTACGGAAAACCGCTCATCTATTTCGACAATGGGGCTACTACTCAAAAGCCTGATTGTGTGCTGGCAAAGATTGAATATGCTTATCATCACCTGAATGCCAACATCCACAGGGGAGTTCATTATTTAAGTCAGAAGGCGACTGAAGCACATGAAGAGGCCAGAAGTTATGTGGCTGATTTTCTGGGTGCAGGTAAACGGGAAGAAATTGTTTTTACCCGAGGTACTACCGAAGCGATTAATCTGGTCGCTTTTTCATTTGGTGAAGCTTTTTGTAAGGAAGGCGACGAAATAATTATTTCTGTGATGGAACATCATTCCAATATTGTGCCGTGGCAAATGCTTTGTGAACGGAAAAATATGAAACTAAGGGTCATTCCGATGAATGAAGCGGGCGAATTGAAAATGGATGTTTACCGTGAATTGCTGAATGAAAAAACAAAGCTGGTTTCGGTGGCACATGTGTCGAATGTATTGGGAACAGTGAATCCTGTTGAAGAAATTATTCGTTTGGCTCATGAAAAAAATGTACCGGTATTGCTGGATGGCGCGCAGGCGGTTCCTCATATTCCTGTTGATGTAAAAGCACTCGATGCAGATTTTTATGTTTTTTCCGGACATAAGATTTACGGACCTACGGGCATCGGAATTCTTTATGGAAAAGAAAAATGGTTGAACGCTTTACCTCCATATCAGGGAGGAGGTGAAATGATTGATAGAGTCAGCTTTGAGAAGACAACCTATAATGTGCTGCCTTTCAAATTTGAAGCCGGTACTCCCGATTATATCGGTTCGACGGCTCTGGCTGAAGCTCTGAGGTATGTCAGACAACTCGGTATGGAGAACATTGCTGCATATGAACATGAGCTCACCCGTTATGCCATCGATAAAATGTCGGAAATAGAAGGAATTCGTTTTATCGGAACAGCTGCACGCAAAAGTTCTGTGGTTTCCTTTCTTGTGGGAAATATTCATCCTTATGATATTGGGATGTTGCTTGATAAACTTGGAATTGCAGTGCGGACAGGGCATCATTGTGCGCAACCCCTGATCGACTTTCTGGATATTCCGGGTACTGTGAGGGCATCTTTTGCCTTTTATAATACTAAGGAAGAAGTGGATGTTTTTGTGACTGCATTGAAAAGGGTAGTAGCAATGTTGAGTTAAGGTGAAAGTATTAAATGAAAAAAATATTAATATGACTATCAATCAGATTCAGGATAATATTGTAGAGGATTTTAATCAGTTCGACGACTGGATGGATAAATATGCCCTGCTCATTGATTTGGGGAATTCATTACAGCCTATCGATGATAAATATAAAGTGCCGCAAAATATTATTGAAGGATGTCAGAGTCGGGTGTGGCTCACTGCAGAGATGAACAACGGTAAAATTGAATTTCAGGGTGAAAGTGATGCTATTCTTGTGAAAGGAATTGTGGCGTTGCTGTTGCAGGTTTTCTCGGGTCGTACCCCGGATGAAATCATTAATGCTGATTTGTATTTTGTGGAAAAAATCGGACTGAGAGAACATCTTTCGCCTACACGGTCAAATGGTCTGTTGGCCATGATCAAGCAGATAAAGCTTTACGCCATTGCTTTCAAATCGAAAACTCATTAAATAGTTTATAACCATATAAGTCATATAAGAACATTTAAGATAGAAAAAGATTCTAATAACTCTCAACTCTCAATTTTCAATTTTCAATTTTCAACTTTCAATTTTTTGTTCCCGGGTGACTTATAAAGTTTAAAATTATCATTATCAACTCAAAATAGTTTAGTCAGGTGTTACTTTCAAAAGTTGCTGAAGTCCTCGGATACAATGGAGAAATTGCTTCCGACAGGGAAATAGGATGGTTGCTGACCGATAGCCGGTCGCTGGCTTTTCCGTCGGAAAGCTTGTTTTTTTCATTGGTGAGCAATAGGAGTAATGCGCATCAATATGTGTCAGAACTTTATAATCAGGGAGTCAGAGCCTTTGTGGTGAGTGAAGTCCGGCCTGAGTTTGAACAAATGACGGATGCGTTCTTTCTGTTAGTGGATGATGCATTGCGGGCTTTACAACAACTGGCGACGTACTGGCGTGGGCAATCTCAGGCTCCGGTAATCGGAATTACCGGGAGTAATGGTAAAACCATCGTGAAAGAATGGTTGTTCCAGTTGTTACATGATGATTTTAAGATAGTTCGTTCTCCAAGAAGTTATAATTCGCAGATTGGTGTTCCTTTGTCGGTATGGCAAATGAAGCCCGATACTCAACTCGGAATTTTCGAAGCAGGCATATCCTTGCCGGGCGAAATGAATTTTCTTGAAAAGGTGATTCAGCCTACTATAGGGATTTTTACCAACATCGGCGATGCTCATCAGGAAAACTTTATCAGTACGGAACAAAAGATTGAAGAAAAACTCCGTCTTTTCAGGAACGCGGAATTGTTGATTTATTGTAATAATGACCCCTTAACCGATTCAGTTGTCCGAAATGCCGGATTAAAAGCCACATTGTTCAGTTGGGGAAAATCGGAGAACAGTAGTTTGCAACTGAAAGAGATTAAAAAGGAATCCTCATCAACATATCTCGAAATAGGTGCTAAAAACATAAAATACACTTTTTGCCTGCCTTTTACAGATGATGCCTCTATCGAAAACGGAATGCATTGTATTGCACTAATGCTTTATCTGAACTATGCAACTGAAATTATTCAGTCGCGTTTGTCGCGACTGGAAAATGTTGCCATGAGACTTGAGGTAAAAGATGGAATAAATGATTGTTTGATTATCAATGATAGTTATAATTCAGATGTGAATTCTTTGAGCATTGCCCTTGATTTTCTGAGTCAGCAGGCCACTGCCAAAAATCTTTCAAAGACCATTATTTTGTCAGATATTCTGCAAAGTGGACTTCATCCGGAAGAGCTGTACCGGAAACTAGCCGTATTGATTCAGGCTCGTCAGGTAAATAAGATTATTGGCATTGGCGAAGATATTTCAAAACAGGCAGGCTGGTTCAGTGGATTGATACATCATTTTTATAATTCGACGGAAGATTTTCTGAAGTCTGACCAGAGCAGTAACTTCTATCAGGAAGCTGTGCTGCTGAAAGGTTCCCGTAAATTTCAGTTTGAACTGATATCTCAAAAACTGGAACTGATTGCACATGAAACAACGCTTGAGGTAAATCTTAATTCTTTCGTTGAGAATTTTAATTATTTCAGAGCAAAATTGCGACCGGAAACGAAAGTGATGTGTATGGTCAAAGCCTTTGCTTATGGAAGTGGTTCGGTAGAAATTGCTAAAACCCTGCAACATCACCGCGCTGATTATCTTGCTGTGGCAGTTGCCGATGAAGGTGCAGAATTGCGGACTGCGGGAATCAGAATACCCATTGTGGTGATGAATCCTGAGAAAAGTGCATTTCCTGTGTTGTTTGAGAATAATCTGGAACCTGAGATTTACAGTTTTAAATTATTGAAGGATTTTATTGCAGCTGCAGGTAAGCAGGCTCTCACGGATTATCCGGTACATATTAAGATTGATAGCGGCATGCACCGTCTCGGATTCGATCCCGCAGACATGGAGCCACTGATAGAATTACTTAAGAATCAGAATCAGGTGAAAGTACGTTCTGTCTTTTCACATCTGGCAGGAGCTGATGACCCTCGTCTGGATGATTTTACGCACCAGCAAATCAGTACTTTCTCAGCCTGTGCTGATAAAATTTCGAGTGCATTTTCGCATCAGATACTAAAGCATATCCTGAATTCAGCAGGAACAGAACGTTTTGCTGAATATCAGTTTAATATGATTCGTTTAGGAATCGGACATTACGGAATATCGTCCCTCCCGGAGATTCATCTGAAACAGGTTTGTGCCATGAAAACCATCGTTCTGCAGATAAAGAAAGTGAAAGCCGGAGAAACGGTAGGTTATAACAGAAATGGTAAAGTTAATGAAGATAAGATGATTGCTGTTTTGCCGGTAGGTTATGCCGATGGCTTTGATCGTAAACTGGGCAACGGAGTGGGAGAGGTTTATGTCAGAGGGCAAAGGGCAAAGGTGATCGGGAATGTCTCAATGGATTTAATTACCGTTGATGTTACCGGTTTAAAAGTTCAGGAGGGGGATGTCGCAGAAATTTTCGGAGACAATATTTCTATCTCTGAAATTGCTCAAAAATTAAACACCATACCTTACGAAATACTGACAGGCATATCCCGTCGTGTAAAAAGGGTTTATTTTCAGGAATAATCCAGACGATATCTATACTATGATTGTTGTTTTGATAAATAATGTCACTTCGGCATTTGCTGTTTTGCAGAGTGCCTATGTTTTGTCCCAATCTCTGAAGAAGCGGTTTGGTGTAATTCTGTCACAGGATAATGCGAAAACAATTGAGGTAGAGCCGCAGACTGAATTGCAGCATTTATTGTCAGGCATGAATATCTGTGCAGATCATACATCTGTACGAATAAATGCTTTTGACGAACTTGATGACATGTGTCATTCACTTGAAGTTTCCTTTCTTTACATTCAGCTTACAAATACCTCTTTCAGCAATGTTAAAAGTAACCTAAAGGCGTGCCGGGAATTACGGATTCCCTATCTTTTTCATAAAGAAGGCTTTCCTGTAATCCATATGGAAAAGGTGTTGATCCCCGTAAATTTTCTGATTGAAGAAATTGAAAAAGCGCAGTTCGGAGCAGCCTTCGGGCGATTTTGCGGCTCTTCGGTTACGCTTTTACAGGCCAATGATTATGGCTCGAAAGCAGCCACCAATGTTGAAAAAATCAGATCAGTATTTGATAAATTCGATTTTGATTATCAGGTATTAATGGGAGAAAAAGATAGCTTCAAAATAGAATTTGATGCCCTTGTGTGGGCTGAAATGAACAAATGCGGGATAGTCATTGCAAGTGCATCCCGTGAATATGGCCTGGATGATGTGGTTTTCGGACCAAAAGAACTGCATTTGATCCGAAAAACAAAAGTACCCCTGATGCTTATCAATCCAAGGGGCGACCTTTATACGCTTTGTGATTAAATAATGAGGTGTGTAAAAAAATATGGTTCCTTTAAATGTGTAAAGTCATATGATTGCATATTTAATAAAGAATTAAAATAACGTGAGTTCGATATAAGCAAAAAATTCATAATTGAGTTAAAACCCGGAAAGGGTTTAATGTGCATAACCCCGCACTGCGCTTCGCCCCGACAAGTCGGGACAAGCTCCGTACGGGGTTGCCCATATTTTGCCCCATACGGGACAGATTACCTGTTTGATAATCGTTTGTATAAATTATTTGTGAAAACTGAATATAAAATAAAAAACAGCATGACGAGACGATTGTCTTCATCATGCTGTTTTTTAATTCAAATTGTTGAAAATGTGTTCAATAATTAAACTCCCAACGAAGCTCTTGCCGCCTCAATTTTTTTGTTGGCAGCGGCATCGGCAGCATCATAATCAGCACGCGTTTTCATGTCTCCGCGAACTTCAATGTAGAACTTTATTTTAGGTTCAGTACCTGAAGGACGAACCGAAATTTTTGTTCCGTCTTTAGTGAAGTACTGTAGAACATTAGAAGTTGCAGGCATTTCAAGGTCAATAACTTCTCCTGTGACAGTATTGGTTTGCTTCAGGGTTTTATAGTCCTTGATGATGAGAATTTCTGATCCGGCCAGTTCTTTAGGCGGATTTACACGGAAATCATTCATGATTTTGGCAATTTCTTCGGCTCCCGATTTACCTTTTCTTACTACTGAAATACCTTTTTCTTTTCCGTAACCGTATTCCAGATAGATATCCTGCAATAATTCAAACAGGGTTTTTCCGTTGTCTTTTGCCCACGCAGCAATTTCAGCCATTAATGAGCAGGAAGAAACTGCGTCCTTATCGCGTACAAATGTTTCAGGAAGGAAACCGTAACTTTCTTCACCACCACCAATATATTCTTTGATACCCTCATTCTCGCGGATAACACCTGCAATCCATTTAAATCCGGTATAGCAATCGAAACATTCCACATTGTTGCGTTCAGCAATTTGTTTGATAATTTCAGTGGTTACAATGGTTTTTACTACGTATTCCTTGCCCTTGAGTTTACCTAGCTCTTTCCATCTGCGGATAAGATAATATACGAAAATAAGAGCAGTCTGATTTCCGTTTACCAGTATCCATTCACCCTTATCATCTTTTACCGAGATTCCCATACGATCGGAGTCGGGGTCGGTGGCAAGCACCAAGTCGGCATCTGTTTCAATGGCTTTTTTGATCGCCATATCGAGAGCTGCCGGTTCTTCAGGGTTTGGAGAATAAACTGTGGGGAAGTTGCCGCTTACGACATCCTGTTCAGGGACATGGATGATGTTGGTGAAACCATAAGCTTTCAAAGCTTGTGGTACCAGTTTAACCGCTGTTCCATGAATAGGCGTAAACACGATCTTCATGTCCTTGTTTCTTTGGATAGAATCAGGAGAAAGGGAAATCGTTTTAATATTTTCAATATAGATATTATCGATTTCTTCTCCTATTATCTCAATTAAAGAAGGATTTCCCTTATATTTAATGTCATTCACATCGGTGATTTTCATTACTTCAGTGATCACGTTTTCGTCGTGAGGCGCAATCATCTGTGCACCATCGTTCCAATAAGCTTTATAACCATTATATTCTTTTGGATTGTGTGAGGCAGTCAGAATAATTCCGCTCTGGCAGCCAAAATGGCGAATTGCAAAAGAAACCTCAGGAGTAGGGCGCAAATCTTCAAAAAGGTATACTTTGATTCCGTTAGCGGAGAAAATATCTGCTGATATTTCGGCAAACAAGCGGCTGTTGTTGCGGCAGTCGTGACCAATCACTACCGAAATCTGAGGCATATTGGCAAATTGTGATTTCAGATAGTTGCTTAATCCCTGAGTGGCTGCTCCGACAGTGTAGATATTCATGCGGTTGGTACCGGCTCCCATGATACCCCGTAAACCACCCGTGCCAAATTCAAGATCCCGATAGAATGATTCGATCAGTTCTGTTTTATCTTCAGCGTTAATCATACGCTGAACTTCCTGTTTTGTCTCTTCATTATAGTTCCCGTCAAGCCATGTCTGGGCTTTCGCAAGTACTTCATTCAATAATGCATTGTTTTCCATAAAAAGTCAGAATTTATATGTTTGAAAAGTTGATAATACCTTTTTTGTTTAAGTAAACAGACAACAAAAGTACAAAAAAATATGAGGGATACGACTGACAAAATAGCAGAAATGATTAAAAAAAACTTAAGGGTATTAATTTTGTTATATCTATAAACGAAATAAAAATTTTATCAATAAATTTTCTTTACTTTTGTTTGGAAAAATAATAATTCAACACATCTATATGATAGTCAAATATTCAGAGCAATTACATAATGTCCTGCAGTATAGTACGCAAGAGGCTGAGAGATTGGGAAATAACTATGTTGGTCCTGAACATCTTCTGTTGGGTTTACTTAGAAATGGTAAAGGTAAAGCCATAGAAATACTGAACTTACACCAAATAAATCTTGCCAAAGTAAAACAAACGATCGAAAGCCAGATCCGGACTGATAAAGAACCGGCGGGAGAGGAAATTCCCGTACTGAAAAGTACGGAAAGAATTAAAAAGATCATGGAACTGGAAAGTCGTTTTTTTGATACTGATCTGGCTGATACTGAGCATCTGTTGTTGGCCTTGTTGAAAGAAAAAAATAATTTGGCGGTAGATGTGCTGAACGAAGAACATATAACCTACGAACAGGTCAGATCATATCTTGAGTCGGCAAAGGTTGAAGGTCCTTCTATGGGAGCAGGATTTCATGATGATGAAGATGAAGAAGATAACCCGAAAGCACAGCAACAACCTCCCGCTGCAGGAGCCACCAAGCATTCGGATACCCCTGCATTGGATACTTTTGGTGCTGATATCACTAAGGCGGCAATGGAAAACAGACTTGATCCGATTGTGGGACGTGAACGTGAAATTGAACGCCTTGCCCAGATTCTTAGTCGTCGGAAAAAGAATAATCCGGTATTGATAGGAGATCCCGGAGTGGGAAAATCTGCTATAGTAGAGGGTTTGGCTCTAAGAATTATCCAACGGAGGGTGTCGCGGGTGCTGTTTGATAAGCGTGTAGTTTCTTTGGATATGGCTTCGATTGTGGCAGGAACAAAATACCGCGGACAATTTGAGGAACGTATCAAAGCCATCCTGAATGAGTTGCAGAAAAACACCAATATCATTTTATTTATCGATGAAATACATACCATTGTTGGAGCGGGTGGAGCGCCGGGTTCTTTAGATGCCGCCAATATGTTGAAACCTGCATTGGCAAGGGGTGAGATTCAGTGTGTGGGAGCTACGACACTTGATGAATACCGTCAGAGTATTGAAAAGGATGGAGCATTGGAACGCAGGTTCCAAAAAATAATGGTTGATCCTACTTCACCTGAAGAAACGTTGCAGATATTGGAAAATATTCAGGACAGATATGAATATCACCATAATGTAAGGTATACTCAGGATGCTATAAAGGCCTGTGTGAGATTAACCGAAAGATACATTACCGATCGCTGTTTCCCGGATAAGGCAATTGATGCCCTCGATGAAGCCGGATCAAGGGTGCATATCGGTACCGTTTCTGTTCCGGTCGAAATTGAAGAACTGGAAAAGAAAATTGAGGAACTGAAAAAAGAGAAACTGAAGGTGCTGGGCGAACAGAAATATGAATTGGCCGGTCCGATACGGGATCAGGAGAAACAATGCCAGTACCAGTTGGAAGATGCCATCAAGCGATGGGAAAAAGAATCGCAGTTACATCCTGAAACGGTTGATGAAGAGCAGGTAGCTGAAGTGGTTGCCATGATGTCGGGAATTCCTGTACAACGGATTGCTCAGGCTGAAGGACTGAAGTTGCGTCAGATGAAAGAGGATCTGATTAAAAAAGTAATTGGACAGGACGATGCTGTAAATAAAATAGTGAAAGCCATACAGCGTAACCGTATTGGATTGAAAGATCCGAACAAGCCGATTGGATCTTTCATATTTTTAGGTCCTACTGGCGTAGGAAAAACCCATCTTGCCAAGGTGTTGTCTGAGTTTATGTTTGATAGTCAGGATGCCCTTATCAGAATGGATATGAGCGAGTACATGGAGAAATTCTCCGTTTCCAGATTGATTGGAGCGCCTCCGGGATATGTAGGATATGAAGAAGGTGGTCAACTTACCGAAAGAGTTCGCCGTAAACCCTATTCTATTGTGCTGCTTGATGAAATTGAAAAGGCTCATCCTGATGTGTTTAATATCTTGCTGCAAATCATGGACGAAGGCAGATTGACTGATAGTCTTGGGAGAAGAATTGACTTCAAAAACACCATTATTATTATGACATCTAATGTTGGAACACGACAACTGAAAGATTTTGGTAAAGGGGTTGGTTTTAATATGACCTCTGATTTGGAAATGGATTCTGAATTCTCCAGAGGGGTTATTCAGAAGGCTTTAAACAGAACTTTCTCTCCTGAATTCTTGAACAGGGTGGATGAAATTGTAATGTTTGACCAATTAAATAAAGAAACGATCAAAAAGATTATTGATCTTGAACTGAAAGGATTGTTTAGTCGTGTAATCGCTATGGGTTATAAACTTGAATTAACGGATGAAGCAAAAGACTTTATTGCAGAAAAAGGATATGATGTGCAGTTTGGTGCACGACCTCTGAAGCGAGCCATTCAGCGTTATCTCGAAGATGAACTTGCCGATATTGTGCTTTCAGGAGAACTTCATGAAAGTGATACAATTCTTATGGAACTCAATGATGCCAAAGATGGTATGAAAGCAACCATTAAAAAAGATATAAGTGAATAAATTCATTGCATATCTCTAGAGACGTGGCATGCCACGTCTCTACTACAATTAATGGTTAGTTATTCTCTCTATACCCATCTTTTCAATTCATTATACAATCGTTGAACGGGTAATCCCATCACATTGAAATATGATCCGGTTATTTGTTCGACGGCAATAAACCCAATCCACTCCTGTACTCCATAGGAACCAGCCTTGTCGTAGGGACTGTAATGTTCCAGATAGTAATCGATTTCAGCCTCATTCAGGTGTGCGAATCGTACTTCTGAAGTGGTATGAAAAGTTCTCCGTCGTGATTTTGTTGTTATGCACACTCCGGTAATTACCTCATGGGTTTTTCCTGAAAGCTGACGTAGCATTTTGCGTGCATCTTCTTTGTCGGCCGGCTTTCCCAATACTTTTCCTTCAAGTAACACAATGGTATCAGCCGTAATCACCATCGTATCTTCCGTAATTATACTGCTGAATGCATTTGCTTTCTTTTCTGCCAGATACATTGGAATTCCTACACCGGTCATTGATGCAGGAAAGCTTTCATCTACGTCTTTTGAAATCACTTCAAAAGGGATGTCGATTCCTCTGAGCAGTTGTTGTCGCCTCGGCGAAGCTGATCCGAGGATGATACGATATTTTTTGAGGTTATCAAGCATAATTTTTCTGAGTTTTTCTGATTAATTTATTTAAGTCTCCGGTCATCTGCCAGTTGTCCGTCAACTGATGACTGTCGACTGTTTAACAATACAATATCCTTAATTACGTATCAAACTTTATTGAACGGCAAAGGTGTTGAACATAGTGATTCCATATGTTTTTGCAAGCAGATAATAAACAATAAATGTATAAAATAAACCGGTAAACATAATGAACTTTGACAGTGAAGAAGCCTGATGATAATCCTTCGGGTATTTAGCTTTTAATACCAGATAGGATAAGGCCAGAAGGGGTAAGATAAGGCCAAAGATGGTGTATCGTAATGTCAGGCTACCTTCAAAAGGAATAAAAAACACATTGCAGACCACGAGCATGGCGATAGTTATTAATGTCAATATCCATATAAAAATTTTTGTCTTTGGAGCTCCCCATACGATAGGCATCGTTCTGCACTCCAGTTCTCTGTCGCCGCGGACATCTTCCATATCTTTGATGATCTCTCTGATCCAGGTAAGCAAAAAAGCAAACAGTGCAAAACCGCCTGTCCAACTATAGATTTGTTGAGGGATTTGAGTTTCAAAAATCAACAAGCCGAATTTCTTCTGAAGAAGGGTCATTTCGGTTATGCCGACGATAAATACTGAGAGTCCCGCAATTAAGGCAACGATGATATTACCTACGATGAATTGGCGTTTGTAACTTGCCGAATAAAACCATAACAAACCCGGAACTGCTACAAAAATAAGGGCAAGCGTAAAGTTCTTAAGCAGCCATGAAAGTATGACGCCAGTAATGATACCACTAACAGTGAGGCACTGATATAATAGCATGGCATTTTGTTTTGACACGGACCTACCGATCAATTGTTTGTCGGGTTTGTTTATGGCATCGATTTTCAAATCGAAATAATCATTCAATACGTACCCTCCTGCAGCGATCAAAATAGTTGCGGCTATTAGTAGAAAATAGTAGATAAATGATTCCTGCTGGTCGATTTGGTTGATTTGCAATAATGGAATTATAATAAATTGCTCAATCATCCATTGAATCAGCACTATAAAAATAAGATTCTGTATTCGTACCAGCCTGAAATAATGCCACATGCGGTGTCTTGTTTATGCAGGATCAGAACATTACGCCAACCGAGAACAGCATGTTTCCACCGAAGATCTTTGGAACTGGTGTCGTCAGGTATCTTCCTGAAAGAGTATATCCGTCAGTGGAAGCAATATCTGTAATCGAGTTTTTAAAATTGATTTCGGCAAAAACGCGGTATCTTTTACCTGTGTCATAAGAGGCGCCGAAGCCTACCATATAGTTTAGCAGAAAAGGATTGGAGTAACTGTTGAACGAACTTTCTTTATCGCTGTATTGAGCGCTGCTTGCCCGGTGTAATTCTGTCGAGCCGATTCTGTATCCTGCTCCTATGCCGCCTTGAGTGTAATAAGTAATATTATCGACCGGCAATGTTTTAAATTTTACCATTAATGGAACTTCAAGCGCGTAAAGTTGTATCAGGTAGTTGCTTTTAGTGGTCAGGTCGTTCATGGAGGCATTGTCAGAAGTGTAACCTCCCGGCATACTAAAATTAAGTCCCGATACAAGAGATATGAGTCGACTGACATCGTACCCGACTAGTAATCCAACTCCACCGTTAATGGTAGCACCATCGGTCTGCATGTCGTCATGTTCGACATTGATCCATGAAATAGTGGGGTTTATACTAACTCCGAAAGAAAATTTACCTGATTTCTGAACGGATTTAGATTCTTTTTCATTCTGTTTACCGGAGGATGAGCCATCACTTATATTTGCCGGAAGCTGAGCGAAAGCTGCAATGTAAAAACACAAGCAGCATGCAAATAATAAATTACGCATAATATTCAATTTATTGTTTCTACAAAAGTAAAGTATTTTCTATGAAAAAAAATTAAAGAATTCGTAAATTTCTGTATCTTTGCCAAAATCATAAACTCTTTGCCTGATTGATGTATAAAGCTTATCTTCATCTGATACTTGTTTTTTTTGTTTTCTTGCAGTTAACCTCCTGTATTACTGCCAGAAAAGTGAATTATTTGCAGAAGCCTGATAATGTCATTCCAGCTTATAAGGATAGCTTATCCTATAGTGATTATCTGATAAGCATCGGAGATAAAGTGTTTGTGAGAGTGTATTCTACCCAGGAAGAGACCAATACGATCTTCAATGGTCCTACCAACCAGCTTACGACCATGAATCTCGATGCAAGTAATCCGAACATCGATTTATTCGCTTATACTGTTCAGCCAAACGGAAGTATTCTTTTCCCCATGATTGGAGAGGTCGCTGTAGCAGGTATGAGTGTCAGAGATGCTACCCATGCGTTGGAACAGGCAATAGCACCGATTTATAAATTCAGTTCTGTTGAAATAAGACTTGTTAATCGCTATTACAGCGTAATTGGCAGCAATAGGTCAGGTCGTTATCCTATATTGCGCGAAAAAGTTAATATTTTTCAGGCACTGGCACTAGCAGGAGACATCGGTTCTTATGGCGACAGAAGTAAAATAAGAATATTGCGTGAAACCGAAAATGGAACGGTCATTAAGACGTTTGATATCAGAAGCGAGGATATCATTCATTCACAATATTATTATATTCAGCCAAATGACGTAATTTACATACAAACACTGGATGAACAGTTTTTCAGCATCCTGAATTTACCGTCATTACTTGCAACCGCAATATCAACGTTCTCAATGGGGGCTTTTATATATAACATTGTTTTATCACCTGCTTCGAACTAAAACAGAACTTTACAAGTGAAAGATGGCATGAGACAATATATACTTATATTATTTTTACCGGCAATAATTTTATTGCTTAGTTCCTGTTATGGTTACAGAAGTACTGGTTTGTTGCAGGTAAATAATCATAAACTCCCTGAATATGAGCAGTCTGCTTATGTGGATTATAAAATAAGAGTAAATGATGAGATTGTTTTCAGATTAACTACCTCTGATGAAACTTTCTCAAAGTTGATTGTTAGCAATCAGTCGGTAAGTAGCACACAGAGTATGGTTTCGTACCGTGTTTTTCCTGACGGAACCATCGATTTACCTTTTGTAAATGGTATCCCCATTGCAGGATTAACTTTTAATGAGGCTTCAATAGCAGTAGAGAAAAGATTCAGAGAAATTATTCCGGATGCTACCGTTAAACTGACACTGGCAAATAAAACTTTTACGGTCATTGGGGAGTCAGGATCAGGAGTTTATTCAATTTACAAAGATAAACTGACCTTGTTTCAGGCTTTGTCACTGTCTGGTGATATCAATTATACAGGAGATTTTAAGAAAGTAAGAATATTGCGTGAAACTGACCAGGGAACACGGGTGCTGAGTTTTGATATCCGTCCGGCAAGCATTGTCAATTCAAAATATTACTATATTTATCCGAATGATATCATTTATATCCAGACGGATTCTTCAAGTTTTTATAAAGTGAGTAATTACAGTTCATTTCTTTCGTTAATATCTTCGTCATTGAGTTTGTTATTCACTACATTGTACTTTATTAAGTGATAAATAAAAATATTTGCAATTGTTTCTCAACTGACAATTAAATTTGCAATCAAGATATGGAAGAAGAAAAGAAAAATATAGATAAGGCCGGTTTTCAGGACGAGGAATCGTCGTTCAATATTATGGAGTGGGTTACACTTTTTGTAAGTCACTGGTATCTTTTTGCAATTGGACTGGCAGTTGCGCTCTCTTTATCGTATCTTCAAAACCGCAAATGGCTGGCTGAATATAAAACCATAGGCACAGTTATCATTGACGAAAGCCGGTCGACCATTAATAGCGCTCAGGTGTTAATGCAGGGCTTTGGCATTCAGGAGAGTTATCGTAATGTGAGCAATCAGATCATCATGATTGGATCCAATGACTTATTGGGCCGTGTAGTTGATAGCCTGCCAAACCTAAAACTGGAATACATTTCAAAAGGGAGATTTAAAACCAGAAACCTGTATGATTGGGCACCAATTGTTATTCAAACTGATTATTTATCCCCCGATGTGTATGAATTGTTGTTTAAAATCACCATAACATCAAAAGGTGATGTAACAATTACTGAGGAAGGCGACAATCTTTCCAAAAGTTTTGTGGTTCATGGGAAAGTTGGGCAACCAATTCAACATCGCTTTTTCTTTATCACGGTTAATCGTGTTAATAGTGATTTTCGCGATGTAGAGATGTATTTCAGATACAGATCAAGGGAATCCCTGATTGGCGAATTTTCTTCAAGATTGCAATTGAATTATGTAATGGAAGGTTCGTCGGTACTCGAAATTGCTCTTTCCAGTGAAACCCCTCACCGCGACGTTGATTTTATTAATAAATTATGTGATATATACCTTATTTCAAATCTGGAGAGAAAAAATGATGCAGCAACTAAAACCATCAATTTTATCGATGAACAGCTGGTTAATGTATCAAAGTCTTTGTCTGCTTCAGAGGATAACCTTACCGATTTCCGCAGAAGGAATCAAATTATCGATGTGGGTAGCTTGTCGAATGAGCTGATGAGTAAAGCAACCGCTTATGATAATGAACTTAATCAGGTGAGACTAAAGGAAACATATCTTGATTATCTTTCAAAATACATCAAAACAAATCTTGATGAAGGTGCTATTGTTGCTCCGACTAATCTGGGATTAAATGAACCAATGCTGATGTCACTCGTGGAACAGATTAACCAGTTGATACTCAAGCGCGGTGAGCTTACTGAAAAAAATATGTTCTACGGTAAGTATACGCAGGATATCAACAATGTAAAGCAAGCGATCAATGAAGTGGTCAGAAATATGCAGACTTCCAATCATATACAGAAAAAAGATTTGGATCGCCGGCTTGGTGAAGTGCAGAAAGAGATTCAGCAATTGCCGGAAAAAGAGCTTGAGATGATTGGCATTGAACGCAATTATCGTATGAACGACAGTTATTATACGATGTTTCTTCAAAAGAGAGCTGAAGCGCAGATACTGAAAGCTTCAAATACACCTGATAACAATATTCTGGACCGCGCAAGAACAACTACAGTAACAAATAGTGGTGATAAATCGAAAACAACCATTACTTTTCTTATTCTTGGCTTGCTGCTACCGGCTGCATTTGTTGTGCTTAAAGAATTGCTGAATAATACGATACATTCAAATAAAGATGTAGAAAGATATTGTTCTTTTCCGCTCATTGGTATGGTTCGGCATACGTCCTCCGAGAGTCCTTATGTTGTTGCCAATAATCCAAGGTCGTCATTTACTGAAATGTTCCGTATCATAAGGACAAGGATTGAGTTTCTGGCCAGAAGAAAAACTGATATTACAATTATGGTAACTTCATCAGAATCAGGCGATGGGAAAACCTATTTCAGTATTAACCTTGCTTGCATTTATTCTATGGCCAGCCCCAGAACTTTGCTGATAGATATGGATATTCGTAAACCAAGTCTTTATTCACGTCTTGGTTGTCAGAATACGGTTGGGGTTTCAAACTATCTGGCAAATCAATGTACACTTGATGAAATAATTACGAGACCTCCTGATGCTGGTTTTGATTTTATTACAGCCGGTACTGTACCTCCAAATGCAGGTGAATTGATCAGGTCAGATAATTTAATTGCAATGATCAGAGAATTGCGCAAAAAATATGAGTTTATTATTGTCGATACGAGTCCGATTGGTATTGTCGCAGATGCTTATTCTTTCGCATCGCTTTCTGATATTAATTTATTTGTGATCAGAAGTGGTAAAACCAATAAAAATTTTGTCAAGAACCTTTCAGCTCAATTGAAAGCGGATAATATTTCACATTTTTATTCAATTTTGAATGACGTTCAGGTAGAAACAAATTCGTATTCGCAATACTATTCCAAACGATATGCTTATGGAAGCAGTAAACAGTATGGTTACAGTTACGGATATGGTTATGGTTACGGTTATACTGCTTCTGGCAGGAAGAAGAAAAAAGATGAATCTGATACTTACTTCCAGTATTATCAGGATGATGAAAAGGAAATTTAAAATTTTAAGCGTATATAAATGAATATCGCAATTGTTGGTACCGGCTATGTGGGATTGGTTTCCGGAACCTGTTTCGCGGAAATGGGAGTGGATGTTACTTGTGTGGATGTGGATGTGCACAAGATCGAGCAACTCAAAAAAGGAGTTATACCTATCTATGAGCCAGGATTAGATGATATGGTTCTCCGGAATTTACATGCTAACCGCCTGCATTTTACAACTGATCTCAGGGATGTGTTGAATGGCGTACAGGTGGTGTTTAGTGCGGTCGGAACGCCTCCCGATGAAGATGGTAGTGCTGATTTAAGATATGTGATGGAAGTGGCGAGAACCGTTGGTCAACATATGAATGATTATGTCCTTCTGGTTACAAAGAGTACCGTTCCTGTCGGCACTGCAGCCATAGTAAAAGAGGTTATTCAACAGGAACTCGATAAAAGAGGAGTGGCTATTGATTTCGATGTGGCCTCAAACCCTGAATTTTTAAAAGAGGGTGATGCGATCAGCGATTTTATGAGTCCTGACAGGGTTGTGGTTGGTGTGGAAAGTGAAAGAGCAAAAGAGCTGATGACCAGGTTGTACCGGCCTTTCTTGCTGAATAATTTTCGTGTTATTTTCATGGATATACCTTCCGCTGAAATGACTAAATATGCGGCGAATGCGATGTTGGCCACCCGTATAAGTTTTATGAATGATATAGCCAATTTGTGTGAATTGCTGGGTGCTGATGTTGGCATGGTCAGGAAGGGAATCGGTACTGATGCGCGTATTGGAAGTAAATTTTTGTATCCGGGTTGTGGCTATGGTGGCTCATGCTTTCCAAAAGATGTAAAAGCACTCATTCAAACGGCAAAAAAGAATGGATATGAATTGAAAGTACTGAATGCCGTCGAAGAAGTAAATCAAGAGCAAAAAATGGTACTGTTTAAAAAACTGATGAAATATTTTTCTCAGGATATCTCAGACAGAACTTTTGCCATCTGGGGACTCTCATTTAAACCGAATACCGATGATGTACGTGAAGCTCCTTCTTTGGTATTGATTGAAAACCTTTTGAAGGCAGGGGCAAAAGTGCGTGTTTTTGATCCTGTTTCAATGCCTGAAGCTAAAAAAGCTATCTACAGGTTGATGTCTCATTTACCACTTGACAATATTTATTTTGCAAAAGATATTTATGATGCAGTCCTCGATACTGAGGCTTTGATGTTGGTTACTGAGTGGAAAGAATTCAGATTGCCCAGTTGGGGGGTGATCAGAAGAAGTATGAAAAGGGCTTTGGTACTTGATGGCAGAAATATCTATGACAAAAAAGAGTTACAAGAGTCAGGTTTTGTTTATGAAACGATAGGATAAAATATTGTTTTCTATTGAACCGGTAAGAGATTGTTTTTTATCAAATGCCGGAATTCCTGTTCAAAATTGGGAGTGAAAATGTTCTTGTTTAAAAGGTCATTAATCTCCTCAAAACTCCAGAATTTTCCTTCTGAAATCTCAGCTGGATCCATATTGATGTCTCCATCATATATGGCATAGTAACTGTGTACTAATTCAGCTTCGATCTCTGAAGTAAATTTATATCTTAGCATGAATACCGGGGTAAATTCCCTGATACCTAATTCTTCACGTGCTTCACGGGTAAGTGCGTCAATAATTTCTTCCCCGAAATCAACATGTCCCCCCACCGAAGTGTCCCATTTATCCGGCTGAATATCTTTAGTTGGTACTCTCTTTTGTAAAAAAAGTTTACCTGCTGAATTGATGACATGCAAGTGCACGACCGGATGCAGTAAGAAACTTCCTGAATGACATTTCTTACGAGAGGCTTTTCCTATTACTTTACCAGTTTCATCTACCAACGGAAATGTTTCTTTTTTCATTTTTTTTGCAAATTTATCAATACATTTTTTTACAAAGATATGTCAACTTTTAACAATCATCAAATTGGATTAGTTCATTTTGTTATTGTACATTTTTTAGTACTTTTGCATGATGATGATATTTGAGGCATGTCATACAATATGTAAATAAAACAGATTTCCTTATCTATATAATTATTGCATGAAAAAACTAAGAATCGCTATTGTCGGGCTAGGATACGTTGGATTGCCTCTGGCAATTGAATTTGGTCGCAAATATGATGTATTGGGCTTCGATATTAATAAAACAAGAGTACAAGAATTACAGAAAGGAATTGATTATACGCTTGAAGCTGACCTGCCGGCTATGAGTGAAGCTCTGGAACTAAAACGGCAAAATTCAGAGAGGGGTCTGTCGTTTTCAAGTGAGGAAGAAGATTTAAAATTATGCAATGTATATATTGTAACAGTCCCTACTCCAATAGATGGATTTAACAAACCGGATTTACAACCACTTATTTCAGCATCACAGATGCTGGGAAGGGTAATGTCAAAAGGCGATCTGGTGATCTATGAGTCAACTACTTATCCCGGATGCACAGAGGAAGATTGTGTCCCCTGGATTGAAAAAGTTTCCGGTCTTAAATACAATGTTGATTTCTTTGCCGGTTATAGTCCTGAACGTATCAATCCCGGAGATAAAGTAAATACCCTAACAAAAATAAAAAAAGTTACTTCAGGCTCTACACCTGAAATAGCTGACCTGGTGGATGAATTATACCGGTCAGTCATTGTAGCCGGGACACACAAAGCTCCCAGTATTAAAGTAGCAGAAGCTTCTAAAATAATAGAAAATGCACAACGCGATGTAAATATATCTTTTGTAAATGAACTGGCACTGATTTTTGATAAAATTGGTATAGATACGAATGATGTGTTGGATGCTGCAGGTACAAAATGGAACTTCTTAAAGTACAAACCGGGTCTGGTAGGCGGACATTGTATAAGCGTGGACCCCTATTATCTGGCTAACAAGGCAGAATCGCTGGGCTATATTCCTCAGGTCATTTTATCGGGTCGTCATGTAAACAACAGTATAGCTCCTTTTATTGCCAATAAACTCCTCAAACTAATGATTCAGAAGGGACAGAAAATTAAGGGTGCCCGTGTGCTGTTGTTGGGAGTAACTTTTAAAGAAAATTGTCCGGATATCCGAAATACCAAGGTAATTGATATTTACAGGGAACTTATCGAATTTGGGTGTAATGTTGATATATATGATCCATGGGCGATTGCTGAGGAAACAAAGCATGAATATGGTATTGAGATTTCGGGAACGATGGATGAAAATAAATCTTATGAGGCAGTATTATTGGCAGTGGCTCACGAAGAATTTAAAAAAATTGACTTTGAGAAATACTATAATGCAGGTGCCGTCGTTTATGATATCAAGTCATTTATTGACCGAAGATGGGTCGATTGCCGTCTGTAAGTAAAATTTCTCACAAAAGATTATATATATGAAGAGATGTACTTTGTTTATTGTTTTTTTTGTTTCACTAACCGCTTTGTCGGCGCAAAATATTGATATAAGTAAGCTAACCCCCCAACAAATTGCCGAATACAAAAAATATTCAGGATCTGTTAATCAGAGTAATGCCTCAAAGCAACAACAATTTGAATTTGATGAAAGAACCTTTATTTCTGATTCTTTAAATTTTGAGGCAAAAGACAAGGAGGATGATAAAAAACTGAAAGTGTTTGGCGCTAATATCTTCGACCGGACAAAAATAACGTTTGAACCTAATATTAATTTACCTACTCCGGTAAATTATCTGCTTGGAACCAATGATGAGGTTATAGTGGATATCTCTGGCCTGTATGATGTAAGTTATAAGCTTAAAGTAACTCCTGACGGATATATTCGTATTCCAAATGCAGGACTCATAAAAGTAGGGGGACTTACAATTGAGAGAGCAAACAGAGAGATCCGTAATGAATTGTCAAAATACTATACCGGAATCTCTTCTGGTGAAACAAAAGTGAATGTTACTTTGGGAAACATACGAAGTATTCGTGTTTCGATTGTAGGAGAAGCAGCTTATCCGGGTACCTATACCTTACCATCGCTTGCCACGGTTTTTAATGCTTTATATGCATGTGGCGGACCTGGAAAGATAGGCTCAATGCGTAATATTAAAGTAATCAGAAATGAAAAAACAATAGCGAAGGTTGATTTTTATGATTTCTTGATGACTGGAAATCTAAAAAATAATATCGGCTTGCAGGATAATGATGTTATTATTATTGAAGCCAACCAGCTAAAAGTAATTGTTGATGGAGCAATCAACCGCAGAGGAATTTATGAGACCCTTCCTGGAGAATCGTTAAAGGATTTGATTACCTATGCCGGTGGATATCGTGAGGATGCTAACCGTTCCCTGATATCAGTTTTCAGGTATAACGGTAACAGACGTACTGTGGTTGATATTCCGGAAATGTATGCTTCAACGAGTTTAATTAAGCCGGGAGATTCCATTTATATAGCGAAAATAGAGAACGTGTATGATAACAGGGTTGAGTTATCAGGAGCTGTCCGCCGTCCGGGTGGTTATGCTGTGGATTCAGTACTTACTGTAAAGAGATTGATTGAAAAAGCCGGAGGAGTAGCCGACAATGCCTTTATTAATATGGCTACAATTATTCGTCAGAAAAGCAATCAGATCCCTGAAGTGATCAGTTTTAATCTGGGCAAAGTGTTGAAAGGTGAAAGTACGGATATTCTTTTGCTTAACAATGATTCAGTAAAAGTAGATTCTGTAAGTAATTTTATGGAAGATCATTTTGTAACCATCGAAGGAGAGGTAATTAATCCCGGCAAGTTTCAGTTAAAAGAAAAACTTACTGTTAAAGATTTAATATACAGGGCAAAAGGTTTTACGGAGAAAGCATCCACTGATAATATTCAGTTAATAAGGATCATTAAGGATCCAAAGAAAATGGATGGTGGAAATAAAACATCTCTGAATATTAGTTTTAAACTGGACAAAGACTTGAATATTGAAGAAGGTACTGGTGACATTCTACTTGAAAATGGTGATTTGGTTATTGTAAGACCTGTCGAGGGCATTGAACCGATACGTATAGCCTCAATAGAGGGAGAAGTAAGAAATCCCGGGTTCTATAATATAGAAAATAAGAATATTAAGGTTTCCGATCTTATCAAAATGTCGGGAGGGTTTACCAGATATGCCTTCGTAGGAGGCGCTTATTTGATACGAAATGAAAATAGAGGAGCCAGTCAGAATTCAATGAATAATATTTTAAGCAGGAATCTCCGGAAAGTTCTCCAGAGTTCTTCAGAAAAAGATATTGATGTGGCAGTGCTTAACAAAATGAAAGTGAGTAATGTTGAAGAATTAAATGCCTTAGATACAATCTCAAGCATGGCTAACTATAAAGAGATTCAGGATTTATTAAATTCAGAAGGTGTGGTTTCACTTAATCTGAACGAGATTATAAGGGATCCCGGAAGCTACAGAGATATTTTGATTGAAGATGGTGACGTGCTGTTCGTGCCGAAAAAGTCTCAAACTGTGAAAGTGATAGGAGAGGTAATGTATCCTTCCTTTGTGGTTCATTCTACCGGCCGTAGCCTGAAAGAGTATGTCACTGCATCGGGAGGTTTTTCAAATAAAGCATTAAGAAAAAATACATTTGTATTACATCCAAATGGTCGTGTTATAGGTACCCGATCGTTTTTGGGGATTAAATTTTATCCAAATGTAGTAGCCGGTTCAATCATAGTTGTGCCCAAAAAACCGATTGATCTGACCAACAAAATGAATGCCGCTGAGATTGTAACCATGAGTACTTCGGTAACATCGATGATGGCGTTAATTTATTCGATGGTGAAATAATCCAGATATTACATAAAACAATTTTCGTTCGTAAAAAAAATAGATATGGATGATAAGAGAACACACTTAGAGACAAATAAATTAGAATCGTTTAAGGAATTAATTGAAACAATAAACGAAGTGTGGATATACTTGTTACATAGGTGGAAAATTATATTAATATTTGGAGTAACTGGTGCAGTTGTAGGTTTAGGGTTGTCATTCCTTGTTAAACCGAAATACACTGCAAGTTTATCTTTTGCCTTGATTGAAAAAGCTTCAGGAAGCTCAGGACTAGCTGGCTTGGTATCTTCTTTCGGATTAGGTGGACTGATAGGTGGTAGTGGAGATGCGTTTACTGGTGATAATTTGTTGGAAATTATGAAGTCGCGGTATACTGTTGAAAAAACATTATTGTCTCCAATAGATTTCTCAGGAGAAAAAATGACGATGGTTAACGCATATATAAAAATCAATGATTTAGATAAAAAATGGAAAAATCATAATGACAAATCTGTAAAAGCGATAAATTTTCCAATTGACCAAAAACGTGAAACTTTCACAAGAGTGCAAGATAGCATCTTAAATATTATATATAATGAATTCATAAACTCTAAGCAACTTACGATTATTCGTAAAGAAAAAAAAATCAGTATGGTTTATGTTAATTTCACAAGCGTTAATGAGGAGTTCTCAAAATGCTTTGTCGAGAATTTAATGAATCAAACTTGTCAATTTTATACTGAAACACGTACAGCACAAAGCAGATTAAATATAAATATGATGCAGCATACTGCGGATTCAATAAAATCACTTTATGAGGCAGCACTATATAGTAGTGCCGCTATTTCACAAATAAATATAAATACGGCATTTCAAACCGCAGCAGTTCCAAGAATCAAACAAGAAAATAATGCACAACTTTATGGCACTGTATACGCAGAAGTGTTGAAAAATCTTGAAACGCTAAAATTAGATTTGGCTCGTGAAACTCCTATAGTGCAGATAATTGATACGCCTCGTTATCCATTGAAAATAAGTAAATTAGGGAAAGCAAAAGGGATAGTTTTCGGAGGTGTTATTGGTGGTGTGCTTATTGTTTTTTTCCTTTTGATAAGGAAGTATCTCGAAGAATATCTGAAGAATGATGAAACATTATAAAATTAAATAGGGATATACCTGAAAATATTTTGTAACACTATAAAAATGTAATAGATGGAATGGAAAAAAATTTGGGAAGGTCGTAGCTCGATTAATAATGTCAAAGAAAATGAGAGTTGCTTAAGTTCAGATGATTATATCCTGGATGCTTTAATACGTTTAGATGGATTTGATAGTGGAACAGGAAATATTTTTTTGGATTCATGGAAGAACTATATTAATGAGGTTGGTCAAATGCTTCAGATTAGTGAGGATGACTCAATATATGAAGTTGGTTGTGGTAGTGGGGCTTTTTTATATCCGTTCTATATAAAGGGTCATCACGTCGGAGGGATGGATTTTAGCTCTTCATTAGTAAATAATGCCAGACAAATTATGAAAAATATGGATTTTGAAATAAATGAAGCTAAAAATCTATCATGTGAATTAAAATATGATTTTGTCGTAGCCAATAGTGTGTTTTTTTACTTCCCGGACTATGAATATGCAGCATGTGTTTTAAATAAAATGGTTGATAAATCGGTTAAACGTGTTTTAATTATGGATATTCCTGATTTAGAGACCAAAAATGAATGCGAAGAAATAAGAAGATCAGCATACCCTCCCGGAGAATATGAAAAAAAATACAAAGACCTTTCTCATTTATATTTTAAGAGAAGTTGGTTTACAGAATTTGGATTGAAAAATGGATTAAAAGTTACATTATACGATCAAAAAATATCAAACTATGATAATAGTCGTTTCAGGTTTAATTGTTTGATTGAGTAATAATTATTGTTTACCGTTATCCAAATTATGTGTCCGGATAACAGTAATTAGAAAATCATATGGATCTGATAAGCATTTCAATTTTCTTTCTTGGATGTTTTCTATTTAGCTATATAGAAAAAAAAAATAAAATTCCTTTTGCAAAGTGGATTTTCATAATACCTTTTTGTTTTTTAATTATGAATAGAAGCATGGATGTCCCGGATACGGAAATCTATGTGGATTATTTATTATCGGAAAGCACCAGTCTAAGTTATTATCATGAGTCGGGATATGGTTTTGAGGTTGGTTTTCAGGCGTTTACAAAGCTTGTTAAGATTGTTTTTGATGAAAACTATAAGATTTATTTTGCAATTATAACTTTGATAAACCTCTTGTTGATTGATAATTCCATCAAAAGAATTTACAGATTATTTAAAAAAGAAAGTATTATAGGCGTTTCTGATATAAAAGCATCATTACTGGTCGACTCACCCGATTATTCGATTATACCTCTTACACTTTATATTGCATTCTTCGGATTATATTTTAATGCAATTGTCCTTAGAGTTGGAATAGCTTTTTCTTTAATAATCCTGGCTGCGTCATTTTCTGCCAAACCGGATAAAAAAATTTTCGATTATATCCTTGTTATACTTTTGATCACTTTGGCGACATTGTTTCATTCTACTGCACTTATAGGAATCATCATTATTTTAATAATTTTGTTTTCAAAAAAAATATCATTTAAGACTTATTTTATTATTTCATTGATTATCGGTGTCGTATATTTTTCCAATTTGACATCCAGATTGGGGAGCACTGTTTTCAATTTTATTGCCTCGTTGAACAATCTGACTCTTTTATCAGAAAAGTTAAATAATTACGGAGGTGAAAGTGTATTTACTGCTGAAGGAATTTCTATGAAATTTGTTTTTTTCTGGTTGATGTCTTTTGTTTTACTTTTTAATGATACGCAAAGTAAAATATATTATAAATTGTTCAACGTATATCTTCTTGGATTAGCTGTTTTTGCTTTAATGCGAAGAGTATTATTTGTTGAGCGTGTCACTGATTACTTCCTGTTATTTTCTTTTGTGCTTTTTTATTTGTATTTAATTCGCCAAAGTAATATTAAATTCTGGATGTATTATGTTGGAATTGTTCTGGTGCAGATCGTATTTGTAATGCGTATAATAAATCGTGAAATGGTTTAATTTATAATAAAATAGATCATTCTGTATTTAAAAGATTTTTTATGATACTTTGATGTTTCAAAAACATGTTATATAACAATTATGTGGATTTAAATGCTTTGATGAGATTGGTAGTAAATGAATATGAATAAAAAAAAAGAATCACTATTTCATAGAAATAAAAAAGTAATGGAAAATTATTTTTTTATGACAATATTGCAAATATTGAATTCGTTATTGTATTTATTAATATATCCATATCTCATTCGTACATTGGGGGCTGAAAGTTATGGTTTATATGTTTTTGCATTCTCGATAGTAACATATTTTAGTACAATAATAAATTTTGGTTTCGATCTGCCTGGTGCGAAAAATATAGCAGAGAATGTAAATAATAGAGTTAGAAAAGAAGATATACTTTCATGTGTTTTTACAGCAAAAGTTTATTTGGGATTTTTCTCATTAGTAATGTTTTCTGCAATTATTTTTATTATTCCGTCATTACGTGCGAACTGGCTGATTTTTTTTATTTGCTTTGGTCAAAGTATTACAAACATTTTGTTTCCCCAATGGTACTTTCAGGGTATACAGCGTATGCGTACGGTAACATATATTCAGTTAGGTTTCAAATTAATATCTTTATTCTGTGTTTTTCTGTTTGTAAAACAAAAAGACGATGTATTGATCTTTGCATTAATTATGACGATGTCTTCAATATTAGGAGGATTAATGTCCACTTTTATCATCAGATATAAAGATGGTTTAGTAATCCGTTGGAGTGAAATTATAGATGTGAAAAGATATATAAGGGAAGCACTTCCTTTTTTTGCAGGGAATAGTATGAATGTAATAAAACAACAAAGTGCAGCAGTCATTCTTGGAAGTTTCTTTTCGATGAAAGATGTTGCTCTTTACGATTTGGCTATGAAGGTTTATACGGTACCTTCAGTGTTGATTTCAAGTATCAATAGCGCATTATTCCCAAAAATAGTAATATTAGATAATCTATCTGCTACAGTGAGAAAGATATTAAAAATAGAAAATATCATAGGTGTAATTATAATTTTATTTTTGACTGTTTTTGGGAAATGGATTATTTTTATAATGGGTGGTAGTAGCATGTCTGATGCATACCCTTTGTTGGTAATTATGAGCTTTGGAATATTGGGACAATTAGCCGTTGGGGCAATTAACAATTTTATTTTTGTTCCAATGAATAAAAGCAAATATATCGCAAAGAGTCAATTCGCTTCATTCGTGACTTTTTTTTCGATTTCGATTATAGGCATCTGGATGGGGAAAGGGATATTTATTGTACCTTTGGCATTGATGCTTTCTGCTTTTGCAGAATTGATATATAATTTTTTTATTGTTCAAAGCAAAAAGATGCTTGGTTAAATTTATTGCAGACTTAATGTTTGAACCTCCATAGCCGGAGGTTGATTATTTTATGTTGTTTTACAATTAATTTTGTTACAGTGGATTTTAATTGATATTTCATTTGGAAAAAATAATAATACAAAATATTTGAACTTTTTTTATATAAAAATATGTCACCTCTTACAAATTATAAAATTGCAATTTTTACCCGTTCAGCAAATTATAAACTTTATAAGATGTCTGATAATACTTTAAAATTACCGTTTAAACACTATCGTTTTACATTTACAACAGCTCACGGATATATTTATAAAATTTTAAAGTATAATATTGATTATGCTATTAATATTGATGAAGACGCTTTTGTTGTTGACAACAAAGCCTTGATTGATTTACTTAATTACTGTATAACCGAAAAAATAGTAAATTGTGGAATGAGAGATGGAGGTGTATTGCCTATCAGATATGGAAATCCAGTTGTCACAAATCCTTTTTTTAATATATTGGATGTGAAAGAAATAAGAAAAAACTTTTCGCAGGAAAAGATTAATAAATACAGGGATAAAGAAATTGATTATGATACACTTTTTTCAAATATTAAATTCTCGTATAAATACAAAATATCATCTGATTATGAACCCTATTATCCGTTTTTTTTGTGGTTGAATACTAATTATAAAGTTTATTATTTGAATGTAGCAGAACATAAAGATAAACTCAGTACGATTTTGTATAATCAGGAAGGGGCTGAGATACTGTATCATTCTTGGTATTCCAGAGAATATGAGAAAGATATTTTTCATACACAACGTATAAAGGATTTATATCATTTATGTAGTAGTACTGATATTAGTTTGTCGACATTTGAGAAATTTAAAATATGGATTGAACTTCAGCTAAACAAAAAAATAATTCCATTACTTCTTCCGGTTAGACGAATTGTACTTAAACAAATAAAAATAAAATGACATACAATATAAACTTATGAAATTTTCTTTGATAATACCTGTTTATAATGTAGAAAAATACATTGAAAAATGTGTTCGAAGTTGTTTAATGCAAGATATTCCAGCATCGGAATACGAAATTATACTTATAAATGACGGATCGCCAGATAATAGTCTATCTATTGTTGAAAGTTTGGGCGCAGAATTTTCAAACATAATAATTCATTCACAAGATAATGCTGGTTTAAGTGCTGCCCGAAATAAAGGTTTGTCGCAAGCTAAAGGCAAATATATATGGTTCATTGATTCCGATGACTGGATTGAAGAAAATTGTTTGGATGAACTGTACGAGCAAATGGAAAAATTCAGCTTGGATGTGTTGGTTTTTAATGCATATGAAACGGACGGTTTTCAGTTGAGAAATCGATTTGACGAAAAAAAAATAAAAACAGAAAAAGTTATAGAAGGTAAGAATTACTTATATTTGTTTAACAATTCTTTTACAGTATGGAATAATATTTTCCGCAGAGATTTTCTGATAGATAATAATCTGTATTTTATAAAGAATATTTATCATGAGGATAATGAATTTACTCCCCGTATGTTTTATTTTGCGCGAAAGGTAATGATATATGGAAAATCTCTTTATTATGTATATCAGAATCCTGCATCAATAACAAGAAGTGTAAATCCGAAAAAAGCTTTTGATTTACTCCAAGTAGCAAATTTACATAAAGTTTTTTGTAACACAATAGTTAATGAGAAGAAGATAAAAATTGTGTTTTATAATTGTATTGGACTTGCGATTAATTCAGCATTGTCGAATACGAAACATATGACAATTGAAGATAAGAGATTATTTTATAAAGAATTGAGAAAGCATAGAGAGATTTTTAAGGCAATGTTATGTAGTCATAAAGTTAAATATAGAAGCGAGGCTCTTTTATATTTAATATCTCCTTTTGTTTTTCAAACAACCTACCAATTAGTTATGCCTAAAAGAAGTAATGAGGAGTCGCAGAGGAATATATTAGTATGAAGGGTTAATGTTGTTGATACTCTTAGTAGGAAAGAAAGTACTTGAACTGAAATAGTATTAAATACCTGTGAAATATAAACATAAATTGTAATGTAACTTCCGTTGAAAACTAAATATAGGATAAAATTATGACTTTCAATATTCCTGTTTTATTTATCATTTTTAAACGACCTCAAATTTCTGCGGTTGCTTTTGAACAAATTAAGAAAGTTAAACCGTCGAAATTGTACATTGCATGTGATGCAGCGAGAGTCAATGTGCCTGGAGAGGATGTACTCGTTGAGGAGACTAAAAGATTGATCATGAGTATGATTGATTGGGATTGTCAACTTAGTACTCTGTTTCATGAAAAAAATCAGGGATGTTCAATTGCAGTTTATAAGGCAATTAGTTGGTTGTTTGCAAATGAAGAATATGGTATTATTTTAGAAGATGATTGTATACCTAATCAATCATTTTTCTTATTTGCTGAAGAATTGTTGCATAAATATGAAAATGATACAAGGATAGGGATGATTTGTGGAACGAACACAATTAAAGTTAAAATAACTGATTCATACGTTTTTTCACATTATAAGGCTTGTTGGGGATGGGCAACATGGAAGCGAGCCTGGCAAAACATGGACATTAACATGAACTGGGCAGTGACAAACAGGGTAAATGATGTTTTAGAAAATTCTGGATTTAGGGCTTACGATATAAATTATTGGAAATACAGAATTAAACTTATTCGAAAAAAACGGGTGGACGCTTGGGATTGGCAATGGTACTTTTCTCTTGCATCACAAAATCAACTAGCCATTTTTCCAATGACAAATCTGATAAAGAATATCGGTTTTGGAGATGGGGCAACACATACAAGTGGAAAAATCACAAATAAATACTTAATAACAAAAGATATAGAATTTCCTTTAAATCATCCGCTTTACATTTTACCTCATGTTCAATTTGAAAAAGCATTTTTTAGAAACAACAATACTATAATAAATCATATAAAAATGTATATACCTTTCTCAGTAAAAAAAATAATGAAGAAAATAATTCATTAAAGATGGAAAAAATTAATACACCCAATGGAATTTATACTTTCACACCAAAAATTCTGTATGTAGGAAGAAAGAAAATAGACAAAAAAATAGCAAAACAAAATCTATCAGATTTTACTAAAATTGCGAATAATAATAATCTTAAATTTGGATTAATATACGGAACCCTTCTTGGTGCTGTCAGAGAGCATGATTTTATTGATCATGATGAAGATATTGATTTATTCATCTTGTCTGAACAACGTGATTTGTTTTTAAAGATGCTTTTTGATTTAAGAAAAAATAATTTTGAAGTCGTTAGGTATGATAGACGTGGACTTGTTTCAATTATGAAAAATAATGAATATATTGATATCTATATATTTAGTCCATTTCAAAAAGGTGTTAGAAAATGTTGCGGTGAATTTGTGTTGGAAAAATACTTGTTAAACACTACTTATTTAAATTTCTTATCTGAAAGTATTCTTATTCCTAAAGAATATAAAGAATATCTTGAGTTTCAATATGGAGTAGGATGGACTACTCCGGTATGTTATACTGATTTTAAAGTTAGTAAATTTGCATTATTTATATTTTATTTAAAAGAAAAAATAAAATATAGATTGCCAGATTTTCTTTTCTATAAATTTGTGAGAAGATTAGAAAAAGATGCTGAAGATGTTTTTTTTCGTAATGCAGAAGGATACCTTATAAATATGTAATTTTAAATAGAATATTATGCAAGCAATAATTTTGGCTGCCGGGATGGGAAAACGTCTGGGAGAACTAACGACAAATAATACAAAATGTATGGTTGAAGTAAATGGTGTAGCTCTGATTGATCGCATCCTTACTCAATTGTCACATTTTAATCTGTCAAGAGTAGTGTTAGTTGTTGGTTATGAGCGGGAAAATCTGATGAAACATGTAGGATCAAAATACAATGGATTACCGATAGTATATGTCGTAAATCCAATTTATAACAAGACAAACAATATTTATTCATTATTTCTTGCAAAAGATTATTTACTGGCAGAAGATTCAATTCTTATTGAGTCGGATCTGATAATTGAAGAAAGTATTCTTAACAGAGTTATTGAACATGAATCAAGTACACTGGCAGTTGTTGCACGGCATGAAAACTGGATGGATGGAACGGTTGTAACCCTTGATACGAATGATGATATCATAAATATTATTCCTCCTAAAGCGTTCAATTTTAAGGATAAGTCAGATTATTATAAAACGGTTAATATCTTTAAATTTAGCAGTGATTTTTCTGCTCAATATTATGTTCCGTTTTTATCTGCTTATTGTCAGGCCATTGGACATAATGAGTATTATGAACAAGTCTTAAGGGTTATTACGATGATCGATCAGTTTAAGTTTAAAGCACTGGTGCTAAATCAGGAAAAGTGGTATGAGATAGATGATGCACAGGATTTGGACATTGCAGAAACGATATTCTCAAGTAAGGGAAAAAAACTGGAAAAGTATATGGGTAAATATGGTGGTTATTGGAGATATCCCAGGTTGACAGATTTTTGCTATCTTGTTAATCCCTATTTTCCAGGTAATAAAATGAGAGAAGAGTTGAAATCGAATTTTGAGGCATTGCTTGAAAGTTATCCGTCAGGCAGGACTGTGAATCTCCAACTTGCGTCAAAATGTTTTCATCTCAATCGTAAGTATTTGTGTGTTGGAAATGGTGCCGCTGAGTTGATTAATCTTTTAATGTCACATCTATCCGGGAAAATCGGTATCATTTTCCCTACTTTTGAAGAATATGCAAACAGGTTGTCTAAAAACGACATTGTCTCATATATTCCGGATAATAATAGTTTTACCTATAGTGCTGGTGATATTATACAATTTTATAAAGATAAAGATATTTCTTCATTATTGTTGGTTAATCCGGATAATCCTTCAGGTAATTATATTGTTCATGATGAGTTGCTTGAGCTTTGTACATGGGCTTTTAATAAAAATATCAGGTTAATAATTGATGAATCGTTTCTGGATTTTGCAGAAGATTTGTCAATAGTTACTTTACTTGATAATAAATTTCTTACGCAATTCCCGAATCTGATTGTAATAAAAAGTATATCGAAATCGTATGGGATACCTGGTTTAAGATTGGGCCTGCTGGCCAGTTCAGATGAACATCTAACCGGCGAAATAAACAAAAAGTTATCTATATGGAATATAAACTCATTTGCTGAGTATTTCATGCAGATATTTAATAAATATGAAAATGAATATTATGAAGCATGTGGTAAATTGAAAGAAGAAAGAACTCGATTTTTTAATGAATTAAATGAAATTTCATTCTTACGGGTGATTCCCTCAGCATCAAATTATTTTTTATGCGAAGTGATTGAAAAATATACATCGACAGAAATCTCACTTATTTTATTAGATGAATATAATATACTCATAAAAGATTGTAAAAACAAAATTGGATTTAATGGCAAAAACTTCATACGTTTAGCAATAAGGAACAAAGAGGATAATCAGAAGTTGGTTAAAGCATTAAGCTTGTTAAAGTGAAATGAACGATTCTAAAAAAAAGATAATAAAAGTCTCTATCATAACGGTTTCATATAACAGTGCTGCTACAATTAGAGATACATTTGATTCTGTTTTGTCTCAGACATACAGAGATATAGAATACATCGTTGTCGACGGTTGTTCTTCTGATGATACACTCAACATTGTAAAAGAATATGCTATAAAGTTTAATAATTCAATGCGTTGGGTTAGTGAACCGGACAAAGGATTATATGATGCCATGAATAAGGGGATTCAGATGGCAACAGGTGATATAATAGGATTTATTAATTCTGATGATATATATCCGAGAGACAATATTATTTCGACTATTGTTGAATGTCTCTTGAATAATCCGGAAATAGAGTCTGTGTATGGTGACGTAAAATTTGTTTCGGCTGAAAATTCAGATAAGATTGTTCGATACGTTAGGGCTAAACACTTTCATCCTTATAGATTCCGTTTTGGATTTATGCCTCCTCACCCATCATTTTTTACATATCATCATATTTATAAAGAATTGGGTTTATTTCATGAAAATTATATAATTGCTGCAGATTACGAATTGTTATGTAGGTATCTGTATAAAAATAACTTAAGAAGTAAATATTTGCCCTTAGAGATAGTTAGAATGAAGATGGGAGGTAAGAGTACTGCTTCATTAAAAAGTAATTATATATTAAATAAGGAAATTGTTAGGGCGTGTAAGGAAAATGGCATTTATACAAATATGTTTTTATTAAGTTTCAAATATATAATTAAAATATTTGAATTTATATTTTTAAAATAGATGAAAGTATTGATAACAGGAATTCATGGGTTTGTTGGTTCAAATATGGTAAGATCTCTTCAAAAAGATTATACTATCTATGGACTTGACATTGTCTCAGATCATCTCGAAGGTGTTAAAAAAATATATGCATGGAATGATTTATTTTCGATTACAGATATAGATATTATAATTCATTTGGCAGGGAAAGCGCATGATGTGAAAAACATATCATTGGCTAAAGAATACTTTGAAATCAATACAGAACTTACTAAAAAGATATACGATTGGTTCTTGGAATCAAGTGCGCAAAAGTTTATCTTCTTTAGTACGGTTAAAGCTGTTGCAGATGTTGTTAATGATGGTTTTCTTACGGAAGATGTTGATGCTAAGCCAGTTGGCCCATATGGAATGAGTAAAAGGGACGCTGAATTATACATCCTAAGCAAGAAAATAAATCAATCAGCAAAGCAAACTTACATATTAAGACCTACCATGATACATGGAAAAGGGAATAAAGGAAATCTGAATTTATTATATGAATTTGTGAGGAAAGGAATCCCATGGCCTTTGGGAGCATACGAAAACAAACGTTCGTTTACTTCTATTGACAATTTGATTTTTATCATTCAAAATTTGATTGATCATGATATTGAAGGCGGTGTATACCAAATTGCAGATGACGATGCAATTTCTACCAGGGATCTTATAGCTATTATCTCTGAAACTCTCAATAAACCAACCCGGATTTGGGATATAAATAAATCTCTGATTAATTTTTTAGCATTAGTGGGTTCGAAGTTAAATCTTCCTTTCAATCAGGAGAGAGTAAAAAAACTAACTGAGAACTATATTGTTTCAAACGAGAAGATCAAAAAAGCAATAGGTATACAAAAGATGCCTGTTGCTACAGTTGAGGGATTAACAAAATCTATTAAAAGTTTTATCAAATGATTTACATTACAGTTCTGATCTTTTTTTTTATTATTGAATTAATCTATTTTAAATTTGCGGATTTATTTAATATTATTGACAAGCCTAATGAACGAAGTTCTCACAAACAAATAACAATATTAGGTGGAGGTGTACTTTTTTATTTTGCTGTCGTCCTTTATTCCTTTTTAAATGGAATTCTGTATCCCTGGTTCTTAATAGGGATGACATTAATTGCAATTATTAGTTTTGTTGACGATATAAGACCCCAATCTTATAAAGTACGTCTTGCAATTCATCTAATGTCAATATTACTTTTGTTTTACCAGATTGGTATGTATGAACTCCCTTGGTATTATTTTCCCATAGCTTTAGTTATATCAGTAGGAATTCTCAACGCATATAATTTTATGGACGGTATTAACGGAATGATAGGTATTTATACAATTGTGGTGTTGGGTTCACTTTGGTATATTAATTTGTTTTATCTTAATTTTGTCGATGGACAAATTATATATTACCTAATGCTGGCATTGATTGTTTTTAATTTCTTTAATTTCAGAAGAAATGCCAAATGTTTTGCTGGCGACGTTGGAGCTTTAAGCTTAGCTTTCGTTGTTGTTTTTTTGGTGGGATTCCTTATTTTAAAATCAGAAGATTTCAAATGGATTGGTCTTTTAAGTGTCTTTGGAGTGGACACAATACTTACAATCATTCATCGGTTGATATTAAAAGAAAATATTTTTGTTGCTCACAGAAAACATTTATTTCAGTTGTTCGCTAATGAGTTAAAATATTCGCATTTGATTGTTTCAGTATCATATGCTGTTATACAGATTGTTATATCAATCGGTCTTATTGTTTTTGAGAATTATGGATTTTGGTATTTATCATGTGTAATTTCTTTGTTATCATTAATCTATTATTTATTGAAGAAAAAATATTTTCATTTACATCAACAAAATATTAAATCAAATTTATAAATCAAAATCTACAATCTATGGAAGTGCTTGATGATCAGTTGCTAAATAAAATATCAACTCAGGCTTCTGAAAGCCCCAGGTTGCGAATGAATTATAATCTACATGCTTCTCTCGAAGATAAAGTGCAAAGGTTGCTTAATGCGATGGAACCAGGTACCGAACTACCCATTCACAGACACCGTCATACTGACGAGACATATATCTTGTTAAGAGGGAAAATTAATGTCAAAGTTTTTAACGATCAGAAAGAGTTAATACAAGTAATTAATTTAAATCCACTTGAAGGTAAATATGGCATCTCTATTCCTGCTAATCATTGGCATACAGTTGAAGTGCTTGAGAAGGGAACTGTTATTTTCGAATTAAAAGAAGGACCATATAGCCCGTTACAGCCTGAAGATGCGCTGATGTAGCTTTTTTGAATCAGAAAGATATTTACAAAATAAATTTTATAACCGTTTTCCCAACCCTCAAAATATAGAATTGTCCTTTTAAAAGGTTTGATAGTGAAACCAACTTGTTGTCCGGTTTAATGGTTTTAATCAATTTTCCATCAGAGGTATACAAGTAAACAGGGTCCTCGTTTTCTGCTTTGCTTAGGTCGAGCACAACAAATCCGTTTAAATCTTTGTAAACTGCCACTTCAGGGTCGTTTTTTCCGGAGAAACGAACAATATTTTCATCTGCTAACACTACATCCATTAAATTCGACGGGGCTGTAATATTTTCGAACATGATCGCAGTGCTGTCGGGGTAATAGGTTTTATCACTTGCTTTAACGAAATAGTGATATTTTTTTCCGGGCAGAATAAGGCTGATTGGCGCAGAAGTGTCAGTAACCCATTTATTTCTGGCATTATAATCTACCTGCAGAGCAAATTTAACAGTTACATCGTCAATCGCAACACTCGCAATTCCTTTTTTATAAATGATCCGGAATTGCCGGTATGTGCTGACTTCGGGCAGAATATAGGATTTAGTAGTATTTAGCGTAGAAATCACATCAAAATTATCCAGGAGTATCCACTCGGAACCATTATTTGCTTCCACCTTGATTTTTCCGGAGATCTCACCAATCGAATGTACATAAAATGAGAATGCTGTTACAGGAAAATCAAATAGCTCGGTCAGAATTGAATCTCCTGTATTGGCTAATTGTATGGAAGGAACCGTAGCTCCTGAGTAGTTAGATTGGGTGAAAACTGATGTTGCATTAATCGTCCAACCGACAGGTGGTGTCAAACCATTGTCGAACCCCTCTGTTAATTCGGAACTTCCTTCTGAAGTGCTATAGACAGTAAGATAATAACCTGTAGCATCAAACACATCAGTCCAATTGGCAGTAAAGCCGTTAAGACTGACAGCGCTGGCAGCAGTTGCAACAGGAGGTACTACCAGTACAGGCCGGCTTGAGGTACCAGTCAGAGTAAACTGGTTCATAACCACTTCTTCGATAATAAAGTTAAGGTACTCTGTATGAATGTCTTTGTATGAAGGTTCTGTCGGGTTGTACCTTACAAGTATTGTTGTACTGTCCAAAATGGAATCAATAGTGGCAAGAGTAAGAGTTTTTACCCATTGATTACTTAAATCATCTTTTCTTTTTATCTCAAAATGACTTTTAATATTAAAATCGAGTATAAGTTTTTCAGGGATATTTATACCACTGACCGTAAACTCTTGAATTGTTGAAGGTGTCCCCTGTATAGTTGAAAATGGAGTAATCGTATTGTGATTGGAGTTGACAACAGGAGGATTTTTTCCACCCATGAATTTAAAAGTGATGATACCGTTCGTTTCTTTAATTCTTGTCAGAGGTCTCGAAATATCAACTCCGGATCTCAGCTTGGGAGAGTAAATGGTTACATTTTTACTCCCGGGGAAAGGGTCCCCTTGCATTGATACAAGAGTCTCACTTGCAGTTCCGTCAGCTTCCATGATGTCTACACCCATGGCTAACGGATTATTATTGGGTGTATTGTTGTACCAGTCTGACTGGTTGTAATATATACGTGTGATCAACATTCCGCTCCTGGGAAGAGAAGCATCCCACTTTTTTTTCTGTCGGTTTTCCAGCGTGAAAAATTCCAGCGGACTCGGGTTTGAACCGTTCAGATTATGAGTGCCGCTTTGTGTGATCAGATATGCCTGGTTGCTTGTAAGCAGATCATTCAGTGTGATATCGTCAGGAGAGTTTAAGATAGTTGGGGTGAGCCAACCGAGGTAAAAACGATCGTAAGCAGAGTAAGTGGGAGGAGTCCTTCCCTGATTCAGATAGGCCCCGGAATCCATAATATTCCACGAAGAAAGTGTATGATGTTCGGTTTTTACAGATGAATTGGTTATGTAATAATCAGGTAGCCCGTACACATGACCGAACTCATGACAAAATGTTCCGATTCCGCACATATTATTATCTCTGCTACCCCTTAATTCGGAAGTGCAGGCATACCCATCGACTTTTTTTTTATCGATTTTAAGATTTGTAGAAGGGCTTAACACCCAACGGTGTGGCCAAACTGACTCTTCAGGGCCGCCTTCAGCCTCATTATGGCCTGCGTAATATATAAAGACATTGTCGACGATACTGTCTCTGTCCGTGTCAAATTGCGAGAAGTCCACTCCGCCCTCAGTATCTGCTATTCTACAAGCATCAATAACCATGTTACGAGGTCTTATATCTTCATCATTGTTCGTTGTATCATTTGCTCCATAATAAGCACGGTTGTTAGGAAGCGTGAATGGGCCTACTACTACAAATTCCGGAGATGAATTTCCGTTTGATGCATCTTTGAAATACTCACGGGCAGAGCCTGTTGCCCCATTTGTAGAATAATTTTCCTGGTTCAGAAGATTCGTGAAAGCAGTTTTGGGGTTTGGGGTGACAAAAGACACATCCTTGAAATTCACAAGGATAACAAGTGACTTAGGTGATCCTGTTCTTGGATAAATTTTTTGTATTACCACATCTTCACCTGCCGTCTTCATGCGTGCTGACCTTCTTTCTCTGTTTATCGAAGATAGGTCAGGATTCGTGGAGATGGTTTTGAGCAGATTTTTTTCAATTAGGGTTCTGTGCTCAATCTGATTTGCTCTGATTCCTGTTGATGTAATTTTTCCTTGCTGTATTTGTTGTGCGTAATTGTAAAAACCTTTTTTATCCTTTTTGATAAGGTAACCATCAAGTGTCACCTCGTAACGAAAGAATTCATCACCTTTCAGATAGACTGTCAATTCACTCCCGTCAGGCTGAATTCTTGTAACAGGATAGGGTGTTGCAGGCACTCCCGTGATCTTGATTGCAGGTAATAAGATTAAAAGGAGAAGAGATATTTTAATGAAAAATTTTGGCATAAATAGTAAAATAATAAAACAAAGATAATTATTTAAATGAATCTGTTTTGATAAATGTTCAATAGTGAAAGAAATATGTGTTATGTGTTTGTTTTATAGTGAATTAAGAATATTTAAGAGAATCTTCTCTTCTTTTTCCCAGCAAAACTCTTTCGAAAGAGTTCTGAAATGAGATGTATCTATCGGATGTTGCAACATTTTATTAATTATGTTTGCGAGTTTCTGTGGCTCGTAGTCATTGATTAAAATTCCTGTATGGTGTTTTTCAACAATTTGTGTAATTTCAGGAAAATGACTGGCAAGGATGGGAACGCCGGCATGTAAGTAAGAAAAAACCCTGTTGGGGAGTGAATAATAATAATTCAGGCCTTTATTTTCAAGTAGACACAACCCAATGTCGCCAGAGGAGGTGAAACTTTGTAATTCTTTTCCGGCGACCTTTCCATGAAAAATTACTCTCGATTCCAGGTGTAAGTCCTTTACCCTTTGGGTCAGTTTTTCTTTAATATCTCCATCTCCGATGATATACAAAACTGCATTTTTGACATAAGGCATGGCATCAATTACCCATTCGAGTCCTCTCCCAACATTCAGGGCTCCCTGATAAAGAATTATTTTTTGATTGTCAAAATGGAGTATCCCGGGTGTTATCTTCTGTAAATGTGGTACATTTCTGACAACATGCATTTTGATCTTATATTTTCCTGCATAATATTCAGCGATAGAATTACATACGGTAAAAGATGCTTTTAAATGAGGAAAAATTAAATTTTCAATAATTATCCAAATCTTTTTTATAAAAGGCCTGTCCTGAAGTTCAGGGACCTCGGGAAATAACTCATGTGCATCAAAAACAAGTTGTTTTTTTCTTATCCTGGATGCAAGAAAGTTTGCAGGAAGTGTGTCAGTATCATTTGAGTAAAAGATATCGGCTTTTGAAAAAAGAAGAAAAAAAAACAAACGGATGTTTAGTTCAAGATAAAATAAAAAACTCCTGTTGAAAAGCAAATTAAATCTTTTGTATGAAAAGGCCAAATCTATAGTTGTACTATTTTTAAGTTTTCTTCCTAAGAGACAAACATCAAATCCGTTTCTGTACAATGTGTCAGAAACTTTGAGTACCCTCTGATCTGTACTTAAATCATTAGAGACAGAAATGATTACTTTTTTGCCCATCAGCAATTTATTTATTATGAAGAAAATTTAATAATTCCTTGTAAAGTTTTCTGTGGTATGTGCTTACACTCTTTTCAACAGAGTTGTTATGCCATAGCAAACTGATTTCGCCGTGGAACTTCTCAACCGAACTGATAAGACTTTCACAATATAATAATGCATCGCTTACATTCATAAACATGTATCTTTTTTCACTTAGTGATACATCCATAATCGTAAGATGGTGGAGAGTTAAGTCCGTCAGTTCCTTCTTTACCGGATTAATCCAATATACCGGCCTGCAGGTCCCCAGTCTGAAACCTGCCATGTCAGCATACCCCATGCTGAAATCATCCGTAATTCCACAATGAATCAGATGTTCAAAATCTTCCGGTTCACGGTTATTGAGAAAATGATTTCTATTGTATTTAACATCTACTTTGGCGAATTTTTCCAAACGTTTTTTTTCTTCACTTATCAATGATGGGTTACATCCTGCATCATAACTTGTATGAAGTCCAATGGAAATTTTCTTTCTTTTAGCGTATCTGATGAGGGTTTTATAGTCAGGATGCAGTAAATTGGCTATAGGTTTATCCTCTTTTCTTTTTCCACTATTCGAGCGTAAAAATGTGATTACTTCACACCTGTCTTCGCCAAGCGTTTGTTTTAATTCATTATCAAGTTTGAAGAGATATGGAAAAGTATACCAGGGATCAAAAATTAAACCCCCGAAGTAGCTTTTCAACGCTTTATTACCTTCTTTTGGTCGTTTTATTCCTCTTAAAACTCCTCCCATCATTCCTCTGATGTTACGGTAATGAGCCAATTGATCAACATCGTGTGTCAGGTATACTTTATTGATTTTTTGAGGAGGTTCATTAATTTCGATGCCTGTTTCACGCATTTTAGCCCGTAAAAGAACACCCCATTCTTCGATGATTGGCCGGTCGATAAATCCTGCTTTATAAGGTAAAGATTCTTTTCCCGGGAAGCGATTGTGAGCATCACGTGTTTTGCTTCTAACCATTTCTTCATAGCGAGAAATCAGAAAGTAAGTTCCTGCAATAATATCCGCATGAATAACAAGTGTTTCGTCAATCATTTCAGTGGAATCTTCCCCAAAAAGAATAGGAACTTCTTCCCATTGTTGAAGAGGTTGTTTTGGAAGTGACGCTTCTGTTCCGTAAATATTTTCATCGAAAAAACCAGAAGGCTTTATTACCAGTTTATATTGGGCATATTCATCTGAATTGCTGGTGTATCCAATAAGGTTCAGCGTATCAGATGAGATGTGGTCACCCATTAAGAACCGGATAATATATTTTATGATATCATTCATGATAATATTTTATTTTGCTTTTTCTTTTCCACATTGAAACTCTGCTTTTAAAAATCGGCCTGTTTCGCTTTCTTTAAAATTTGCAACTTCACCAGGAGTTCCTGCACAAATAACTCTACCTCCGCTTTTTCCTCCTTCGGGTCCCATATCGATCATGTAATCACAAACTTTAATTACATCCATATTGTGTTCTATGATGATTACTGTATTACCCCTGTCGGTTAAACGACTCAGTACTCCCAGCAAAACACGTATATCTTCAAAGTGCAGTCCGGTTGTAGGCTCATCGAGAATGTAAAGTGTCTGACCGGTATCGCGTTTTGAAAGTTCGGTTGCCAGTTTTACCCGCTGACTTTCCCCTCCTGAAAGTGTTGTGCTGGATTGTCCCAGTTTTATATACCCCAAACCTACTTCCTGAATGGTTTTTATTTTGTTTAATATGACCGGCTGATTTTCGAAAAACTCCACCGCTTGATTGATAGTCATGTCGAGTACATCTGCAATAGATTTGCCTTTAAACCGGACCTCCAGGGTTTCTTTATTATACCTTTTTCCGCCACAGCTTTCACAAGGAACGTATACATCCGGTAGGAAGTTCATTTCGATGGTTTTATATCCGTTACCACTGCAGACCTCACATCTGCCTCCAGCAGTATTAAAAGAAAATCGTCCAGGTTTGTAAGCCCTGATTTTTGCTTCAGGCAAAGATACAAACAAGTTACGAATATCCGAGAATACCCCCGTATACGTAGCTGGGTTCGATCGGGGAGTTCTTCCGATAGGCGATTGGTCAACAACTACAACTTTATCAACATGTTCAATGCCTTCAATTGAATCGTATTCAAGCGGATCTTTCAGTGAAGAATAAAAATGCTGGCTGAGAATGGGTTGCAGTGTTTCGTTAATAAGGGTTGATTTTCCACTACCGGATACACCGGTGATACAGATCATTTTTCCTAAAGGAAAACTTACATCCACATTTTTCAGATTATTTCCCTTAGCACCTTTGATTGTTAACAATTTTCCATTGCCGGGCCTTAATGCAGATGGAACTTCAATTTTCTCTTTTCCATTAAGAAACGCTGCGGTCATCGTTTCTGATTTCAGCATTTCAGCAGGTGTTCCGGCAAAAACAACCTCACCACCATGTCTTCCTGCGCGGGGTCCTAAATCAATGATGTAATCAGCCGCCAGCATCATTTCCTTGTCATGTTCTACGACTATAACCGAATTTCCTGTGTCGCGGAGCTGTTTCAGAGAGCGAATAAGCCGTTCATTATCCCTTTGATGCAGTCCGATACTAGGTTCGTCAAGAATATACAGTACATTTACCAATTGCGTACCTATTTGAGTTGCCAGACGGATACGTTGACTTTCTCCTCCGGATAAAGAATAAGAACTCCGGTTGAGCGATAGATAACTCAGTCCTACGTCCAGCAAAAACTGTAAACGTGTACGTATTTCTTTGATAATTTCAATAGCAATGGCCTGTTGTTTTTCCGAAAGATGTTGTTCAACTGTACTCAGCCACTGATGCAATTCGTCAATATCCATTCTGGCCAGTGAGGCAATATTTTTATCATGAATTCTGAAATGGAGAGCTTCTTTCTTTAATCGGGTGCCGTTGCAGTCGGGACAAATGATCTCTTTTGAAAACTGGTTGGCCCATTTCTGTTCCGTTGCCGACGCCGAGTTCTCCTGCTGCATTTCAATATATTTCAAAATGCCATCGTAACTTAAGAAATAATTTGAATTTCCTAAAGAATGATTCTTGATGTTTAGTCGTTCTTCTGTTCCATTCATTATTTCATCAATGGCCTCGTCAGGAACATCAGCCAATGGCGTTTTTATGTCGCACTCATACTTCTCAAGGATGGCTTCTATTTGCCAGAATATCGTTGTGTTTTTATGCTTTCCCAGTGGAACAATTCCTCCATTATAGATGCTTAATTTCCTATCGGGAATTATTTTATCCATATCGGTTTCATTCACAAAGCCAAGTCCTTTACAACGCGGACAGGCACCATGAGGTGAGTTGAAAGAGAAGTTGTGTGGAGCCGGCTCGTCGTAAGAGATACCACTGGTGGGACACATCAGCATTTTGCTTAAATAACGCACTTTTTCATTCTCTTTTTCCAACAACATTACAATGCCGTTTCCCTGTTGCATAGCTTTTTGCAGCGATTGTTTCAATCGTTGGCGATCTTTAGTGGCCACTATCAGCCGGTCAACGACTAACTCAATATCATGAATCTTATAGCGGTCGAGTTTCATTCCATGAGTGATCTCACGAAGTTCCCCATCGATCCGTACATGAATGTAACCCTTTTTTCTTACATTTTCAAATAATTCCTTGTAATGTCCTTTCCGGCCTCTTACCAAGGGAGATAAAAGGAGGATTTTTTTTCCCTCATAATCTTTAAGGATAATATCCACGATTTGATCTTCGGAGTATTTTACCATTTTCTCACCCGTAACGTAAGAATAGGCTTCGCCGGCCCGGGCAAACAGAAGACGCAGAAAATCATATATTTCAGTAGTGGTACCAACTGTGGAACGTGGATTTTTATTGGTGGTTTTTTGTTCAATGGATATGACCGGACTCAGGCCGGTAATTTTATCCACATCAGGACGTTCAAGATTTCCCAGAAAACTACGGGCATAAGCAGAAAATGTTTCGATATAACGACGTTGACCCTCGGCAAAGATTGTATCAAATGCCAAAGATGATTTTCCGCTTCCACTGAGGCCGGTAATTACAGTCAGAGCGTTACGGGGAATGTTTACACTTATATTTTTAAGATTGTGTACACGGGCACCTGTAACTTCAATCTGTTCACCCGCTTCAATCCTCTCAATGTCAATTTCTTCTTTCAATTTTGAAATATAATTTGTGAATTTTACGAACCTGCAAAGTTAAGATTTTTTTTGATAGAAATCCGGTTGCGTCTGAATATGGATAGCTTTAACACATTATTTAACCAATAGCAAAAGATACGTTAATTTGTATTTTCAAAAAAAAATATTACCTTTGCCCCGCTTTTCTGACGCAGAAAGTGTGATGGGAAATTAAGCAACTAATCACTTAAAAATCAATGCTTAAATTTTGAGTAACACAATTAAAAAAATTAAATGAAAACTTTTGAATTAAAAGGAACAGTCCGTTCAGTCCTTGGAAAAAAAGCAGCTAAAGCTGATCGTGCCGGGGAAAGTGTACCATGTGTATTGTATGGTAGCGGAGAAAATGTACATTTTACAGCCACCAACAGTGATTTGAGAAAATTAATCTATTCGCCGGAAGTGTTTGTTGTGTCGTTGGATATCGATGGAAAAAAGAGCAATGCCATTATGAAGGCTTTGCAGTTTCATCCTGTATCAGATAAAGTATTGCACATCGACTTCCTGGAAGTAACAAAAGAAAAACCCGTAGTGATGGAAATTCCTGTTAAACTGGAAGGATTGGCCGAAGGGGTTAAAGCCGGGGGTAAATTAGCATTACAAATGCGTAAACTTAAAGTTAAAGGTATTTATTCGGATTTTCCTGAGTACATTACGCTGGACGTAACTAACCTTGGATTAGGAAAAACAATTCAGGTAGGAGCTGTGTCAGTGGATAAACTCGAAATATTAAATGCTAAAAATGCTGTTGTTGCCCAGGTTAAACTGACAAGAGCCGCCCGAGGTGCTGCTGCCGCTGCAGGTAAATAACAAATGCACTAAAAATGAAATACTTAATCGTTGGACTGGGGAATATTGGTCCGGATTACCAGGATACCCGCCACAACATAGGATTCACAATATTGGACGCTTTTGCAAAGGCGTCCAATGTTTTTTTTGAGGATAACCGTTATGGTTTCACCTGTGAAGTGAAATTGAAGGGTCATGCGCTTATTCTTCTGAAACCATCTACCTTTATGAATTTGAGTGGAAATGCTGTCAGGTACTGGATGCAGAAGGAGAAAATTGACATTGAACGGGTACTTGTTCTGGTGGATGATTTGGCATTGCCGTTTGGAACCCTGAGGCTAAAACCTAATGGTTCAGACGCCGGACATAACGGACTCCGGAATATTCAAGAGATGCTGGGTCATAATAATTATGCCCGCTTACGGTTTGGCCTCGGAAGTAATTTTCCAAAAGGATATCAGGTAGAGTTCGTGCTCAGTAAATGGGATGACGAAGAATGGAATAAACTTCCTGAAAGAGTGGATAAGGCAGTGGAAATAATTAAAAGTTTTTGTCTGGCCGGATTACAAACCACCATGAATCAATTCAATAATAAATGAGTCTTTTGATTATTTTCTTACACATATAGTTGATAAATGAAGACAGAGGTTCGTATTGATAAATGGCTGTGGGCGGTCAGGCTGTTTAAAACCCGCTCTTTAGCTGCGGAGGCCTGCAAAAAAGGCAAAGTGTTGATAAAGGGCGTCGAGGCAAAACCTTCAAGGAATATTAAAGTCGGCGATATTGTTTGTGTGAAGAAGAGTCCGGTGCTTTTTTCCTTCCAAGTACTTGGCCTGACTGAAAACAGGATGGGAGCCAGATTGGTACCTGAATATATGAAGAATGTTACTACTCCTGATCAGCTGGAACTTTTTGAATTGGGTAAAATTGCAGCTCAGAATAACCGTGAGAAAGGATCAGGCAGACCGACCAAAAAGGAACGACGCGATCTGGATGAGTTTTTTGAACCGGTTTTCTTTGATGACGAGGATTTTTGAATGTCTACAGTCTACAGTCAACGGACAACAAACTGCTGACCGTAGACTGTAGACAATAAATTACTATCAAAATGCTTATTGCCAGACAACTAAAAAAAACAAACATTTGCGAATATCTGCTTTATATGTGGCAGATAGAAGATCTTATCCGTGCTTTTCAAATGGATGTAAATCTGATTGATAAAAGAATCATTACACCAATGAAACTGAAAGATGAAGCGGAAAGGAAAGCAATTTATGAATGGTATGAAAGCCTGATCGATATGATGAGGATGGAAAATCTGCAACAGAAAGGACATCTTCAATTGAATAAAAATACGATGCTGGAGTTGGATGAATTTCATCATCTGATTTTAAAATCAGGGATGATTCCGGCATATAATGCTAAATTTTTTTATGTCCTTCCTCTGATAACTCAGTTTCGTAAAAAAGCGGATGAAGGTTTAAGTGATATTGAGTTGTGTTTCAGTTTTCAATACGGTTTCCTTATGCTAAAGTTACAAAAGGCTGAGATTACCGAAGAAACACTCCGGACTCAGGAGGAAATATCAAAATTTATGGTTCTGCTTGCGAAGAATTATCACGCACATAAAAATGGAGAGTTAGACTTGGAATAAAAATATTATCTTTGTAATTATTTTTTTTAATCATCTATTAAATTCTGAAAAAATCTGATTATGAAAGGCATTGTACTCGCAGGAGGTTCAGGTACCCGTTTATATCCCATCACTAAAAGTATATCTAAGCAGATTATACCTGTGTACGACAAACCGATGATTTATTATCCTTTGTCGGTATTGATGCTTGCAGGGATCAAAGAGATATTAATTATCTCTACTCCTCAGGATATTCACTTGTATGAAAACCTGTTAGGTGATGGTCAGGAACTGGGCATCAAACTTGAATATGCGATTCAACCATCTCCTGACGGACTGGCACAAGCTTTTATTATCGGAGAGAAGTTTATCGGAGAGGATAACGTTTGTATGATTCTTGGCGATAATATTTTTTATGGATTTGATTTCTCAAGAACATTAAAAGAAGCAGCCCAACTGAAGGATGGAGCGATGGTATTTGGTTATTATGTAAATGACCCTGAAAGATATGGCGTTGCTGAGTTTGATAATAATGGAAAAGTGCTGAGTCTTGAAGAGAAACCTTTGAAGCCAAAGTCAAATTATGCTGTAACTGGTCTGTACTTCTACTCAAATGATGTGGTTGCAAAATCAAAAGGATTAAAACCCTCGAAACGTGGTGAACTTGAAATTACTGATCTAAATAGATTATATCTTGAGGAAAGTCGTTTAAGTATGAAGATCATGGGACGTGGTATGGCCTGGCTTGATACAGGTACTCATGACAGTCTGCTGGAAGCATCCAACTTTATTGCTACTATTGAAAACCGTCAGGGATTGAAAGTGGCATGTATCGAAGAAATTGCTTATCGCAACGGATATATCAATAAAGAGCAGTTGCTGAAACTTGCAGAGCCATTGAAAAAAAATCATTATGGCGAATATCTGATTAAAATTGCTAACGAAAAAACTTTTTAATGCATGGAGATAATTAAAACTCCTATTGATGGGTTACTGATTATTAAGCCCCGCATCTTTGAAGATGCAAGAGGTTATTTTTATGAGAGTTACAACCGTAATAAGTACAAGGAGCTGGGAATTGAACAGGATTTCTGTCAGGACAATCAATCCATGTCGTCGTATGGAGTGATTCGTGGGCTACATTATCAACTTGATCCATATAGTCAGTCAAAACTTGTTTCTGTCATCATCGGAACTGTATGGGATGTGGCAGTAGACCTGAGAAAAGATTCGCCTACATTCGGACAATGGTATGGGGTTGAACTCTCGGCTGAGAATAAATTACAATTTCTTATTCCACGGGGTTTTGCTCATGGTTTCTCAGTTTTGAGCGAAAAGGCGTTATTTTCCTATAAATGTGACAATATATACAATCAACAAATGGAGAGAGGTGTCCTTTACAATGATCCTACCTTGAATATTGACTGGAAAATTACTCCTGAAAGTGCGCTTGTTTCAGCAAAAGATCAGGGACATTCTTGTTTCAAAGATGCCGAAATGAATTTTTAATACATTAAAATAGTCAATGCAAATGCAAACAATCCTGGTTACCGGAAGTAAAGGGCAGTTAGGCAATGAGATGCAGGTCATTTCAAAACGGTATTCACAATATAACTATTTATTTACTGATATTGAGGAGCTGGATATTTGTAATCAGTCTGACGTAGAAACCTTTTTCACTCAGAACACAATTAATTATGTAGTAAATTGTGCTGCTTATACTGCAGTTGACAAGGCGGAAGAGGATGTTGATCTATGTTACCGGGTAAATGAGTATTCAGTAAGAATATTGGGTGAAATATCTAAAAAACATGGTGCCAGATTGATTCATGTTTCCACAGATTATGTGTTTGACGGAACCGGTCATTTGCCATATACTGAAGATATGCCTGTTTGTCCGGCAACTGTATATGGAAAATCGAAGCTTGCAGGAGAGGATGCGCTTATGTCAGTGTGTCCCGAATCGGTTATTATAAGAACATCGTGGTTGTATTCTTCTTTTGGGAACAACTTTGTAAAAACGATGCTTAAATTAGGAAAAGAAAGAGACAGTCTTAATGTTGTATTTGATCAGATAGGTACGCCTACCTATGCCGGTGATCTGGCTGATGCAATAATGCAGGTTATAAGTGCTGCTAATTTCGTGCCGGGGATATATCACTTCTCTAATGAAGGTGTTTGTAGTTGGTATGATTTTACGAAAGCTATACACAGAATTGCAGGGATCAATTGTAATGTTTTACCGATTGAAAGTAAGGCATATCCGGCCAAAACTCCCCGTCCGCATTATAGTGTATTGAATAAGCATAAGATAAAAACAACCTATAAGATGGAGATTCCTTATTGGGAAGATAGTTTGATGCGTTGTATATCTATCCTTTTCATTGTTTAAATCAGACAAGATATACCAGGGAGAATTACTTCATTGCTTCGACGATATCCTGAAGCAAATCTTCCACATTTTCCAATCCGATAGACAAACGGATGGTTTTATCTGAAATATGCATCAGTTTTCTGGCTTCGTTGGTGAAATTCCCGTAAATAGTACTGTAAGGGTGAATGGCCAGCGATTTGTTGTCGAAAAGATTGGTTGCACGTTTAATTAGCTTTAAGTTATTCAGCATTCGAAAACAGTCACCTGATGAAGCTAAATCAAATGTCAGCATTGCTCCCGGATATGTGCCGAATTGTTTTTTGCTTAATTCATGATACTTATTATCCTTCAGTCCGGGGTAGTTTACTGAGGTGATAAAAGTTTGTTGCGCAAGTTGTTCTGCAAGTCTACCCGCCGTTTCCGATGATTTTTTATAACGAAGCTCTAACGTTTCAAGTCCAAGCGACTGCATATAAGCTACTTGTGGCGTCATGTAGGCCCCAAGATTTCTGTGAATTTCCCGTTTTAGTTTGAAAGTATAAGCTCCTTTTCCATGTTCTTTTGCCAGAATTCTCAGTTTTCTCGTTTCGTTCCAATCGAAGTTACCGTAATCGAGTATAAGTCCACCCAGGCTGGTTGCACCTCCGGATAAATATTTTGTGCTTGAAACAATTTCAATGTCTACACCAGCTTTTCCGGCATTGAAGCTACAAAACGGGATAATGGTTGTATCCGCAATCAAAGGCACATGGTGTTTTCTTGTAACCTCAGAAATTTTCTGCAGATCAACGACCTCCATTTGAGGGTTTGTGATGATCTCCAGAAAAACCGCACAGGTATTTTCGTCAATATTCTTTTCAACCGCGTGGATGTCGGTCAGATCGCAAAAACGGGTTTCGACGCCGAAAGCAGCCAGTGTAGCGGTAAAGAATGAATATGTGTTCCCAAAAAGATGGCGGGAGGTAACAATGTTACTACCGGCAGATGCAAGTGTGATCAATGCATTGCTAATAGCGGCCATTCCCGAATTTAAAGCAGTAACACTAAATGCTCCTGTGATATTTCTGATGCTGTTTTCAAAGTGCTGCACAGTAGGGTTGGAAATACGGGCATATACAAAATCCGGAGATTTTCCGGTAAAAGCCAGTTCCATCGCTTCAGCAGAATCAAATTCAAAAGCAGCAGTATGGTAGACCGGCATACTTAAAGCACCGTAGGGATCATCTTTTATGAACTTTGGGTGAATCGCCTTTTTACTGAATTCTTTGTCTTCCATGCCGTTATGTCCTTTTTGACGTATTTGTCTTTATCTCAATTTTGCTCCTAATTTTATTTCAAAATTATTTTGAAGTTTTTTCATTATAGCATCAATCTGCGTGTCGGTCAGCGTTTTTGTTTCATCCTGTAAAAGAAAGCTTACTGCATATGATTTCTTTCCTGGCTCAAGATTCTTTCCTTCATACACATCAAATAAATTTACTTTCTTAAGGAGTTTTCGCTCTGACTCAAATGCGATTTTTTCAATTTGTGCGAAACTTATGTTTTTGTCAAGCAAAAGTGCCAGATCTCTTTTTACTTCAGGATAGCGTGGAATTTCAGAGAACTGAACCTTGTGTTTTCTGATTTCCTTTATTATGTTATTCCATTGAAGATCGGCAAAATATACTTCCTGCTCAATATCAGCTATCTTTCTTATTTTAGGATGGACAATGCCCATAACTGCCAGTTGCTTTCCGCCGCTGGTCTGGACAATCAGAGCATCACTTAATAAGTCATCCTGATGTTCAACAATATTTAATTTTTCAGAATGAATTCCCATTCGTTGAAGGATGTTGTCGACATAGGCCTTTAAATCATAAAAACTGGATTTCTGGTCGGCTGTAACCCATGAGGCACCATGTTGCTGTCCGGTTATCCAGATTCCTAAATGGAAGTTCTCAGAATAAGCAGCCAGCGTTTCACCCTCTTTTTTGTTTTCAGCATTGTAATGATAACAATTGCCAAACTCATAAAGTTTTAAATCAGCGTGCTTGCGATTGATATTGTAAGCAATGCTTTCGAGTCCACCAAAAAGCAAACTTTGTCTCATTACGTTCAGGTCGCTGCTCAGGGGATTCAATATTTTTACACTTTGCTTGCCCGGAAGTGAGGTTAAACCTTCATAATACGCTCCTTTTGTCAGAGAGTTGTTCATTATCTCATTGAAACCCTGTGCCGTCAGTTGTTCGGCGATCAGGTTTTGTAATTCAAAACTGTTAGGACGGGAACTATAACTTAAAGTAGATTTAAGCGTATCCCCAATTTCAACATTGTTGTAGCCATATATACGTAGTATATCTTCAATCACGTCAACATCCCGCTGTACGTCAACTCTGTATTGAGGTACCTGTAACGAAAATCCTTCAGCATCCGAACGAATAATTTTCATTTCAAGTGCCCTCAGTATTTTCTCAATATTATTTTGTCCAATTGCTTTGCCAATCAGTGAATTTATCTTTTGCACAGCGACCTCCACCTCAAAAGGTTTTATTTCGTTGGGATAAACATCTACAATTTCGCTGGAAATTTCACCACCGGCTATTTCCTGTATCAAAAGCGCACAACGTTTCAAAATGTAGATTGTGTTGGCAGGATCACAGCCTCTCTCGAAACGGAAAGAAGCATCTGTATTCAGTCCATGCCGGCGTGCGGTTTTACGAATGCTTACCGGATTAAAGTAAGCACTTTCAAGGAATATGTTTCTAGTCTGTTCGGTAACTCCCGAATCCTGTCCACCGAAAACACCTCCGATGCACATGGGCTTTTCTGCATCACAAATCATGAGGTCTGCGGCATTTAGTTTTCGTTCAACGCCATCTAATGTTATGAAAGGTGTTCCTTCAGGCATCGTCCTTACGCGTACTTGTTTTCCCTTGATTTTATCAGCATCAAAAGCGTGTAACGGTTGCCCCATTTCATGCAAAACGTAGTTGGTAGCATCAACTACGTTGTTAATAGGTCGCAAACCTATTGTGGTTAACGTATCTTTTAACCAGGCCGGTGATTCAGTTACTTTTACATTCGAAATAGTTACTGCCGAATAACGTGGACATGCTTCTGTATTTTCAACCATCACAGGAATACTGAGATTGGTGTTTCCAACCTCAAATTTATCAACTTCAGGTTTTTGAAGCTTAATGTCGGGATTCTTTATGGCAAAATATGCCGCCAGGTCGCGGGCGACCCCAAAATGAGAAGCGGCGTCAATACGGTTCGGAGTGATGTCAACTTCAATCAAAAAATCGCTTTTTATTCCGTAATAATCTTTTGCGGCCATTCCCACAGTTGCGTTCTCAGGAAGGATAATAATTCCTTCGTGGCTGGTTCCAATGCCGATTTCGTCTTCTGCACAGATCATTCCGCAGGACTCAACTCCTCTGATTTTGGATCGTTTAATGGTAAAACTTTCGTCACCGTTATATAATTTTGTTCCTACTGTAGCTACCACTACTTTTTGCCCGGCTGCTACATTTGGTGCGCCGCAAACGATCTGCAATGCTTCTCCTGAGCCTGTATTTACAGTGGTTACGTGAAGATGATCAGAGTTTTCGTGCGCAGCACAGGTTAGTACTTCTCCAATGATCAAGCCTTCAAGGCCCCCTTTAATTGTTTGAACCTCTTCAATACCTCCTACCTCTAAACCTATTGAAGTTAATATCTTGCCTGTTTCTTCTGCCGTTTGGTCGATATTAATATACTTTTTTAACCAATTATAGGATATGTTCATCTGATATATAATATGTTAATTTTTTTTATTGAATTGGTTTGCAATCTTCTCTGTTCCTTTAATATAAGTAGAAAAATGAATCCCGATGCAGCTCATCCGAAGGAACTAAAAAGACCTGCAAAGATAATCATTTATACGGAAAGAGAAAAGATGAACAGATTTTTGGTTGTGTAATCCACTCCGAAAATGGTAAAATTCACAAAATGTTTCGGAATGTGCAAAATATAATTATTTTTGCAGTCGAACACTAAAAATCAATAGCATGATTAAAGAAAATTTCATTCGCTTATTTGAAGATGCTTTTCGCAAATACTGGGATCTTCCTGCTTATAGTAATTATGGTGAGAACATGACACTTACCTATGCAGATGTGGCCAACCGCGTGGCAAAATTACATTTGCTTTTCGAACAGTGCAATATTCAACAGGACGATAAAATAGCTTTAATCGGACGTAATAATGCCAACTGGGCAATTACCTATATAGCGGCAGTAACCTATGGAGCCATCATAGTGCCTGTTCTTCAGGATTTTAATCCAAATGATGTGCATCATATTGCGAATCATTCTGAGGCGAAGTTATTGTTTACCGGAGATAATATCTGGGAAAATCTGGAGGAAGAAAAGCTGACGACAGTAAGAGTGGTGTTTTCTTTGACTGATTTTAATTGTCTTGCAATTGTTGACCGTGGATCAGAGGATAAGTCGGAAGAAGAATCTGATAAAGAGCCTGATAAAGAAGTGTTTCATGTAGATAGAACTCAATTGAAACCTGAAGTGATTAATGCATTGTTCCGGTCGAAGTATCCTTACGGATTCCATAAAGATCATGTGAGGTATGTTGACAAACCAAATGATAAAGTAGTATCCTATAATTATACTTCAGGTACTACAGGTTTTAGTAAGGGAGTGATGACAAGTGGTAACGCGCTTGCAGGAAATATTACTTTTGCCATTGGTACCGGCATCATTAAGGAAGGTTATAAGATCATATCTTTTCTCCCGTTGGCACACGCCTATGGTTGTGCTTTTGAATTTTTGTCGTCCACCTGTATCGGCTGCCATATTCATTTCATAGGGAAGATACCATCACCCAAAATATTGCTGACAGCCTTTGCGGAAATTAAACCAAATGTAATCTTTCTGGTACCGTTGATTGTTGAAAAGATTTATAAAAAACAAATTCAACCTTTAATCGCAAAACCGACTATTCGTTGGGTACTGAGGATTCCTTTTCTCGATCAGACAATCCTGTCGACAATCAGAAAAAAACTTATTCATGCTTTTGGCGGAGAATTTGTTCAGTTAGTATGTGGAGGTGCGCCAATGAATGCTGAGGTAGAAGATTTTCTGCATAAAATAAAATTTCCCTACACGGTTGGCTACGGTATGACCGAATGTGCACCATTGATCAGCTTCACTGAAGCCGAACATTTTGTTCCGAAATCATCCGGTCAGGTAATTCCTGTTATGGAGGTGAAAATAGTAGATCAGGACCCGGCTACGGGCATCGGAGAAATTTGTGTAAAAGGAGAAAATGTAATGTCGGGATATTACAAGAATCAGGAAGCAACAGAGCAAATGATCGATAAAGAAGGCTGGTTGCATACCGGAGATCTGGGGACTGTTGATGAAAATGGTAATATCTTTATCAGAGGTAGAAGTAAGACGATGATTCTTGGGTCGAGTGGTCAGAATATTTATCCTGAAGAGATTGAAGCCAAATTAAATAATATGCCTTTTGTGATGGAAAGTCTGGTTATTGAAAATAACGGCCGGCTTTATGCATTGGTTTATCCGGATTACGAGGCGGTTGATATGGAAAAACTTGATCAGAAACAACTTGAGAAGGTGATGGAGGAAAACAGAATAGCACTTAATAATGTGGTTGCATCGTACGAGTCTGTAGCGAAAATCCAGCTATATCCCAATGAATTTGAAAAGACGCCAAAGAAAAGTATTAAAAGGTATTTGTATGCTACAGCATTTTCCAATAACAAATAGGTTGGTTATCAGCTGTTTGTGTGAATTGTGAAAAAAAGTTGAAAAAAAATAAAAAAAAACATCTGAAAAGTTTTTGCATTATGAAAATTAGATGTAATTTTGCATCGATTTTGAATTGCAAACTAATATGTCGAATTTTAAAAAGTTTTTTAAAAAATGAAAAAAGTAATTTTATTTTTTGCTGTTGCTGCAGTATTCGCTGCATGTGCACCAAAAGCTGCTGAAACTACAGAAGAAGCTGTTGATACTGTAGCTGTAGAAGAAGTTGTTGCTGACTCTGCTGTTGTTGATTCAACAGTTGTTGAAGCTCCTGCCGCAGCTCAAGAAGCACCTGCTGTTCAGTAATTATAACAGTAAACAAAAAAGGAAGTCCGTTATTATTTAACGGACTTTTTTGTTTAATGCTAGTTTCATCTTTTTTTTGTAATTTTGCATCATTAAACAATAAGAGAGATGGTATTAAGAATCGCAGTTCAGGCCAAGGGTCGTTTGTATGAAGAAACTATGGCGCTTTTAAATGAAACCGGCATTAAATTAGAATCAGGGAAAAGACTGTTGCTGTTACCAGCACGTAATTTTCCTGTGGAAGTGCTTTTTTTACGCGACGATGATATTCCCCAGTCAGTTGCTGACGGCGTTGCTGATGTGGGTATCGTAGGTGAAAATGAATATGCCGAAAAGAAAAAGAAAGTACTCATTACAAAAAGGCTCGGATTTAGCAAATGTCGTTTATCATTGGCTATTCCCAAAGAAATAGAATATCCTGGTATTGAATGGTTCAATGGTAAAGTGATTGCCACTTCTTATCCCGGGATACTCAATGATTTTCTTTCGGAAAGAAATGTGAAGTCGGATGTTCACGTCATTACCGGTTCTGTGGAGATTGCACCGGGTATTGGACTGGCAGATGCAATATTTGATATTGTAAGTTCAGGGAGTACCCTGGTCACAAATCATCTGAAAGAAGTTGAAGTGTTGATGAAATCAGAAGCTTTACTGATTCAGCATCCTGAGTTATCTGAGGAAAAGCAGCAAATACTTGATGAGTTGATGTTTCGTATTGAATCGGTTCAACTTGCTGAAGATAAAAAATATGTGCTGATGAATGTGCCATCTGAAAATATCCCGCAAATTACGGAAGTGTTGCCGGGAATTAAAAGTCCGACTATTCTTCCTTTGGCAAAAGAAGGCTGGAGTTCGTTGCATGCAGTGATAAGCGAGAAAGAATTCTGGGACATTATCGGAAAATTGAAACAGTTGGGTGCAGAGGGTATATTGGTTGTTCCTATTGAAAAAATGATTTTGTAATCAATAATTGTTATGAATCTTTGCATTGATCAGGGCAATTCAAGTACAAAAGTAGCAGTATTCAGTGGTGATGAGCTTATTTACACAGAACAGATCTCTCAATCTGAGCATGAAAGAATTATAACAATATTTGAAAATTATAAAATTAAACATTCGATTCTCTCGACGGTTACTCAACTTAATGATCGTTTAAATGAATTCTTGTTGAGAAACAGTGAACGATATGTCATACTGGATCACCTGACCTCATTGCCAATAATAAATCATTATAAAACACCTGAGACACTTGGTAAGGACAGGCTTGCGGCTGTCGTAGGTGCAGTGAGTTTGTTGCCGGAGACAGATATTCTGGTTGTAGATGCCGGGACAGCCATCACCTATGATTTTATAGATGCTTCCGGCGTATATCATGGTGGAAATATTGCTCCAGGATTGAGTCTCAGAGCGAAATCGCTCTTCGAGTTTACTCAAAACCTGCCATTGGTAGAAATAGTACCCGATATTGTTGAGCTTATGGGAAACGATACCTATTCGGCAATACAGGCTGGTGTGTTATATGGTGTTGTTTTTGAGATAGATGGATATGTTGAACGGCTTATGCTAAAATATCCTAAACTTTCAGTATTTTTAACAGGGGGCAGTAGCATTTACTTTGAAAACAGGTTAAAAAATCGCATCTTTGCAAACAAAAATTTAGTATTAATAGGTCTCAACCGAATTCTTCAGAATAATGTTCAATAAAAATCAGTTATTACTTTTAATTTTGCTTTTTGTTATTACTCAAGTGTCCGTTGGTCAGAATAATACAAATTCTCCATACACACGTTTTGGTTATGGTGAATTGGTTGATGCCAACTCCGGTGAACAAAGAGCAATGGGGGGAATCGGGTTTGCTTCCAGAAATGGGAACTCCATTAATGCCATGAATCCGGCATCTTATAGTGCTGTGGATTCAATGACTTTTATGTTTGACTTTGGAATTTCCGGCTTAATTTCCCGTTTCTCTGATCCAACAGGCAAAAACTCGAAACTTAACTCAAATCTGGAATACCTGAATTTACAGTTTCCTGTGACGAAATGGTTGGGATTTAGTGCCGGTTTATTGCCTTATTCATTTAGCGGGTATAATTTTTCACGTTCCGATTCAGTTCAGGTACAAAGTAATTCTTCGACATCAGTCTATGAAAAGTATACTGAATTGTATTCAGGTACCGGAGGCATTAGCCAGGTTTATGCGGGTATAGGAGCGAAATTATTCAATCATGTATCATTAGGTGTAAATGCCTACTATATGTTTGGAGATATTATCAACAGCAGAGGGGTAACTTTTACAAATTTTGATGCATCGACACAACTTAATTCAATTGTTATAAGAAATTTCAGATTCAGATATGGAATGCAGTTCTTCAATACCTTTGCAAAGAAACATACCGTAAATCTGGGTTTGATTTTTGAAAATAAAGCACCTCTTAATGGTAAGTTTGTGCAAACACATTTTGCTGTTCCTGCTGATACGATGGTTTATGATAAAGGTTTTGAATTGCCAATGACCTATGGTGTCGGATTGAATTATGTTTTTGACAATAAATTAACAATCGGACTGGATTACTCTATGCAGCAGTGGGCCAATACAAAGTTCTTCGGGAAAACCGACAGTCTGATAAACCGGACCAAACTTGCTGTTGGTGCAGAGTATATTCCCAATGCGAGAGGTAATAAATATATTGAAAGAATACGTTACCGTGCCGGATTAAATCTGACCGATCCATATTATAAATTAGCAGGGAGTTCGGCTGTAAAAAATTTTGGTATAAGTTTTGGAGTCGGATTACCGTTGAAAACCAGTAATACAGTTGTGAATGCTGCGATTGAGTATGGTAAGGTAGGAGAGCGTAGTGTTTTCAGAGAAGATTATTTTAAGATCACTTTTAACGCAACATTCAATGAAAATTGGTTCTTTAAAAGAAAATTATAAAATATAACAGAATAATGATATGAAAAAACTGATTATTTTAATGTTGAGTATATTATTGTTGACAATTGGTTATGCTCAGAAAAAAAACAAGAAAGATAAAAATGAACCTTCTAAAACGGAAGTTGTTGCTCCTGCACCAGAGGTGAAAGAATCTTCTGAAGTAACTGAAGAATGTTTGTTAAACCTGAGTCTTTTTAATGAGTCGGCAAAAAACAAAAATTATGCTGATGCTCTTGGACCCTGGACTCAGGTGTTTGAAAATTGTCCGGGTGCTAACCGGGCAATTTACAGTCAGGGACGTTTTATTGTGCAATGGGAGTTGAGTCAGCAGAAAGATGAATTATCCTATAAAAAAGTGTTCGACAAGTTAATGCTGTTGTATGATAAAAGAATGAAATATTTTGGTGATGATCCACGATATCCTGTTGCATGGATTAAAAGTCTCAAAGCACTTGATTATATTGTTTATGCAAAAAATGATGAGTTAAAAAAACCGGCTTACCAATGGTTGGAAGAGTCAATTGATGGTATGGGCACCAACTCCGAAATTGAAGCACTTCGTCAGTTTGTCCTGCTTTCGGATAAAATGTATGCAAAAGATGCTACTCATGCAGAAAAGTATATTGCTGATTATTTAAAAGTTAATGATATTTTAGAAGCAATGTCGAATGATAGTTTAAATAAGAATGCAGATCTGGCAGCTCAGTATAAAAACGGTCTCGACATTGTTTTTGCGCAGAGTGGTGCAGCAGATTGCGTTACCCTTGAGAACTTATATCGTGATAAAGTGAAAGAAAACAGTAAAGATCTCAGCTATTTGAACAAAGTAATATCTTTTTTCAGAAGAGTGAAATGTACTGAATCAAAAGTTTATTTCGATGCTGCGGTATCAGCACACAACATTCAACCTACAGCGGAGTCGGCAAGCGCACTTGCGTCAATGTCATATGTTAGTGAGAAATACCAGCAGGCAATTAATTATTACGAAGAAGCGACCAGATTAAGTAATGTAAAAGAAGATAAAGCAAATTATCAATATCTGATTGCACAAATTTATTATTCAAAACTGAACAATTATCCCAGAACTAAAACCCATGCATTAAATTCTTTGGAATATAACCCATCAAATGGAAGTGCCTATATGATTATCGGGTTAGCTTATGCAGGAGCAAAAGGAATATATGACGACCCGGTTCTGGCAAAATCAGTTTTTTGGGCTGCAGTTGATAAATTTTACAAAGCTAAGCAGGTTGATCCTTCTTTGGCTGCTGATGTTGATAAATTGATCAGTACCTATAGCCGATACTTTCCATCTAAAGAGGACATCTTCTTCAAACCTGAATTGCAGGATGGTAAATCGTTTTATGTTGGTGGCTGGATTGGTGAATCTACAACGTGTCGATAAGTGTTGAAAATAAAGAGTATTAAATATTTTAATAAAAGTATGACAACTGCCCTTACGGTGGTTGTTGTACTTTTTTTAGCATATTCGTGTAATTCGAACGAAACAGAACAAATAGATCCGGTAATCAACAGAGCGGAAATGCCACGGCTTCATGCTCTCCAGGTGACCACTGTGATTTCTGACTCGGGAATTACACGATATCGTATCAATACTCCTCAATGGGATATTTATGATAAGTCAAATCAACCATATTGGGAATTTCCTGCGGGAGTTCATTTCGAAAGATTTGATGAGCAGCTGAATGTTGATGCTAATATACATTGTGAATATGCTAAATTTCTTGAAAACGAGCAGCTGTGGGAGTTGAAGGGAAATGTACGGGCAACCAATATTCAGGGAGAACTGTTTGAAACCGAGCATTTGTTTTGGAATCAACGGGCTGAAAAAATCTATTCCGATAGCCTGATCAAAATTACACAGGCGAACTACATTATAACCGGTAAGGGTTTTGAATCAAATCAGGAAATGACCAGATATCAGGTTAAAAATACCACAGGGGTTATCCCTGTTCAAGAATAGTTTGTTACATTGATATATACCTGAGTGAAGAATGAGAGTTAAATTTCACATATTGTTCCTGTTTATATTGCTTCCTCTGGCGTTAGTGGGGAATGACTCGATTGTTGGAAAATTTGTGAAAACATGGCGGGTGATAGACCGTTTTGCTACTGTTGACTCTATTCCTGTCGATACTGCAATTTTGAATTTTCAAAACGACAATCATGTTGACAGGCTAGGGATTGCTAATTCTTATCGTGGAAATTTAGGATCCCCCATTCAATCGAAATTGTATTTTAATCGACCCGAAAGGAGCGATTTTATATTTTCTGATGCTTATTTTCCGTATATTAATCAGATTGAATCTGCTACTTTTTACAATACAAATAAACCTTTCTCCAGTCTCTATTATCTCACCGGGGGTACAAATTATTATGAAGATGAACAAATCAGATTCCTCTTCACTGCGAATGCCAACAAAAAATTGAATTTCGGGACGACACTCGATTATTTATATGCGCGGGGTGAATATAAGAATCTGGCATCCAAGCGGTTTGCGGGTTCTTTGTTTGGTACTTATGACGGGAAGAAGTATAAAGCGACCTTTCATGCGAGTGCCAATAACCACAGTAACTTTGAAAGCGGAGGAATAGAAGATACGATGTATATTAACGGGAGTGTTGTTTACCCGTCCTACAATATACCTGTAAAAATTGACGGCTATTCAAACTATCGGCACAATCAGTTGTTTTATAACCATCAGTACAATATAGGAATCGACAGACCCATCAGGATCAATGAAGATTCTGTGCGATTTGAATATGTGCCGGTAACGATTTTTGCACATACCATTCAGTTGGATGATATGCGCAAAAAGTATTATGAACCGTCAGTAGAGAAGGATTTTTATGAAAATACCTATACTGAAGGGAAAACGACGCAGGACACTGCTTCGTTGTTTATGCTTACCAACCGGATATCGGTGAGTATGGCTGAAGAGTTTAATAAATGGATGAGATTCGGATTGACGGCTTATGTGGAAAATGATATCAGAAAATACGGCTTTCTGAATGATACCATATACAATCATAAAAATGAATCAAATACACGGTTGGGGGGCGTGTTGTCAAAAAATCAGGGTAAGTTACTGCGCTATAATGTTACTGGAGAGCTTACCTTTCTGGGTCCTAAAGCAGGAGATTTTCTCCTGAATGGTAATATGGGAAGTTCGTTTAAACTGTGGAAACAGGAGATTGGACTTGATGCCAAAGGGTTTGTTAAAAGCCAGGAGCCGTCATATTTTTTTGAATACTATGACTCCAACCATTTCCGGTGGAGAAATAATTTTAATAAGACGTATACAACCCATCTGGGAGGTACATTTTCAATCCCTACTTTAGGGTTTAAATTTGATTTGGAGGTGGAGAATATTTCTAACTATATTTATTTTAATGACAAGGCATTGCCGGAGCAATTTGCAGGAAATATACAGGTGGTGGGCGCTGACCTGAAACAGGATTTTCACTTAGGAAGATTTACCCTCGAAAATAATGTCGTTTACCAATTGAGTTCTCATCAGGATAAATTACCTTTACCTGATCTTACCTTATATCACAATTTGTATTATCACGATTTATGGTTTAAGGTGCTGAGCGTTCAGATGGGTGTGGATATGCGTTATCATACTGCTTATTACGCGCCTTCATACATGCCTGCAACCGGACAGTTTCATGTGCAGAACAAGGTGATGATAGGAAATTATCCGGTGATGAATGTTTACCTGAATGCACATCTGAAAAGGACCAGGTTTTTTGCTGAGTACTATCACGTAAATCACTTGTTTATGAAAGGGGATTACTATTCGATGCCTTATTATCCGATATATCCGTCAATCTTCAAGATGGGTTTGACCTGGAATTTTTATGACTAATAAACATCTTATGTAATAAACATCATGAAAAAGAAATATCTGCCGGTAGTAGTGGTGGGAATAATAATGGTTCTTTCGGTCATCATTTATTTTGTACGATCAGCAAGAATTAAGGATTTGCCTGATATCCTGAAAGATGATCGTTTGTCGGTGTTGATCGATTCAGGTGAACATGGGTTTACAAAAGATAGTTTGAAAGTATATGGTTTCCAATATGAGATAATAAAATCGTTTTCAAATTCAATCGGAGTAGAGCTGGTTGTAATAAATGAAGAAAATACCAGAGATGGAATCGCAGAGCTGACTAATGGCGAATGTGATGTGCTTGTTTCGCTTCGTCCCGTTGTAAATGACTCAACCTTGCCGATCAGATATCTCACTCCCATCATTTCTACACGATTGATGTTGGCACAAAGGAAAGATAGTACAGATAAATGTATGATTGCTAAACAATATGAGTTGGATCAAGATACAATTACCCTGATGCCTAATTCACCATATACCATGCGACTGAAGGCTTTATCAGAGGAGGTGGCTGCTGATATAACGATTCAGGAAGCAGATCAGGGGAGTCTGGACAATATGATAAGAATGGTTTCGGAAAACAAATGTCGTTACACGGTTTGTCCTGAATATCTGTCCGGAAATCTGATGAAAAGATATCCCAATGTTGATATTCATCTTCCCTTAAGCTACAAACAGGACTTGTCATGGAGTGTTAACCAACAGTCGGTTGCTTTGTACGAGAAGCTGAACGCTTTTCTTCAGGAATTTGTGTTAACTCCTGAATACCAACGCTTATGTCAGCGTTATTTTATAGATAAATAGAAACACAGTAAATAATTAGTTTAAGATATGCCAGTTAATATACCTGCAGCGCTTCCTGCTGTTGAATTATTGAGGAATGAGAATATTTTCGTTATGGATTCTGACCGCGCTTCCAATCAGGAAATCCGTCCGCTGAAAATTGTGATATTGAATCTGATGCCGGTAAAGATTACCACCGAAACAGATTTAATCCGTCTTTTGTCGAATACACCTCTACAGATAGAGCTTGATTTTCTGCAACTTGAAAGTCATACATCGAAAAATACACCGGTAGAACACATGATGAATTTTTACAAAAGTTTTGATGTCATCAGCAAGAGTAACTACGACGGTATGATTATTACCGGCGCTCCGGTGGAGCAAATGCCTTTCGAGGAAGTGGATTACTGGCCTGAAATAACGAAAATTATGGACTGGGCACGTCATCATGTTACCTCTACTCTTTACATCTGCTGGGCTGCTCAGGCGGGTTTGTATCATTATTACGGTGTGCCTAAATATCCTCTCGATGCTAAAATGTTCGGAGTCTTTGAACACCACATTCACAACCCAAGGAATCCTATTTTCAGAGGATTCGATGATGTATTCTACGTGCCTCACAGCCGTCATACCGAAGTTCGGGCCGAAGACATTCAAAAAGTTCCTGAACTGACCATTCTTTCTGAATCTCCTGAGTCGGGAGTATACATGGTGATGGGACGAAACGGACGCGAATTCTTTGTGACCGGTCATTCGGAGTACTCGCCCATGACGCTTGATGCTGAGTATAAAAGGGATTTGAAGAAAGGATTGCCTATCAATATGCCCCAGAATTATTATCCTGAGAACAATCCGAAGTTTGGGCCTCAGGTAAGATGGAGGAGTCATGCCAACCTGATGATTACCAACTGGCTTAACTACTTTGTATATCAGGAAACTCCTTACGACCTGAATAATATTGAGTAAAATTCTGATGAGAGAAATCGAATTACTTGCACCCGCCAAAAATCTTGCTTGCGGCATTGCTGCTGTGGATCATGGTGCCGATGCCGTGTACATTGGTGCATCCCAATTCGGAGCGCGGGCTGCGGCAGGAAATTCAATTGAAGATATTGCTACCCTGGTGGCTTATGCTCACCGTTTCGGGGTAAAAGTCTATGTAGCCCTGAATACTGTGCTTACCGACGCACAACTTCCTCTGGCCGAAAAGCTCATTTGGGATATTTATCATGCCGGTGCCGATGCCCTGATCATTCAGGATATGGGCATTTTGAAGTTCAATCTGCCCCCGGTTGTACTGCATGCCAGTACGCAAACCGACAACAGAACACCGCAAAAGGTAAAGTTTCTGCAGGATGCAGGGATTTCAAGAGTCGTGCTCGCAAGAGAATTAAGTCTGAAACAAATCAACGAAATTGCTTCGCAAACTTCCGTAGAGTTAGAGGCCTTTGTTCACGGTTCGTTGTGCGTGAGTTACAGCGGTCAGTGCTATATGAGTGAGGCCATGAGTGGCCGAAGTGCCAACCGGGGTGAATGTGCGCAGTATTGCCGCTTGCCCTATCAATTGTATGATGCTGATGGAAACAGGTTGGCAAGGAGCAAACATTTGTTGTCGCTGAAAGATCTCGATCTTTCAGAACATCTCGAAGAACTGATGGAAGCAGGCGTTACTTCTTTCAAAATCGAAGGCAGGTTAAAGGAGGTTGATTATGTAAAAAACATCACTGCTTACTACCGGAAGAAATTAGACGAAATTATCCATCATCAGGCTGAGAAGAAATATGTTCAGGCTTCTTCAGGGGCAACTACTTTCTTTTTCGAACCCGATCCTGAAAAGAGTTTCAGAAGATCTTCAACTGATTATTTCCTGAACGGTCGGCATCATGGAATTATTCAGCCGGAGACTCCAAAGTCGTTGGGTGAACCCTTAGGTTTGGTCAGGTTTACCGGGAATAATTACATCGATATCATGACGGAAAAAGAGCTGCATAATGGCGATGGGTTATGTTTTATCAATGCGCAGGGCGAACTGGTAGGATTCAAGGTCAACAGGGCAGAGCACAAGCGGGTTTATCCGTTCGAAATGCCGCGTATCGACAACGGAACCCTTGTTTACCGCAATCAGGATCATGAATTTGATAAGCAGTTAAAGGCTAAGACAGCAGAAAGAAAAATTAAAATCCACCTTCATTTCACTGAAACAGCTGACGGTTTTTCCATTAAGGTGGCAGACGAAACAGGTCATGAAATAACAAGCGCTTTTCTCTGCAAAAAAGAGCCGGCCCGTAATGCAGGCGGTGTTCACAAAAATATCATCAATCAGCTTTCAAAAAGTGGTAATACCATGTTTGAAGTGGGTAATGTCACAATAGATATAACGCAAGCCTGGTTTTTTCCTTCGTCGGTACTAAACGAGTGGCGCAGGATCAGTTTTAAGAATTTTGAAAATCACCTACTGTCGTCCTATGTCAGGGAAAAACCCCGGCAGGCCGTTGCAGCCACCTATCCCGAAGAGAAGCTCAGCTATCTCGGAAATGTTACCAACAAACTTTCGGAGCAGTTCTACCGCGAACATGGAGTAAAAGAAGTAAGTCCCGGCTTTGAGGTAAAAGCCGAAAAAGGCGTACCGCTCATGTACACAAAGCATTGCATTAAATACGAGATGGGGTGGTGTCCGCGTGAAGGCAACAAATCAACTGTAAAGGAACCGCTGTTCCTGGAGAACAACGGGCAGAAATTCCGGTTGAGTTTTGATTGTGTGAGGTGTGAGATGCAGATTGCAAAAAACGAATAATGAATCACGCACAACGAATCCCTAATTGCGAATTGCGCATAAGGAATTACGCAATTCGGGATTCGTTGTGCGTTGTACGTTATCCGTTATTCGCAAACAAAAAATTTTTGTTGTTTCAATGCATTCAGGTATTTTTCTGAAAAGAATTCATTGTTTTTCTTTGTGTATCGTACGTCGGTAAATACCTGTGCCAGTGTTTCCTTGCTATTTTCTGCCGTGAATTGCTGATAGAAGGGACTCATTTCCTTTTCGGCGTATATCCTGTTGATGTCCTCTTCGGTAAAAGGCTTGTAAGTGTTATAGTGAACCACCGATTCTAAAGGTAATCGATCGGTCACCGGAGGGTTGTCGGCAGGGTAGCCCACGGTGATAGTGGTAACAGGAATCACCAGTTCGGGCAGATGCAATGCTTCAATGATTTCCTGAGCATTATAGGTAGTTGTTCCGAGATAACAAATCCCCAATCCCTCACTTTCAGCCGCCACCGCAAAAGTCTGGGCGAAAATCAGGGTATCGATAGCCGAAGCCATAAACGACTGAAAATTATCATATCCAGGTTCGGCTTTCCTCATCTTACACCATTGTGAAAAACGACTGTAATCAGCGCAGAAGGTCAGCACTGCCGGAGCCTGTGTAATCATTGGCTGGTTGAAATGAGCCGGAGCAAGTTGTTTCTTCAGTCCCTGATCCGTAGTAACCACTACACTGTAGGCCTGCATATTGCCGGTGTTGGAAGCTTGTGCTGCAGCATTCAACAGTTCGGTCATCAGTTCAGGAGCAATGTTTTCGTCGGTGTATTTACGTATGGTACGGCGGTTGAAGAGGATGTCGAGCATAATAAAAGTAATTTATGAGTGAATGGAGTACAAAGGTAGGAAAAATTGAAGAATTTGTGGTATTGCTTAATTATATTGACGTTCTGCATAGTTCGGATTTTGTTATTCAAGAAGGTCTTTTTATCTTTGTAATGCCTTTACGAATAGCTGTCTGATTATAAATGATCTGTGTTTAATTTATTCTTGTTTACCATGCTAAAAACCTCGGAAAAGATTGTCAAAGTCCATCTGGTTCAAACTCCGCTTCCAACCGTTAAGAACAAATCGTTGGTTGTTCCTCAGTCGAAAGGTAAATATGATATCATGAAGATAGTCGAACTCATGAAGCCCCGTGTTCCTTTTATAGATATTGCCATCATCATCATCATCATCCTTATACGTACCTTCAACGAAATGGTGATTGAACTGGCATCGGAGGGTTACCACATCGATACAGAGCTGGTACACATACGTCCGGTTATTACAGGAACAGTGCCTGCTGAACACACCACGCTCAAAGCAAACAAACTAAAAATTGTTACCCTGCCCGGAAAGGCTCTGCGCAACTGTGTTGCAAAAACAAAACTCCGCGTGTCGCGCCAGGAATACCGTAACCGCTATCTTACCGATATCCGCAATGCAATTGATCATAAAGAACCGGTGTTGGAAAAGGAATATGTTGAGCTGAAAGGTTGTAACCTCAAGATCATGGGTGACTTTCCTGCATGTGGTGTTTGGCTGACTGATGTTGAAAGCCGAAAGAAATACCAGGTAAGTCATATCGGCAAAACATTCAATAAGCCCAAATCCCTTGTTTTTAAACTTCCCGACGAACTGCCGGCCGGCAATTACCAGGTAACTGTTGTTACTTGTTATTGCGGTACCAAACGATTACTGTCAGCCCCCACAACCCTTCCCGGAAGTGTTCGCCTGGAAGTTCTTCCCTCCACAATGAGCAACGTAGTTCAGCAATAAAGAGCAAGGTTGCTCTACATCATTGAACGCCCTTGCTCTACCCCTTAGAACGCCATTGCTTGATGAGGCGATGCCTTGCTATAAACTTCAAATGTAAAGGCTGTAAACATCACTTATTAAGGCTTTCAACATCAAATTTCAGTGGAGTAAATCTCAATTTTGTAGTATGTATAATCAATTTTGTTCTGGTTTAATTTTTATATCAGTTTAAGGCAATAATTTTTTTTCTTCAGTATTATTTCGATCTGCTCCCTGGTTTTATAGTAAAAACCGGGGAGCTTTTTTTTGGTAAAGTGGGGAAGAAAATTGTCAGAAGTGGGGAAGAAAAAATTGAAAGTAGGGGAAGGTAGCAGCTAAAAGTGGGGAAGAAAAAGTTGAAAGTTGGGGAAGATAGCAAGTTAAAGTGGGGAAGACTTTGGTTAAACCTGGGGAAGACATTGATTGAACTTCGGGAGAGTTTTGAAATATCATAGTAAGAGTTCATGTAAAACAGGGAAAGGTTGGGTCGAAACCTTAGGAGCTTTTTTTTATGAGCAGGGAGAGTTTTGAAAAAGCTAAGGAAGATAGGAGAAATTGTTTCCTGAGAATGTAGTAAAGTGCGGGTGGAGTGTGCAAATTGTAAAGGAAATGGTGCAAATTGTAAAAAGTTTTAACTTATAATTTGTATATTTGTGCTTTTCAAAATTTGTACAAGTATTAACCCCGTTAACCGGAATTTGTTATTCAAAATAACAAGAAAACTCTAAGACCATGCACTTTAACGAAGATGCCCGTGTAAAGATACCCGCCTTGTTACATTTGGTGCGTTTGGGATATTCCTATATTCCCCGCAACGAACATGAAAATCGCAATGAAGACAGCAATATATTTCCGGAAATTTTCAAAGCAAGTGTTGCCCGGCTGAATCCAGGGATCTCTGAAATTGAAATAGATAACCTTTACAGCGACCTCCATTTGAAATTAGATTTTGATGATTTGGGTAGGGATTTCTATGAAACTTTGTCGGCTGGCACCGGATGGAAATTGTTCGATTTTCAGCATCCTGAGAAAAATAGCTATCATGTTACCACGGAACTAACCTGTAAGAATGGGGATGAAGAATTCCGACCTGACATCACCCTGCTGATTAACGGGATGCCGCTGGTGTTTGTCGAGGTGAAGAAACCCAACAATAAAGAAGGAGTTCTGGCAGAGCGGAAGCGAATGAATGAACGATTTGCCAATAAGCGATTTAAACGTTTTGCGAATATCACACAGCTGATGATTTTCTCCAATAATATGGAATACGAAGATGGTGTGATAGAACCTGTGCAGGGTGCATATTATGCTACATCGGCTTATTCTGATTTACATTTCAATTATTTCAGAGAAGAAGAAAAACTGAACCTTACGGCTTTACTTGCACCGGAAAATGAGCAAACGGAAAATATGATTCTTAAAGACAATAACATTGTCAGCATCAAGTATTCCGACGAGTTTAAAACCAATAAAGACTACAACAAACCCACCAACCGGCTTATTACCTCACTACTCAGTAAAGAGCGACTGGCTTTTATGCTGAAATATGCCATTGCCTATGTGGAAGAAGAGGAAAATAAAGTAAAAGTATTACATAAACATGTGATGCGTTATCCTCAGATATTTGCTACCAAGGCTATTGAAAAGAAATTGGACGAAGGTGTGCGAAAGGGGATTATCTGGCATACGCAGGGAAGCGGGAAAACGGCGCTGGCTTATTTTAATGTGCGGTTTCTGACGGATTATTTTCAGAAGAAAAATATTATACCCAAGTTTTATTTTATTGTTGACCGTATTGATTTGGCCGATCAGGCGACAACCGAATTCAGCAAACGTGGTTTGATCGTGAAAAAGGTAAGCTCCCGCACCGAATTTCTGCAGGATATAAAAACGATTGCGCCGATACATAATAATCACGGAAAGTCTGAAATATCGGTCATCAACATACAGAAGTTTACGGAAGAATCTGTTGCTCGCACCGATATTGATTATGACATTAAGGTACAGCGTATCTATTTTCTGGACGAGGCACACCGAAGCTATAACCCGAAAGGCAACTACTTAGCCAATCTGGTAAATTCGGATAAAAGCGCCATTCAGATTGCGTTGACAGGCACACCCCTGCTGCGCGATGTGGTGAAGGAATTTGATTCAAAAGCCTTGTTTGGCGACTATATCCATAAGTATTATTACAATATGTCCATTGCCGACGGTTACACCCGCCGGTTGATTCGTGAAGCTATCGACACGAATTATAAAATGCAAATGGAGGACATTATCAAGCAGATAATGGTTTTGAAAGGCGATATTTCCACCAGTGAGATATTTGCACAT
>JAYFQH010000033.1:0-144053 GCA_034927265.1 Paludibacter sp.
TAAATTTGGCTCATTAAGCCTAAAACGTTCTTTGACATTTTGAAATTTAGTTCTATCGAACAGCTCTCGAAGATGAGTTCTGTCAGTTAATATATACTCAGAATTTGTCTTGAAACATATGCTATCTGATGCAAAGTTAAATATTCAAGTCAGTTCGCTCAAAAAAACCTTGTAACTAACTAAATTTCAAATATTTCAAAGAACTATTTTAGATTTTAATGGGACAGCAATGAATAAAAACAAATAAATAACATTATTCTTTATTTATCTCCATATATTCTTTAGGGGTTACTCCATATTGTTCCACAAAACATTTGGAGAAATAAGAAAGGCCTGTAAACCCGGCAAGATACATGACTTCAGTTATATTCATCTTACTGTCTTTCAAGAGCTGAGCAGCTCTTTTCAACCGAATTGTCCGAATGAATTTAGTCACGGTAAAACCCGTCAAAGATTTAATCTTTCTATATACCTGTTGATGTGATATCCCGGAATTTCTACATAAGAATTCAACATCCATATCTGAATTATCAAGATTATCTTCAACAATCTGCACCAACTTCATAATTAATTTCTCATCCTGTGATTCTGTTACAATTTCACGGGGGGATAATAATATAAGATTTTTATAATACAAGTGCATTTTCTTCTCCTTCTCTATCAACTTCATCATTCTGAGTTTTAATAATTTCGTACTGAAAGGTTTCACAATAAAGGCATCAGCACCACACTCTAAACTTTCATAAACACTTTTTTCATCCTGCTTTGCTGTGAGCAAGATAAATGGGATAGGATTATTCAATTCTGTTTTAACCTTCCTGCATAGCTCTACTCCATTCATATTAGGCATCATCAAATCTGAAACGATCAAATCCGGTTGATATCGGTTAATTATTTCCCATGCTTCAACTCCATCCTTTGCCAGCAACACTTTATATTCATCCCCCAGACTCATCGCTATATATTGAAGCAGGTCTTCACTATCTTCCACGACCAGAATTTTTAATTTTGAAGATTTTTTTTCCGACATATCCATTTCTTTTGAAAAAGCAACATCTTCAGGTTCGGATTCCTCTCCATCTGTTTTGTCCGTTATCGGAATACTGAAAGTGAAAGTAGAACCCTTTTTTGCAAGACTTTCGAAACTCAGATTTCCTCCGTGCAATTCCGCAAACTCTTTACTCAACATCAAACCAATTCCGGTGCCCTTGTATTGATCCGACAGCCTGTTCCTACCCTGATAAAACCGTTCAAAAATATATTGCTGATCTTCCACATCAATTCCTAAACCATTATCAGAAACGGCAACAGAAAGCAAGTTGGGAGTCTGGTCGTTTTTCAATGAAATAACAACTGAAATTGTACCACCGTCAGGTGTATAATTGAACGCATTGGATAATACGTTATACAAAATTTTTTCTGTTTTATCCTTATCAAACATAGTATATAGTACTTCTTGAGTTGTGTAAAAATCAAAGGTAATATTATGTTTTCGGGCAAGTTCAAGAAATGAATCATATACACTTCTTACGAAAAGAACAATATCGCCGTAAGACAACTCAAGGGTCATTTTCTGAGACTCAATTTTACGGAAATCCAATATTTGGTTCACCAGACGCAACAATCGTTCACCATTAGTTTTCATAATGAGTAATTGTTCTTTCCAGCGAGGCTCAACCGGTTTCTCAAGCAATGTCTCTATAGGCCCCAAAATAAGTGTGAGTGGAGTTCTGAATTCGTGCGATATATTTGTAAAAAAACGTAATTTCATTTGATTGATTTCTTCATCTTTCTCCCGCTCAATCTTCTGAATTTTTAATTCATTCGATAATCTATTCGTCTTTGAGAATATCCCATAGGCAACATAAATCAGATATAAAATAATTGCACTATAAATTAAGTATGCCCACCAGTCCGCCCACCAGGGGGGCAGAATCCTTATTTTCAAACTGACTTCATCACTCCAGGTACCGTCATTACTCAATCCTTTTACTTTAAACATATAATTTCCCGGAGGAACATTAGAATATGCAGCATAATTCTGACCGACAGAAGTGGAAGTCCAATTATCATCAAAACTTTCCAGTTTATAGCTATATTTATTCCCCTGGGGATAAATATAATTCAACAGTGAGAAATATAGTCTGAAGGTATTTTCTTTGTATGTCAGTTTAAGTTTTTCTGCTTTAATAATACTTTCTTTCAACACAATCCGGCCATTAAATTCTTTATCAGGATAAATTTCCTGATCAAAGATGCTAAGTTTAACGATATGGAGGGATAGTTTTCTGTTACTAACTTTAATTTCGGATGGATTAAAGGAAACAAAACCACCATATCCTCCGATGAAAATACAGCCTGAAGAATCAATTGTTACACAGTTGGGCGAAATCTCTGTTAAATTTATATCTTTATTTAAGCCGAAAAATATGGTTTTATCCTCATTAACAAGATATTTAATCAGACCAAGAGAATTCATAGCCCATATATTTCCATCCTTATCGCTGCACATCGATAATATCATTTGTTGATCATGATTGTCCAGATTGACATGAATAAATGAATCGGTTCCCGGATCATATTTACACAATCCCTGATTTGTAGCTACCCATAAAGTTCCGTTGTTCGAAACGCAAAGTTCGGTAATATAGTTGCCGATAAGAGACTTTATATCTCCTTTTTTATGGACATACTGAATGAATTTTTCTTTCTTCACATCAAACTTCACAAGCCCTCTGCTTGAAGTTCCAATCCATATATTGTCTTCATTGTCAATATTCAATGCTGATGCCCTGTCATTAGCTGAATAGATTAAAGGTGCAATTCCATATGCTTTATACTTACAATCAATAATGTTGTGGAGTTTATCCCTTTGAGGTTTGATAGCACAAATACCCTTTGCCATGGAATTGACCCATAAGGTTCCTTTTGAGTCTTCTGCAATGGAGGTCAGATACTTAAAGGCAAGTGGTGCATCGGGCATCTCAACTTTAACAAAGCGACTCCGGCGAGCATCGTAATAATTGAGACTATTTGTTGTTCCTACCCATACTGTCCCCGATTTGTCGTTATAAATTGCTGTGATAAACTTGTCGGAAAGCTGAGGTGAGTTTACAGGCACATACCGATGAGTAGCAGCATCTTTTCTGAATAAACGTAAACCATCATAAGCTCCAGTCCATATATAGTTTCCGTTTTTAGCAATCTTTTTCACCATCACTCCCTTAAATCCCCCATTTTCCTGCTGTATAATCCTTGTTAAATTAAAATTATTTCTTTTTACATTTACATAGGAGGCACCTTTATTTGTCCCAAAAAAAACCAAGCCGTCTTTATTTTTATAGATACTATAAACTACATCATCGGCTATCGACTTTGAATCCAGCAAGTTGTGATGATAAGGAGTAAACTTTAAAGTTTTGGTATTGAAGCAATTCAATCCTCCATCGGTACCCAATAACAGTACATCTTTCTCCAGACAGTTAATGCTCTTAATAGCATTATTTGACAAGTCCAATCCATTCTCACGACGGTAGGAATCAAAAGCCATAGTTTTAATGTTCAAATGGTATAAGCCAGTTTCGGTACCAACCCAAAGCATGTCCTTATTTGATACATCTCCAAACAGAGAAGTGACAAGATTATTGAGAGGATCTCCTTTCCTGATAGAACGGATATCGTAACGTTTAAAATCATTCTCAGCTGATACAAACCGGTATAAACCATTTTCGGTACCAATCCAAAGTGTCCCGTAAGCGTCCTCATACAACGATCTGACATTATTCTGAAAAGATGAATCTATTTCTTTTTCAAAAAGGAAATAACTGACCGAACGTTTTTTCCGGTTCAAACTGAATAAGCCATTATTGGTCCCGATCCAGATTAAATTATTTGAACCTTCAATCAAAACATTTACGCGGATATTCTGGAGAAATTCCTGTTCATCGTTGATAGCCTCATATGGAATAAAAACTTCCTTTACCGGATCATACACATTCAGACCTTTCGCCGTTCCCGCCCAAAGTTCATTATTTTTAGTGTACAACAAGGAAATTACCCTCGAATTGGATATAGTGCAATCATCTTCAGGATCATTACGAAAAAGGTCGTGAGCATGGCCATTGTAGCGAACAATTCCGTCATTGGTACCAAACCACATAAATCCGTCTTTATCCTGAGCAATGGAAAAGACAGCTCGTCCCGGTATACCTTGTTGGATGAAGAAGTTCTCAAAGTAAAGATTCTCCACACCATGAACAAGGGAAGCAAAAACAAAAAATGAACATATTAAGATCATTTTTCTGACGATATCTGTGTTGACCATCATATCTGTTTATTTATCACTTCAACAACTTTCCTTTTGATAATATTTCGTGTTTTTATATCGTAAGTCACATAAAGAAAGTTCTCAGGACCTTACTAATTCCATTCTTCAAACCTCAAATCCAACAAAGGATCCTGTCTTAATACCAGAGTTTCTTCGACACGATAATTTTTCCCGTTTTTTGTAAAACTATATTTCAGATGAATCTCAGGTTGTAATTTCCCCGCATAATATTCACCTTCAGTATTATTGAGAGTCAAACATCCTTGCGGTGTTTCTAATAATACAGGATAAATTTTATCAACATTATCGTTGGGAACAACAATCATCCTGACCGCCTCTGTAGGATTTACAAGAAAATTTGCCAGCCCCGGTCGCTGAATAGTATTGGAAGAAACAGTAAAAATATCCCTAGTCAGATTCTTACTTAGGTCCTTGTTGTCATACACCACCTCGCTGATAACATTTCCGGTCCCGTCGAGTTCCGACAAAGTGCCTTTCAGATAATATGTTCCATGATATGTACTTATGTATTTGATTGCCACAATGGTTGTGGATAAGGCCTGATTAATACTATCCAGCGAACTTTCTGTTAATTTGAAAGGAAGTGCGTAATATTTTGTAACAGCATTCGGATCTGCATAAAAAGCATCCGTAAAATTAATTACAACGTCCGCAATTGGTAAATTTTTGTTCGAAACCCGGAATGTATTGGAATCGGAGAGGGTATAGTACTCCTTAGGTAATAATGTAAAAGTTGTACCAACAAGCAGTGATGAGTCAATCTCAAATTTTGCCCAGTCTGCCAAATCGACCGACCGTTTGCCTCCAATGGAAACACCTGCTTTTATCGTCATATTTCTCTCTGCAATAACAGTTCGTAGAGGCTTTTGTGACGAAAAGTAAGTTATTGAATAGGCATAATCGTCAACGAAATCTTCATAGCACGATGACAAAAAGGACAATGACAAAGTTATTATTAAAATTCTAACAAGTTTCATCTTTATTTATTTTTTAATTACCAACCAGTATTATTTATCAGATTTCTATTTTTGATCCTTTCTTCGTAAGGTATCGGGGCATAATATGACCGGATGTTGTCGAATTTACGGACTTCTATTTCTTTCACGTTAAAGCTCAACACTCCTTCACTTCTACTCACTTCAACACCTTTAACAGGTTCATTTAATTTAAGCAGACACCTGCGCATATCGTAGTAACGATGATTTTCAAAGGCAAACTCAATCCTCCTCTCATTTTGAATCAGTTGTCTGAACAAATCTTTATTAACAGCCATTTCATCTAAATATTCTGTGGCCGTAATGCCTCCGGATAAACTCCGCACTAGTTTAATTACCTCATAAGCAGAATATTTACACTTTCCATTAGGATCTTTCCCTTTCGGTCCCCAGGCTTCGTTAGCAGCTTCGGCAAAATTAAGAAAGACCTCTGACTTTCTCAACAGTGGATAATAATGAATCGCATTTGATGACAAAGCTGGATTCAGCATTGCATTCTTTTTAGACATAAATTTTGCCAGATAATACCCGGAACGAGATGCGCTTGCATGATATTCTCTGGAATCTCTTCCGCCGGAAACTACATCAATCGTCTTCCCTGCTGTTCCAAACATTCTTCCCTGATAATACACATTTAAATCCAAACGACTGTCTCTTTGAGCGTATGGGTTGGCCGGATCTACATTGGCTCTTGGGTCGGTGACAGGATAACCATTAGCGGCTGGGAAAGCATCAACTAAATTTTGAGATGGAATGGTATTTGCGTTTCCATAATAAAATGGTGGAAAATGTCGTCCTTCCATCGCTCTGTTATTAAAGTATTTACGAAAAACGAAATCAGCGGGCGTTGTATTAGGAGCATCAGCCAGATTCGCAGCTTTTAATCCCAGAAAATTGCCAAATCCTGACATCTGAATAATGCTGTCAGACACAAGTGCTGCATAAGCCCATTTGTTTTCATAAGCTAAATTATTAACGACACTAAAACTTCCGTTTGCGGTAATTAGTGTGATTGCATCCGGCTGATAGGCAGGACTTGCTCCGTACAGTGCAACTCTCGATTTCAAAACTGCTGCACTCAGGCGACTTGCCCTTCCGACATTACTGACTCCCGTCACAATATCCGATCCGGTATAAGTCATAGGCAAATACGCCATTGCAGTATCGCAATCATTCAGTATTTGCCGTACACACTCTGCATACGTATTTCGCGAAAAGTTCTCTGGATTTGCGGCCTCTTGTTCCGTAATAAACTTCGTTATTATAGGATATCCCAATGCTTCTCCATCGTCAGTTTTTCCTCCGTACTGCATTAATAACTGAAAACTCCACCAGGCTCGAAGGAAATAAGCCTCTCCTTTCAATCGGTCCTTGGTTTGTTTATTTACAACAGAATCCACACGATTGTATTTAATATCATCGGAGAGTCCGTTTTCCAAAAATTGATGTATATACTGTAATTGTTCATAGCAGGTACTCCAGTTTCCAAACGGATTGGAAGAAGTAGTGATTCCTCCCATGGCAACTTTGTATACAGGTGAGGAATAACTACTTGTTAGAGCATTGTCGGTAGCCGCATCCATAAAGTTACCTCCAAAATTATCAGGGGCCTGGGCAATTGCCGCATAAGCCTTCATCAATACCCCTTCCGCCATCTGAGGCACACGCCACACATCGCTTTCAACCCATTGATTTGTCGCTTTTTCCTCCAGCACATTCTCGCAAGCGCTTATCATAAGTAACAAACATAGCAAAAATATGATATTTATTTTTTTCATGACTTGAATATTTTAGTTGTTTTCATTTAAAACTTAACTGAAATTCCTCCGGTTACAGTCAGATATACCGGATAATTTGTCACTCCTGCATTAATAAGTTCCGGATCCAGTTCTTTGATATTTGACAGAACAAATAGGTTTGCTCCACGAATAAAGAATCTAATGTTATTGGAAAACTTCGTTATTGATTTTCCGTTTAATGTATAGCTTAGCTCTATATTTTTCAACCGGAAGAAAGCAGCATTTTTCATCCAGAAACTTGAATACACAAAATTGTTGGCTCCGGAAGTTGTTGTCAAACGGGGATAACTTCCGTCAGGATTATTTATCGGGTGATATCGGTCAAGCGTCAATATAGAATATTTATCTTCAGCCCTGTTCCAATAATAATTATTCACTGTCCAAACATTATATCCTCCCTTGGCAACTCCTGTAAGGTTGAGTCCGAATTGTCTGTATTTTAAATCAAGATTCAAGCCAAGAGATGTCCGTGGAAACGAATTTCCCAGTACTTTTCTATCCCGGTCGTCAATAATATCATCTCCGTTCAGATCGGCATAAGCAATATCACCTTCCTGATAAGTTCCGAGGGTCTGAACAGGAGCTCCAGCTAAGGGGACATCTTTGCCAAAGAGCCCTATTGCTTCATATCCAATCATTACATCAGAGGGCAATCCCAGCATATTAGCGTATGCATCCGGATAGTCCAGTTGATCCCACTCAACCAATTTGTTTTTCGACCATATAAAATTTAACCCGATATTATAAGTAAAATCACCGGTCTTGTCGCCCCATGCAATTGTTCCTTCAACACCCCGATTGGCAACAGTACCCATGTTGGTATTACTGTGAAACATACCTATATAGTCTGCATAATCAGAAGATTTATAACCAATTATATCCGATCTGATTTCATTGAAATAATTCAATTCCGCACTTAATCTGTTTTTTAAAAACAAAGCCTCTACTCCCACATTAAACTCATTAGAATGTTCCCATTTTAAACCGGGATTTCCAATCAGAACAAAGTTGGTAATTTTCGAACTTGTAGTTTGATTTTGTTCCCCTAACAAAGCTGTTCCTCCACTTTCCCATGCTGTTCGGTATAATAGCGAATTTGTTCCTCCATCATAACCTATAATACCATAACTGGCTTTTAATTTGAAAAAATCGACAGATGACAACTGCTTCATGAAGTCTTCGTTGGAGAGTATCCAGGCGCCACCAATAGCAGAAGAAGTAAAATATTGGTTATCTGACATAAAACGGTTACTCCCCATATAAGCCACATCGACTTCAAGAGCATATTTCTTATCATAAGCATAATTTAAACGCATACTGTAATTCGCATTAATCTGATCCTGCTTCTCACCCCGTATTTCATTCTTATAATAATTGTAAGCTAAAGTTGCCCCAATACTGTGAACACCAAACTGATTCTCGTAAGATGCATCTGCTCTCCACCCACTTGTTCTAAGCGATCTTTCTCCCAATCTTGACTGATCACTTTGTAACACCCTTTTTCTCAATTCAGTGATTAGCGTATCAGGTAATGCTAATTCATTCAGATAGGTATTTACAGCATAAGTAGGATAAACATTGCGTTGACCTTCCATAAAATAGCTATTATTGTCGAACGAAATTCCGGCAGATGCTTTCAGCCCTTTTAGTATTTTATCTAAGTTAAAATTCATTTCCAGATTTGCCTGACTGGATAATGTACGTTCAACTGACGAACCTCCATACATCATATCGGCGTATAAATTGCCCGATTGATACAAACTGCCTCCAAAAGCAGGAACGCCTGAAGAATCGACCGGCACCCGGATCGTCAAAGGATCAATGATAAAAGGATATTCGTTCGGACGATGAGTAGATAATGCAGTAAATACCTCCCCCTGATTTAAGCTCCCCCATCTACGAAGAGCCAACCGTCCTACAACACCTCCTGAGACACTCAGATAATCAGTCACCTTCACATCCAGGCTTCCACGAAAGTTCAGTTTACTAAAGTCCGGAGTCGTTCCGATTTTTTCAAACCCACCATTTCCAGAATAACCTGCAATCATTGCATACTGCACATCATTGTCTCCACCGGCCAGTTCCATTGTAACCTTTCTATACGTACTCTGTTGTTGCAGGAATTCTTTGTAATAATCCACATTCGGATACGAAAGATCATTTACTCCTGATGAATTTTTGTAACCTTTAATTTTTTCAGGAGTGTAAAAATCAGAGAAACCGTCATTATGTCTTGCTTCATTATAAAGTTGTGCATATCGATGGGAATCAATATATTCCGGCTGTCTGGTTAACTGATTCACACCAGCTTCAGCTGAGAAACGCATGATTCGACGGTTGGGAATTCCCTTTTTTGTGGTAACCGACAAGACACCATTTGCTGCACGTGGCCCGTACAATATTTTTGTTGTAGGATCTTTTAATAATTGTATAGTTTCAATTTCTTCAGGAAGCAACTCATCCAACGGCCTTTCCAGTCCATCCACAATTACTATTGCCTGATTGCTTCCTTTACCGTGTGTTCCTCTTAAATATAAATCAGAAGTATTATTACCCAATCCACCGACAGTAGGCACTGTAACCAATCCTGCTGCTCTTCCCTGTAAAGCGTTACTCATTAACAAATCGGGATAGGAGATCAATGACTCTCCCGATATTTTACCCGCGGCACCCACCAAATCACGTTGCAACGTAGCGCCTCCATCGGGTCGTATGACATGATCTGCTTTGTCAGTGAAATAATCTTTTTTGTAGAGAATAATTTTTTGCGGGAAACTACCTTTAGCTGTATTAACAACAACATTCTGATATCCGGGTGCTTCAATCAAAACAACAGTATTTTTTTTGACATGAAGGTTGAATTCTCCTGACTCGTCGGTATAAACTATTTTTTCTGTTTCACCGGAAACAATAGAGGCGTTTATTACCGGATTACCGGTTATATCGAGTACTTTTGCCTTGACAGAAGTAACCTGTGTTTCAGCATTTAATGCTACCAACTTACGCTGACCGCGTTTGGTGCCACCGTTTTGTGCTGAAAAAGGAACCGGCAACACTAATCCTAGCAAAATAATCAACAATAATCCGCAACTATGATTTTTCATATTTTTCATTGTATATTTGTAATATTGATTCAACAAATTGTGTCGTTTACCATTCTGGATTTTGCACTAAGTTTTTCAACGACGCCACATCATCCAGAGGAAAAGGATACCAGTAATTACGCATTGTGTATGCTCTGATCTCAGGAGTCAGATCTATTGTCTCATAAGTAAATTGTAAGGTGCTTTTGTCCACGACCTGGTTATGATTCGGATTTATCGGAACGGCTTTCAAACCTTTAATCGGAGCATTCCCCTGAAAGACTTCGTGCATAATCATCCAACGTCGCAAATCCCACCAGCGATGATTCTCGAACATTAGTTCAACCGCCCGCTCACGACGATACGCTTTTCTGAACTGAGCAGGATCATTCACAATTTCTGCAGGAAGCTTGGTCAAACCGACTCGTTCTCTCACCACATTTAATGCTTCTTCTGCACTCAAAGTGCAACCATCAACTTTTGCGGTTGCACTACCTGTTGCTTCAAAAGAGGCTTCTGCCAAATCCAGATAAATCTGGGCAATCCTTATATAAGCCGTAATAATTCTGTTGGTTGTATACAAATCCAAATAATTGTCGGCTCCCTCCCAAATAAATTTCTTACACATATAACCTGTTTGCATACGAGCATTGGTTGCACTATTGGAAAGTAATGTCAACGAAATTTGCCCACCTACGTAGGTAGTGATATACAACTTCTTATTACTCTTATCCACACCCCATTTTTCTCCGGGGACAAGAATATTGTTTTTAAGCCGGGGATCTCTATCAACAAAAGGATGTTGAGCATCATATCCTGATTTTGGATTCGAGATCGGATAATAAACTCCATCCGGTCCTTTTTTATCAAACAACTCAACCATATTTTGAGTAGGTGCCTGAAATACAACCCCATCCCAACCTGTGGCCAGACTATATTCGGCAGGAAGATAAAAAGCACGGATATATCTCTTTTGCTCTGAAACTCTTGTCCGATTATACCATAAATGTTCGGGATGAGAATATGGCGGTACTGGCCAGTAAAAAATGTTGGGATATTCGGCAGCACTTACCATCCTGTAATTCAGTTCCGGATGAGCCTGAATATAGTTCAAAACTCCGGTTGCTGATTGAGCAGCCAGTTTTGCCCGTTCAATATCATAGTCTTTAATCTGAATTGACAGGAGATCATTTTGCATCAAAGGACTTGCATCATAAAGCTGAGCCATAGATTTGAATGCCATTGCAGCCACTTTCGTTACACGTCCTGTATTTTCTTCGTTCCAACTGTCAGGAAGCATTTCTATTGCTTTATTGATATCCGTCATCATCCAATCGTGAGAATCATGATAGCTAAGTCTGGGAATATCTTCATCCCCGTCTCCGACAAATACTTTGTCAAAAATGGGCATTCCGCCATATCTTTTTATCAACTGGAAATAAAACCAAGCTCTTAAAAAATGAGCCTGACCTAACAATTCATTTTCTTGGATTTCTGATAATCCTGGTACTTTATTGATGTTGGCGATGACCCGGTTTACAACTCTCAATGCTTTATAACTGTAGGAAATCATTGTATTTCCTTTTACTCCTATTTCAAAAGAAGCATCTGCTTTTTTCAACCAGTTTCCTGAATGTACTTTACCTGCAGCCTCTTCTACCTGATTAAACATAGATGCAAACTCATCGCTGATGGAGTTTACGGATGAACGTTTATTTTCATGCAAATCAAATCCATGTATATTTTCAAGATAATTGTACGATTGATCCAGAAACCCCCGCATTGAATTGTAATCAGCATAAACATCATTCTCAGAAAGCCCCATGTCCGGTGATTTATCGAGAAAGTCTTCACAACCGGAGGCCATTAAAACGGTAACAATACCAATAATATATATCTTTATGTTTTTCATTTTTCTACATTATTAAAATGAGGTTCTTATACCGAAATTATATCTTTTTATAATTGGATACACATTATCTGCCTGAGTTTCAGGATCCCTGCGCGGATCGGAATTCGTGAAGGTAAATAAATTGCTTCCATTCATAAATAATTCACATTTAGTTATATTTACTTTCTGTAGTATTTCTTTGGGGAGTTTATAGCTGACCTCAAGATTTTTTAACCGTATATAAGAGTGATCAGCATAGGAATAAGTGCTTTCCTGTGCATTATGCGAATTGATCAGGTGTACGGCCGGACGAACAGCAGCATCTGCATTTATGTCTTCCGAACTCCATCTATCCATGACTGTCGGTTGAGCCTTGATATTTGATTCGGGGAAATCCCACAACAAATAAGCTATACTCTCCTTGTAAACGTCAGGGGCAGCATATAACATGGCACTAAATCCAATATTTTTGTAATTAATACCAAATGAGAAGCTACAGGTAGTAAGGGGATAAGTCAATTTTTCTACCGGAACTAAGTCGTTGGTATTGATAACTCCGTCGCCATTATAATCAACATAAAACAGGTCGCCTGCTATCAACGAAGACTGGTTTGCACCACTGATATTGGTAATAGGACCGTTGAATACATCATCGATTGAAGTATAGTTTCCCGTAGCAAGGTATTTCGACTGAACACCGATCGGTTTTCCAGCCGCTTTCAGATATTCTGCCAAAGCAGTAGGGTCATCTTTGAAGATCACCCTGTTTTCGCTGGTAGCAATATTAAATTTCGTCCAGTATCTGAAATCTTTTCCTATTTTATCATTCCATCCGATTTCAAGCTCAAAACCGCGATTTTTCGTTTCACCATAATTTACAGAAGGTAAGTCTGCTCCAAACCAGGCAGCCATCGTTTGACGTTTCATCAAAATATTGGTACGATGTTCGTCAAACAAATCGACTGTCACATTCAATTTACTGAAAACTCCGAATTCCAGTCCTAAGTTTTGTTTCGTTGCCACTTCCCATGTTGCATCCGAATTCGCCGGGGTACCTTCAAAATAAACAGGCCCGTAATTTATATTCTGATTTTGTCCAAACTGAACATTTCCTTCTGTATTAAACAATTGAATATAACTAAAACGCGTAGCTCCCCTGTCGTTACCCACCTGCCCGTATGAGTACCTGAGCTTCAGATTTGATAAGTCTTCCCATTTAATCCAGGGTTCTTCCGAAATTCTCCAACCAAGAGAAAAAGACGGGAAAAAGCCAAAACGTTTACCAGGAGCAAATTTTTCAGAGCCATTATAGGCTGCATTCACTTCTGCCAAATAAATTTCTTTCCAGTTGTAAGTCACACGTCCCACCCAGTCTTCTTCGTAAGCCGGGAATTGCACACTGGCGGTCGATGTCGATTGTGTTATTCTCCGCTTAGCCAAAGCAAGCGCAGAAACATTATGATTTCCGAAACTACGGTTATAGTCAAGCGAAAAACCATAATCAATTCGTTGATTATAAGATTCGAAGCCATCATAAACCACACCTACAGGCAAATCCTCAGTAGCGGTTTCATTTGGAAAACGTGTATTAGTTATCAAAGGATAAGATATTGAACCATCTCCGTTGATAATGGGTTTACTATAATCATACTTTCTGAAGTATCTGATTTCAGTTTTAACCGCATTATCATCTCCTGTTCCATATATTCCTCCGTTAAGAATTTGCGATTGTGTTTCTGAATATGAGGTATATGATACTGAAAATTTAGCCGACAATCCTTTCAATAAGAAATCAAGTTTTTGTGTCAGAAACACATCATAAAAACTTTGCATCGATTTAAAAATTCTTTGTCCTCCGGTCGTCATGTTTGCCAGCAAGTTGGTATCACCCATTATATTGTCTCCCCACTCACCATCAGCATATTTAATAGGATACTCATTAGATGGGGTTCTCAGAAACGGTTTAAAGAAATACAAATCTCCCCATTCAATGCCCCGATATAATGGTTGATTTCTGTAACCAGAATTTCCGGCAACATTCATACTTAATGTAGTAGACTCCGAAAGTTTAAAATCAAAATTTGAACGCCAGTTATATCTTTTATAATTGAAACTTGGATCATAATTTTTTTGTTTTTCAGTTTTATAAATATCTCCATCGTATAAATATCCCAATGAAACAAAATAATTTGTCCGGGCAGTTTCACCTCTCATATTGACATTATAATTTTGTTGTACTCCAAAATCCCTTACCGTTTCATCCCACCAGTCAATTTGGGGAAAGTATTCATTATAGGGTCCGTAATTACCGGTTGCAATTGCATTTTCCCAGGCACTGATTGTTGATTCTGGTATCAGTTTATCCCATTGCTTATCATTTGCCTGTGCTTCATTATACATATTCATGGAAGTAGGATAATCAGCCCATTCCAGTTTTGATGAAGGTTGCTTGAGTCCAAAGTTTGCCGTAAAACTAACTTCTGGTTTTTTCCCTATTCCAACACCTCTCTTAGTCGTCACGAGAATAACCCCATTCCCCCCTTTTACACCAAAAACTGCCGTTGCTGACGCATCTTTTAACACCGATATTGTCTCAATCTCATTCATATCCAGATCATTAAAATCACGTTCAACACCATCGACCAGAATAAGTGGAGATGAATTTCCCCAGGTTCCTACACCACGTATATACAAATCCGTTGCAGAAACGCCTGGTTTCGCACTTTTATTCACAGCAACCACACCGGCCATCTGGCCTTGCAACGCTTCTGAGACAGAGGTAACTCCTCCGGTTTTCAATAAATCGTCGCCTTTAGATGAGGCTATAGAACCAACTGATGAGGCCTTTTTTTGCACTCCATAGCCTACCACTACCACTTCATCTATCACCTGTTGATTTTGTGACATCTTTACTTCGATATTTCTCTGATTTTCAATTTTTACCTCTACGGCTTCATATCCGACATAAGTAAACCTCAGTATCTGTCCTGATTGTACATGAATGCTGAATTTTCCTTCGAAATCAGTCACGGTTCCGGTCTCGGTACCTTTTATTAACACTGATACGCCTATCAATCCTTCGTTGTTTTCCTTATCAGAAACAACTCCCCTGATAATATTGCTTTGTGCAAAAAAACATGTTGGAAGCAAAAAACAACATAAGAAGATTCCTTTTTTGATTTTTTCTCTCATAATTTATGTGTAAATTTCATTGTATCGATGATTTATTCATTTCTTTTATCCAAAATCCATGTTTATCGCCAATCTCCCCCTGAAGTAGTTTTTCCCATTCCTGAGGATCATTCTTTATTACCCAGTCTCTGAGGCTTTCCTCAGCAGCAGGATTTCTTGTTTGCATATCCTCTAATCCGCAATCTCTATGTGAGGCTTGCCAGTCTGACATCATCTTCCTAATTTTTTTCATTACAGAAGCATATTCCGGATTCATGGACAGATTATTCAATTCGAAAGGATCTTTAGTGATATCATACAGTTCTTCTGCAGGTTTATGATCCTCCATAAAAAGAGAGGTATTTGCATCCAGCTTTCCTTCAGCTTTTAATGTTCTCATTACATGAATTGCGGGGCGATGGAAATCGAGATAAATCTGATGTTGATCCCACGGACGCTCCGGCATATAATTTTTGATATAAGTATATTGTGTTGTGGAAACAGAACGGATACATTCGATGACCTCGTCCCAGTTATCACGGGCTGCATAAAAATATGCCGGTCTCTTCCCTTTCTGAAACAAGGATTTTCCCATAATATTATCAGGCTTTTTTACTCCCGCAATATCTAAAATTGAAGCTGTAATATCAAGTGTACTCACAATTTCATTTATCACACCGGGCTTTATACCTTTTCCCCATGCAATCATAGGAATTTTCGTTCCTGGTTCGTACAAATAGCCCTTTCCCCTGATGTCGCAACGACCGTTATCAGCAATAAAAAAAATGATAGTGTTGTCAATCATCCGTTTTTCTTCCAATTCCTTTAGAATAAGGCCGACTTCATTATCCATATATTCTATCTGATCAAGATAAGTGGCCCATTCTTCCCTTATTTTTGGATGATCGGGCATATAGGGAGGTAAATCTACCGCTTTCGGATCAACAGGATGGTTGGATTGAGCCCTGACCGTTTTCCACCAATCTCCTCTGTGTGTAACATTCAATTGAATCTGAGCAAAAAAAGGTTGATCTTCTTTAGTAAATACATCGTATTTGTCAAACAATCCGAATTTTGTCAATCCATCATATTCTCCTATAGGATCATGTTTAAAATTACAATCAGTTTTTCGTCCTTTTCCCAAAGAAGGTATCTTACCCAGATTATGATTTCCAAGCACACAAGTGTAACCGGCTTCACGCAAATAATAAGTAATAGGTTTTACCTCTTCAGGCAGTGGAATATCGCGATTACTTCTATGATTATGGGCGTTGATCATCGTTTGATGTATGCCGGTCATCATAGCTGAACGACTAGGAGAACTTATTGGATTTGAACAACAGGCATTCGTATATAGTATACCTTCCTTTGCAAGCTGATTCAACACCGGCGTTTTTACTGCTTTCATATCGTAACACTCCAGATCCTGTCCCATGTCTTCGGCCATCAACCAGATAATATTGGGACGATCATTTTTCTGGGCAAACAAAGTAACACCTAAGGTCAAACCTGATAATGTAAGCAATAATTTGTGTTTAATCATCTATATTAAATTTATAAACAAAACGGATGCAAAATTATATAATCACTATTTTGCAAACGATCCAAATTCATCAAAACATAAAACAAATCAACAATTATAACCATATCTTCCGACTTACAATCCCACTTTCAGATACAACAGTAACCAAAAATATTCCGTTTAAATCAAAAGTCCTGATGAAAGAATCTGAGGACACATCAAATGCATATAACTGTCGGCCGGTGATGTCAGATATTTGTACCGAAAACTCAGAAGATTCAGATTGTACTATAAGAGATTTACCGACAGCAGATACTTTAATATCGCACAAATAAGGGGAAAAAATGGATGACCCAATTGGAGAGTAATCTGTTGCTCCAATATCAGGAGTTGTTTTCCTTGTCACATCTTTGATGTCATAGTCTGGGACTTCAGTGTTTACTTCTTTTGAAACTCCTTTACCAAGAATTTCAGTTCCTTTCGCCAAAACGTACGAAACTCCATTTTCAGGAGTTATAACTTCAGGCATAGTTCCGTTCATTTCAAAATTAATTTCCGCTGAAGTTAAAGTATATGTTGGTGAAATTTTATTGGTAACTTCAGAAAAAAAAACATTCCCATTTGTTGTCAAAATCTTATTGAATATATTATTGTTCGTTGCTATCAATGTAACATCAACCGGATCAACATACACATCTGCATCATTAACAAATCCGCTTCTTCTGTTTTCAACGAACAAATTGTTTACCATATTCAGATCAATACCATAGGCTTTCTTTGGAACCGACAAATCCGCAATGGTTATTGCCGGTTGAACAGACACAGCCGTTTCACTTCCACTTTGAGTTTTATTATTAACAAAAGTATTATTTATGATTGTCGCAGTAATCTTACTATTTGCCGGATTCAGCGTGATTAATGATCCTTTCTTCAAATCACGGTCAGTACTTCCGAACAAAGGATTTTTTGTATTATTATTAAAAACACAGTTTTTCACTGAAAAAATTCCACCGGTAATATAAATCATTGCTTCCAGGTTCGATGAATTTGTTCCAAGGTCAAACGATTTACAATTTTCAAAATAACAGTTTTCAAAAGATACTTCGTAAGATGCATTTGAAGATTGTATGATAGCTGCTCTACATGCAAGATTATTTTTAAAAGCACATCTGGCAAACCGTGTCTTAATATTATTACCCGACCCGTTCATCATGACGATAGCTCCCGCCCAGCTATTATCTGTCCTGCCGAAGTTTTGCATAGTCATATTACGTATATTCAATTCCAGTCCGGCATTTGTAGCCGGTTGAAGTTGAAAAAAACGGAAATCAGCGGTAGATGCTGATTCTACGATTGTTGTAGCCGCCGATTCTCCCATCAGGGTAACCTTAGCCGGACGATCCAAAGCCGGTGTGATTTGCGATGTAGCATAGGTTCCTTCGGCCACATTAATCAAAATATCTGCATGAGTAGAAGGTGGCACTTCTAAATCAAAAACTCTTTTTATCGTTCTGAGCCGGCTTTCAGGGGATAACCCTGAGTTAGCATCATCTCCGTCGGGAGACACATAATAAACGGTTTGCTTTTCTGATGTCCCGTATCCTATCTGAAGATTATCAAACTGAGCTGTTACATAATCAGAGGTTTGCATGATTAGTCCTGTCGCTTTAGTATCCATGGTGGCAATTGCCACGTGACCTTTGGGATAGGTGGTATCGTTAACAACTGCCCTGAGAACATCACCGATATAAACACTGATACTATCATCTTTAAACGACAATTTCATAGTTGTCCATTTGTTAATTCCGAATCCTGTAATTGCACCGGTTTTGAGGATAACAAAATTTTCGCCAACATCTTTTCGATACAAAACCCAACTTCCTGAATTATTCAGCATCAACCAATACCCCTGTACCTCATAATCACCAGTATTTACCTGTTCTCCGTCAATACGCCCACCCAAGAGAACCCGGCCTGCTTCTTCCAATAACACATCCACCTGCACATCATAGTTGGTCCAGTAAATATTTCCGATAGCAGTGAGCGGCTGTGCAACAGGTTTCGCATTAGGATGCCAAAGGATAGCTGACTTTGTAGCTGTCTGTCGGAGTACTTTTCCTGTTCTACCCCCGCCGGCAGCAGCAATTTCGAATGCTCCGTTAGCATTTACAAAATATTTGGGTAAATCTCCTGTTTGGTAATTTTCAAATACTTCTGTGTACGGAATCGGAAAATCCTGATAAGCAGGAGAAACCGTGACTCCCTTATTTTGACCTCTGGTAGTAGAAATGGTATAAATACAACCTTTATCAAGATGCACTGATATTTTATTATCAACTATACCTGTTGTAGCTACACGGATAAACGATTCATTTGTAGCATTAAAATTTGATCTCCAAATAGCAACATCTTCTTTTGATAAATCTCCTTCAGGATAGATTTCCACATCAAGTCCTTCTGCCGGAAAAGAACCTTCGTATGTATCGATAACCATACTGTAATCTCCACTGTCAGGACTTTTATACGCAATATAACGCCCTCCTTTTGTAGTGCCATCGGCATATAGATACGTATCCGGTGTAACAAGCATCCTTGAACCAATTTTAATAAATTGGGTAAAATGAGAAAATGCCCACAAATTAGTTCCGATGACATACCTGCCCGACCATGGTTCGTTGGTTTTCATAAATCCATTCGTCGACCAGGGCATATTTTCATAAGCAGAAGCTGTAGTTAACCACCGAATGATTCCTGTTATCTTAACATCATGCAGTAATTTCATAATCTGACTTACCCATCCATAGCCGGCTGTTTTAGTTTTATAGGAACCACCACCGTCTTCAGTCGACCATACAGGTTTTCCGAAATCAAATATTCCATTCATAATAGGGTCATCGCCAGTTCTCGATTTATAGTGTACGCCGACGATATCAACTGCAGCTGCGTAATCCGGATCATTTTGTAAAGCTGAAATCACATTGAATTTCAGGGTAAGAGCTCCTTCATCTGCAGCAATAATTTTCACGTTTTCCAAACCTGCAGCATCTAATTTTTGTCTAAGCAACTTTGTTACTCCCGGTCTTATTTCACTTTCATTTTGATTGCCACCTATATGGTTCAAAATCAGCCCATGTTTATCTCTTGCACCTTTAACATATTCAAAAATAAACTCTGCTTTTAGTTCATCTGTAGTTGCCCATCCGGGATAACCCCAATTCAAGGCAGAAAGCTGAATATCAGGATTTCTTTTCCTGGCTTCTTTCATCATCCACCATCCGTACCCACGGTTATAATCAGGTGATTCTTCCAGATTTCTCTTATGCGACGGCCACGAACCTCCGACATCATTTCCATCACAGCCGATAGTCATTTTCAGAATCTGGAGTGAAGCACCATAATTCGGGAGAAAAAGATAATCCAATATTTCATCCCGCTGTTTTTCAGGATAATCATATAATAATTTTCCATAACTTTCAACTGCACCCAATCCATCATAACTACGCCCCAAATTAGTCCCATCTAACGTTATAATCGTTAATGCATTTGCCTGAACAGGCATTAATAACTTCAATGATAAGGCAATCGTAAACGTAAATAAAAACTTATTAATATTCATTCTTAATTATAGTATTAATTCGTATTTGATTTTCTGACATTAACGCTCCACTAATATTATCGTGCGACCGGCTTTTGATTGACTCATTTTCACATTGCCATTACGAATAATATTCCATCAACTCTTCACATTCAAACTCCAACCACCTGACTGTCTAACAATCAGGTGGTTGAACATTAACTCACAAAATCACTTTTCTATTTACTATACCTTGTTTACTTTCAATGGTGACGAGTAAAATTCCAGTCCAGTTAAAGACTTTTGAACAAAATTCAGAAGATACATACGAAGCATATAACTGTCGTCCGGTTATATCCGACACCTTTATTGAGAAACCGGTTCCATCATCGCAACGTGCAATAAGAGCTTTCCCTTCAGTGTAAATTTTAACCGATTCGGCTTTTTGAGAATTCAGAAGTGTTCCTGAGATATAGATATCTGTTGCACCTATATCAGGTGCGGATTTTCTGGTAGACTCACGGATATCAACTATAGGCACTTCACTGTTTGCATCATTTGAGATTCCTCCTCCCACAATAGAGTCGCCTTTTGCCAACACATAATTAATCCCGTTGTTAGCAAGATATACTTTTGGCAAGCCAGCTTCCATATCAAAATCTATTTCAGAAGAAGAACAAGTATAGGCTGATGAAATACTATTAGTTGTTGTAGTAAGGAACTCACTGGCATCGGTGGTAGTTATCTTATTCAGCACATTGCCTGCAACAGCCACTTTACTCACATAAACCGGATCAATATAGAGGTCGACATCATTATTAAAACCATTCCGGCCGTTCTCAACGAACAAATTATTGAGCATAGTTAAATCAACACCATTTGCATGATTCATAATGGAAATTGCCGGCATAATAGATACTGCTACATCTTTTCCACTTTCAACTTTATTATTTACAATTGTATTATTCACAATAATGGCTGTTACTTTTGCATGCTGTGGATAAATATTCATCAACAAACCTTTCTTAAAATTACGATCAGCACCTAAAGAATTTAACGGATCCTTTTTATTTGCATTGAAAATACAGTTCTTTACCGTTAATTTACCTGCAGTGATGTAAATCAAAGCATCAAGATTCGTTGATGTTGAGTTAGCTGTTGTTGTTCCGTATTGGAATGACTTACAATTTTCAAAATAACAACTATTGAATGAAACCTCGTAAGTACCATTCGAAGATTGTAGGATGGCTGCACGGCATGCAGTATTATTTTTAAACGCACAACGGGTAAAGTCCACCTTAATTCCTGTACCAGAACCATTCATCATTACAACACATCCGGCATAATTATTAATTGTACCACCATAATTCCGGATAGTAACATCCTTTACTATCAGTTCTAAATCAGCATTCTCGGCTGGCTGTAGCTGAAACAGACGAAAATTATCAGTTGAAGCGTTTAAAAACTCACCTGTATTTTGAATAAATGTTGTCGATGCTGATTGTCCGGCAATGGTTACCTTAACCGCTCTGTTCAGATTAGGAGTTATGATGCTCTGAGGATAAGTACCACTTGCCACATTAATCAGGATATCATTATTGATGGAAGGTGATACTTCAATATCAAAAACTTTTTTTATTGTCTGAAATGGAGATTCTGGAGAAAGACCTGTATTAAGCATGTCATCTCCTGTTGAAGATACATAATAAACAGTTTGTTCGGCAAACATGGTTGTAACAAACAAAGTCATGCTAATCAATAAAATTATTTTTTTCATCATATTTCATTTTAATGAATTATAAAGTACTTGCTTAGAAGATTATTTTTTGGGTATAAATACTTTGAGTATCCTGGATTGAAACAAAACCAATACCGCGAAGATCAATTTTTTTATTGAAGTTTTGTGATTTAATGGACGAAGCGTAAATTATTCTGCCGGTTAAATCGGTAATTCTGACAATGTAATCAGTTTGATTTTGGTTAATGACATTAAGTACACCGTCATTGACAAATATTTTGAATCCGTCGATTTGACTCGTCGTTTTAACCGAAGACACTAACACATCCGTAGCACCAATGTCAGGTGTAGTCTTTCTGGTAATGTTCCTTATGTCAATTACAGGCACTTCGCTGTTATCGCTATTTGCAATACCTTTTCCAACAACTTCAGTTCCTTTAGCTGAGACATACAACACACCATTGTCGGCAAGCTGTATTTTTGGTAGTTCACCTTCCATCTCAAAAGCTATCTCGGCAGAGGCAACTGCATAGGCTGTCGATACCTTATTTGTAAGTATTGATATTACTTCGCTTTGATCGGGAGTAGCAATTTTATTAAATACATTGTTTGTCACTGCTACCTGCGTTACATCAACCGGATCAATATAAAGATCAACATCTTTTTCAAATCCTGTCCGTTTATTATCGACAAACAAATTATTAAGCATCGTCAAGTCCACCCCAAAAGCTTTTTTGGGAGAAGACAGATCGGCAATGGTGACAGCAGGCTGGATGGAAATAGCTTCATCTTTCCCATTTGGCACTTTATTATTGACAAAAGTATTATTCACTAATACAGCAGTAATCTTTCCAACGATGGGATTGATTGTAATTAAAGACCCTTTCTTTAAGTCACGATCAGTAGTTCCGAATAACGGGTCTTTAGTGTTATTGTTGAAAATACAATTTTTTATAGCTATTTTTCCTCCCGTCACATAAATTATTGCCTCCAGATTGGTAGCATTAGTTCCAAAGTCAAATGACTTACAATTTTCAAAATAGCAACCATCAAAAGAAACATCATAACTTGTATTTGACGACTGTAGAATTGCTGCCCGCGCAGCTACATTATTTCTGAAAACACACCTGCTGAAAGATACCTTTATACCTTCACCAGAACCATTCATCATAATTATAGCTCCCGCATAATTATTAATTGTACCTCCGTAGTTTTGAAATGTGACATCACGTATATTCAATTCTAAACCCGCATTATCTGCTGGTTGAAGTTGGATAAAGCGAAAATTATCGGTTTTTGCATTCAAAAATTCGCCTGTATTTTGGATATTGACTGTTGCGGCGGATTGGCCAGCCAATGTAACTTTAACGGATCTCTTCAAATTAGGTGTTATAACCGACGTAGGATACGTGCCACTTACCACATTAATCAAGATATCGGTACTTGTTGTTGTGGCTTCTACATCAAAAACCTTTTTAATCGACAAAAAAGGAGATTCTGGTGAAAGACCTGTATTAAGCATATCATCTCCGGTAGAAGATACATAATAAACGGTTTGTTCGGCAAAGAGACTGCCGGCAAACAAGACTAAACTAATGAGTAAAATTTTTTGTTTCATGATATTTAATTTTAGGGTTAATAAAATATATTTTGCCTGATACTGTTTGTTATGCAAAAAAGTATTTGTTTAAATTTTTCAGAACATTACTTTCTGTGTGTAAGTTCTATCGACATTCCGTATGGAAATCAACATAGCGCCACGAATATCCTGTTTGCATGAGAAATTTCCGGAAGAGTTTTTCGAAGAATAAAGCAAGCGTCCGGTTATGTCCGAAATTTTCAATTCATAATTGATCTCATTTTCATTAAGTATGTGTAAAGTTCTTTCGTGCACATAAATTTTAAATCCGGGTATTTGTGTTGTAGAATGAACTGATGAAACCGGGGTATAATCGGTAGCCCCAACATCAGGAGTTGTTTTTCTTTCTTTGCCCAATATGTCTGTTCCCGGAACCTCTCCATTATCCTCCCCCGCTATTCCTTTTCCTACAATTTCAGATCCTCTTGCCATCACAAAAGCTAGTCCGTTTTCGGCAGTTTGCACCTGCGGTAGATTATCATCCATATCAAATGCTATTTCGGGAGAGGTATAAGTATAAGTTGCATCTATTCTATTCTGTGTCAGTGAAACGAATGAACTTGCATCGGCTGTAACTACTTTATTAAACACATTATTACTCAATGTTATGAGAGTCACATCAGCAGGATCGATGTACAAGTCGACATCATTTGAAAACCCTGATCTTTTATTTTCAACAAATAAATTGTTTATCATGGTCAGATCCACACCAAATGCTTTCTTGGGAAGAGATAAATCGGCGATAGTAACAGCAGGCTGAACAGAAACTGCAGATTCTTTTCCTTCCATCGCTTTATTTCCTATAAAAGTATTATTGGCTAATATAGCCATCACTCTTCCCTGAATAGGGTTGATCGTAAGTACCGATCCTTTTTTCAAATCACGATCAGTGGTTCCAAACAAGGGGTCCTTCACATTGTTATTGAAAATACAGTTTTTTATGGACAATTTGCCTGCCGACACATAAATTGGGGCTTCCAGGTTGGTGGCATTTGTTCCTTTGTCAAACGATTTACAGTTTTCGAAATAACAACCATCAAAAGATACTTCATAGCTGGTGTTCGATGACTGAATAATCGCAGCACGACAAGCAGCATTATTCTTAAAGACACAACGTTTAAACCCTACTTTTATACCAGCACCCGAACCATTCATCATTACGATACATCCTGCATAATTGTTAATGGTTCCTCCATAATTCTGAATTGTTATGTCTTGAATATTTAACTCTAAACCTGCATTTTCGGCCGGTTGAAGTTGAAAAAGTCTAAAGTTATCGGCTGTGGTTAGAAATTCACCTGTGTTCTGAACAAAAGTAGTCGATGGAGAATCTCCGGCGAGTGTAACTTTAACCGGTCTATTAAGGTTGGGCGTTATAATACTTGTGGGGTACGTACCTTTTGCCAGATGAATAGTAAATTCACTGTTGCCAGATGTCCCGGCCTGAGCCTCAATGTCAAATACTTTTTTTATGGTCTTGAAAGGTGAAATAACAGTTGTTCCCGAATTGGCAATATCATCTCCATCAGGAGAAACATAATATACCGAAGAAACCTCCTGATTAGGAAACTCAACTACCGGCAAGTTAAAAACAGACTTTACGAAATCATAAGTTTTTATCAGAATATCTTCATACACGTCAGATCCTCCTTTATTAAAGAATCCATGTACATAATTAGTGTAGATATAATTTTCAGCACGTCCGCCTTTTTCACGAACCGAATCGGCAAATACAACCGCCTGTTGTGATGAAATAGTAAAATCAGCAGTACCATGAAATACTGCAACAGCAGGAATATTGATCGACGGAATATGCTCAATCGCAGATAACGGTCCCCTGTCGGCAATATTCTGATAATTATTCAGGTATTTATTTCCTTCCGCCGGAAAAGTTCCGTTCAGGTTATTTTTGAAATCATACAAACCATTGTAACCTATCAACAGTTTACATCCGGTCTGTTTCATGGCTTTTAGGGCTGCTAAAGGCACTCCGGCCGAATTACCGAGATAACCGAAGCGCGACATATCCAGATTCCATTCCGTTGCATGAGCAGCTATGAAAGCAAATGCTTCATCTAGTTCCTGCATACCCATATCAAAATGGCCACCATTACCTACAAGTGTGTACGTAATACGAATCCCTGCAATCCCGCGTGAGGCTAGATAGAGTGATTGATTCTTCAACGAAACGGTTGAACCGCTGTACCAGCTTCCACCATGAACATAAATGATGAAAGGGTGCGGTCCCTGAGTTAAAACGGGAATGTCTACTTCCATACTCAAAGAATATGATCCGTAGTTTTTATATACATAAGTTTTGGTTTTACAATAGGAATAGTCTGTTGACTTTATCAGATTCTCACTATAAGTATATGGCTGGTAAGCATCTGCAGGAAGAGTCGAACAATCAATCGTACTGCAGACTTTTTCGGAATCTGTCAATGTATATGTACCACCATTGTTTGTTAGTGTCATTCCGTAGCGATTCGACACTGAAAAAACCGAAATAAAAACGGTAAGTAATGTGAATAATAAGGCGTATTTTTTCATAATATTTTTACAAAAAAAAGATTAATTACCAAAATATAGAAATCAGCAACATGGATAACAAAAGATTTCATCGCATCAAAGTAACAAAGCAAAGATAATTCCTGCCGGAATAGCCCTGTGGTTGAAATTAATCAAATCACACAACAAAATAATCAAAACAAGATATCCCCATAAAGCACTGATAATAAGGATATATATTCCTTCAAAATAATATACCTAAGCTATTTTATTCAAAAACAATTTTCAATGCTTTAGCTGTATTATTAGCACTTTCTGTTTTCATCAAATAAATTCCCGGCGATAATTGTAAATTACTTATGTGCGTAACCGCCTGGGTTACCTGCATAGCATACACAACATCCCCCAAAATATTATATAATTGTATTTTGACCGGAGCATCTATGATCTTTTCAATTGAAAATTTGCCGTTAGTTACCGGATTCGGAAATACTGACACAGTTTTACCATCAAGACTTTCGGTTGACAATTCATTTACAGAGGTATAATTGTATGAGAGAAAATAATCCCTCATAACCTCTCCTGCACCACGACCAGCCCAGGTTGTACACTTCGTTCCCAGAGTAGTGGGTACTACAGGATTTTCTCTAAAGTCTCTGACAGTTGTAAAAGGCACATCCATTGCATACGCCATTATACCTATGTTTTTCTTCTTGATATAATCCAGAAATTCTATTGGTTTTTCTAAACCGAATGTCGGACACCACCCCTGGCTGAGCGGTGCTCCCCATGCAGTGATAATAAAAGGATACTTGTCAGCCATAAACCCGAAGTTGCCATCCCAATCAATAGCATCAGGATCGGTACCGTCACCAAAAAACGGATGTACCGAAAACACCAACTTATTAAGCGGATCGGTAATCCCTCCCGGATATGATTTGAATGATGCTCCTACTCCCTGTACGATGATAAGATTCTCAGCTCCCTTATCCCGCATGGCTTTAATAATAGTATTCACTCCTACAAACTCCCACCCTTTAAATGTTCCAACAGTACGAATACCTCCATCAATGTACAACGTCCAGCTTACAGATAAAGTACCAACAGGATAAGGCTCATTTACAAGTTCTAACATTACCCGGGGATTCTTACCAAAAAGCTCTGCAAGTTTCACTGCGGCTCTCAATGAAGTCTTTGTATTCATAGGAACAGCAGGATTCTCATTCCTCATAGGCTCCGGGATATTCTTATTAGCAGAACCAAATAGCGATAATATCACGGGAAAATCTTTGTCCAAAGCAGTTTTGACAACCTTTTGTACCATTTCGACATAGGTTGCTGAATAAAACTCATTCTGGGGATCGAGAGCGGCCTGATTTAAATTAAACCGTAAAATATTTGCTCCCCACTCACGTGCAAGATCAGTTCCTGAATTTTTCACAAATTCCCCCTCACCGAAATAAAAGTCCTGCGCCTGCATACTCCGCACACAATATTCTTCATATTCGCTCTGAGTGGCATATTTAATCAGATCTTCCCGTTTGTTAATTACCGACTCAAAGACGTAACCTTTTGGATAAAACGGTTTTCCATCCAACCGGATTTCCCTGCCATTTAAAGAAAATCCTGCTTCATCAGTATAAGATGTCGACATCTTTTCTGCCGACTTCACGCTAATATCTGTAGGACTGCTCAGAACATTATTTTTTATTGAAACGTTGAAGAATATTACAAACAATAAGAATACTTTTTTATCAGGAGAAAGTGTTTTTTTCATTATCTGAAATAAGTTATTTGATTACACACCTATGCTATACTTTACTTAATCTGTGATGCAAAAATAGTGTGTATCTGATTGGTATTTTGTTGATAACAATCAAATTATACAACAAAACAATCAAAACAGCGATAACAGTCTAATTAACTATAAAAAGACGACAAGATATTTGTATCCATGCTTAAAGACACGGCAAAAAAACAAATAAAATGCGCAGGTACTATTTTAATAATATCTTTTCTGTATATCCATCAACCACAATCAGATACAATCCTCCGGTTGGGAATTCAAATGCCTGACCTGAATTTAATGTTGTGGATACAATCTTCTGTCCCGACGAATTGAAGATATTGATTTCATGCCGGGCAGGATCATTCAAACGGATAACAAATTTGTGCTTTCCTGACAGAATAATATCAAAGGGTCTCACAACCGCAGCATCATTGGTCGACGAAACATATTCCTTATCAATCAAAAGATTATCAAACTGAGCCGTAACATATTGAGGGGATTGCACAAAGAAATTGGTAACCTCATGACTTTTGGTACCGATGACCACATTCCCTTTGGTATAGGTTTTATCGGTCACAGAAGCAAGCTGTTGTCCTCCGATGTAGGCATTAATAACATTACCTTTAAATGACAGGGCCATGTTTTTCCACTGATTCAGACCAAACCCGGCAATCATACCTGACGATAATTCAACAAATTCGGCATTGGCAACATCTTTCCGTAACAGTCTCCAGGCACCTGTGTCATCCAGCGACAAATAATATCCTTCCATGAAATAATCTCCGTTATTCTCGGTTTTCTGATCGAACCTTCCTCCCAGAAACAACACTCCGGGATTTTCAAGCAGGGCGTCGATCTTCACCGCATAATCCGTCCAGCGCATATCTCCTATCTCGGTCAGGGGCTGTCCGATATTATCATCATTGGGATGCCACAAAGGTGGCGCTGCTGCCACTACCTGACGCAACACCTGTCCGGGAAGTCCCGTACCAGCGGGGGCCACTTCAAAACTGCTGTTTACATTGACAAAATATCTGGGCAGGTGTTCCACCTGATAACTTTCAAAATCATCGGTATATGGAAACGACAGCACCTCGGTTGCCGGTGAGTTGCTCATCCCTTTCGACTGTCCCGTAGTGGTAGTGAGGGTATACACACATCCTTTATCGAGATGAATCGTTGCTTTCCCGCTTTGGGGAGTAATGGTTTGAGTCATGGCAAACCAGCCCGATTGGTCGGTATTATTAAAATCAGAACGCCACACATAGATGTTCTTTCCGGCAATATCATCCGACAATGAAAGCTGAAGGTCGGCACCATCCACCGGAAAATTATCATTGGTCCTGATGATGACCGAATAATCGTTTGTGTCCGGACTTTTATAAGCCACTATCCTGCCGGTATCAGTCTGATTGGTATAAATAAAAGGATTCGCTACGTTAAACATTTTCCATCCCGGTTTTACAAACTGAGTGAAATGTGCTGTCGACCAAACATTTGCTCCCAGCACATAATTTCCCGACCAGGGTTCTTTTGCCTTAATCATGGCAAAATTCGGCCAGGGCATATTGTCGTATGCCGAAGCAGTTACCAAAAAACGCATCACTCCGGTTACTTTGACATCCACCAGCAGTTTCATCAACTGATCCACCCACTGATAGGCATGTGTATCGCTGTTAAACATACCTCCGCCATCCTCAGTGGACCAAACCGGTTTTCCAAAATCAAAGATTCCGTTCATGATGGGATCGTTACCCGGACGACTCTTGTAATGAACTCCAATAATATCAACAGCATTTGAATAAGCAGCGTCCGACTGCAAATTCGATATCACATTGAATTTTACCGTCTGCGAACCTTCATCGGCAGCAACCACTTTTACGCTTTTCAGCGCCGGATTGGCCAACAGCTTTTGTTTGATCTTTTTGGTGATATCTCTTGAAATAGCCGTTTCGTTTTGATTTCCGCCAATAAAATCGAGCAGGATGCCATGTTCCACATAAGCGCCACGAACAAAATCATAAATAAATTCAGCTTTTTGTTCGTTGGTAGTCGCCCAGGCCGGATACCCCCAATGCAAAGCCGTCAGCAGTATCTTCGGATTTCGTTTTCTTGCTTCTTTAAAGAGCCACCAGCCATATCCCCGCTGATAATTAGGAGCATACTGATCGCGCCAGTGGCAGGGCCAGCAGGAGGTTGTGCGACTGCCATCGTACCCGATCTGAATTTTCAACATTTGGAGTGAGGCTCCATAATTTGGCAGAAAAAGATAGTCGAGGATTTCGCTTCGTTGTGGTTCCGGATAGTCGTATAAAAGTTTGGCATAACTCATCAGGCCACCTACACCATCATAACTTCGTCCCAAATCATTGCCGTTCAGGGTAAGTGAAAGATTTGCCTCGCTCATTGTATATCTTGTCACAAAGAAAAAAATGATCAGAAAGTAATAATGTGATTTTTTCATGTCTAAATAATTAACAATGGAGTAAATACACCCGAATTACGTTGAAAATTAATTACTCTCGCAAATATATAGCATTGGTGTCATCCCCGGGAAGACAATGTAATCAATATAGGGGTACTATTTATTCAGTTTCATCGTTGAGCAAAGTTACGGAAAGTCAAAAGGAATACCGTATCTGTTTTCATCATTTTGTAGCAATAATTCGACAGAAAGATATGACTGATCATCGTTAACTACTGAAAGTAAGACGATTGTACAAAACACTCATTTACAACTGATGCTGAGGGCGTTTCATATCCGGATTAGAAATAAAAAATATACCTATATTTGCAATGACAACCTTTCTGCACAATACGCTGACATGACTAACAAACAATACATCAGACCAACAGGCAGGTTTAAAAAACTGCTTATTATTATCCTGACAGGCTGTATATTTCATTCCGCATTTGCAAGCGGATCCAACATGATTTTCGAAAGTATCTCTATTGAAAAAGGACTTTCGAGCCGTACAGTGTATTGTATTACACAGGATGCATCGGGCTATCTGTGGTTCGGAACCGACGACGGACTGAACCGGTATGATGGTTACAGTTTCAAAGTTTTCAAACAGGATCCTAATGAAAGTTCCAGCATCTCCAACTCATTCATCAACTGCTGTCTTCGCACAAGGGACAACATGCTTTGGTTTGGTACCAACAAAGGTTTAAACAGCTACAATCCAGTCAATGAAACCTTCAGCACCCCGCAACCGGAGAATGATCTCCATAAAGAACTTGCCACACAACGCATCAGAGTGATTTACGAAGATAAGAGCGGGCATTTATGGATTGGGACACAAAATGGCCTTTTCAAATACGACAGAAAAGCCAACAAAATGGAAGTATTTCTGTTTCAGCAACAACGAAAGAATATTTATCTGAATATCATCCGATCGATTTATGAGGATGAAGACGGAATGTTGTGGGTGGGCACTTTCGACGGATTATTCCGGCTAAATCCTCAAACAAAGGCCTACAAACATTATATTGTAAAAAAACATCCTGCTTCGGATGAAATGCCGAACAATCTTGTGATGTACATTTATAGTTTTGATGAAGATGATGAATATCTCTGGTTGGGAACCGAAACCGGATTATGCCAGTTCAACAAAAATGATGGCAGCTTTGAGATATTCAGTTCAGATAACAGTAATACAGGTTTAACCAACAGCGCTATTAAAAACATTGCTCAGCTGAGTCGTGATCAATTATTACTTGGCACCGATGGCGGATTAAACCTTTTCAATGTCGTTACAAAAAAGGCAACCGGATTTATCCATAACAAACAAAACAACCTGTCAATTTGCGACAATGTCATATGGAGTATTTATAAGGACGCATCCGGCATTATCTGGTTTGGTACGAGCAATGGGATTTCAAAGTCCAACACACAGAGAAAAAAATTCAACATCAACATGTTGGCTGATTTTCAGCACGAAGTTATTGTAAACAGCCTTGCAACAGATGATAAAAAACAGGTATGGCTGGCAACTTATAATGGGGTATTCTGTATTAATCCGGCAAATAACAAAACCAGTCAGTACCTCTTTGATACAAATTCGGGCAGCAGCAAATACAGTAAGAAAATTTATATCGACAAGAAAGGGAATATATGGTCCGGAACCAATAACGGGCTTTTTTATTGGGACAGAAAAAGTAACAGCCTGAAAAAAGTTATTATCAAAGAATCTCCCCTGCTGTTGAAATATATTTTTGGTATTACCGAAGACGAAAAAGGGAATATATGGACAAACGTCAACAACGGGCTTTGTAGAATTACTCCGGCATTTAATGCTGCCGGACAACTTTCCGACTTTAGCTACGAAGTTGTTTCTATCATCGATCAGGTGAGTCACAACCAGAACAACGAAATATCATGTCTTCATGGCGATAATAATGAAAAGATATGGTTTGGAATTACCAATGAAGGTCTGTTCAATTATGATATCCGACACAGGAAGATCACCCGCTTCAGGTTTGATCCACAGGATAAAAACAGTATCAACAGCAACAGCATTATTAATATATTCTCTGATCATAAGGGCAAGGTATATGTGATTACCGACCGTGGTTTATGTATGTATAATGCTCAAAAGAATAATTTTTCAGAAGTCGGTCTCGACAATTTCTACCGTAATTCTTTACACAATGGCATTGTTGATCAACAGGATAACATCTGGCTTTCATCGTTTCAGAATTTGTTGTATTATGATGTAAAAAAGCAAAAAACCATTTCTTTTGATTTTTCACACGAATTGCGTAATAAAGGCTTCGTTTCGAATTCTATTTTCAGGAATAACGATGGAATGATCTTCGTGGGAAGTTACGACCGATATGTCTCATTCTACCCTCAGGAAATTGTTTCATCAATTGCCGATTCTGTTGTAAAGCCAGCAATGATCACCGCAATTAAAGTTTTCGACAACGACACAAAATGGATAAAAGTGCCGGAAGAAAAACGTAATGAGCAAATTGAAGAAGTGATACTTGAATATAATCAGAACTTTATCAGAATTCACTTTTCATTGCTCGAGTTCAGTGCACCCACGGGTAACAAGTATTCGTACATGCTCGAAGGAGTTGATAAAAACTGGAATACGACGAGCGGAATGCAAAATTTTGCCTCCTATTCTAACCTTGAGCCGGGCGATTATACTTTCTATCTTAGAGGAACAAACCCCGACGGCTTTGCAAGTAAGGATGTAACCAAAATGAGAATTATCATCCATCCTCCATGGTGGAAAAGCTGGTGGGCATACGTCATCTATGCATTACTGATCGTAATTTTGTTATTTTACATACTCAGAATCGTACGCTCAAGAATCCTGCTGGCTCAGCAATTAAAACAGGAAAAAACAGAAAGAGAGAAAAATGAAGAAATCAACACTATAAAACTGCGTTTCTTCACCAATATCTCACATGAGTTCAGAACTCCTCTGACCCTTATTCTTGGCCCGATTGAGACCCTGATGGAACAAATCCATGAGCCAAAATTTCAGGAACAGTTTGCCATTATGAAATCAAATGCGGAGCGATTATTACGTCTGATCAATCAGATCATGGATTTCCGCAAGATTGAAAACAAAAAAATGGAGCTTAACACCTCTTTGATGGACATTGTACCTTTTATAAAATCAATTTACAATATGTTTAAGGATCATGCTGTCAAAAGAAATATTGAGTTTGTTTTCGACAGTTCCTGCTCACAATGTACCATGTCGTTTGACAACGATAAAATTGAAAAGGTGATGTTCAACCTTTTGTCGAATGCCTTTAAATTTACTGCTGATCAGGGGTGTATTACCGTTTCGCTCGATCGTAAAACAAATAAGGACGGAGCTGAAATGATTGAGATCGCGGTTTCCGACAATGGTGTCGGAGTAAATGGTAGCGAGAAGGAGCTGATTTTTGAACGCTTCCATCAATCGAAGAAAAAATCCATTGAAGGGGTAGAAGGAACCGGTATCGGTCTCACCCTGTGTAAAGAATTTGTAGAATTGCACAACGGTAAAATCTACGTAAAAAGTAATAATGGTCAGGGGTCGGTATTTGTAGTTTTACTTCCTATCATTGATGAACAAATAAATACAGTTGAAGATGAATCAATAGCCGACGAAGAATTAGTCGGGGAAATCGAAACTGAAAAGAAGAAAGTGCTGATCGTAGAAGACAATGCCGAGATGCGTAATTACCTGCGTATGAGCCTGGAAGACACCTATGAGGTCAGCGAAGCAACAGACGGCACCGAAGGAATGAACGCCATACAACAGTCGATGCCTGATATTATTGTTTCCGATCTGATGATGCCCAATATGAACGGACTCGAATTTTGCAACAAGATAAAATCCAACATGGTCACCAGCCATATTCCATTCATCATTCTAACGGCAAAAGTAAATGAGGAAACGACTTACGAAGGTTTCTCGTATGGTGCCGACGATTATATCACCAAGCCTTTCAGCATGAGACTGTTGCAAATCCGTATTGCAAAACTCATCGAAAAAAATCAGAAACTTCAGGAGCATTTCAGACTGGGCATGCTATCTGAACCTCAGAATCTGGTGGTTGAATCCAGCAATGAGAAATTCATTTACCTCCTGGTAAAGATCATTGACGAGAACATCGACAATTTCGATCTGAACATCGAACTCTTATGCCAGAAGATGAATATCACTCATCAGCAAATCTACCGCAAACTGAAAGCGCTGACCGGACAAACGGTCAACGAATTTATCAGGTCAGTAAGACTGAAAAGGGCGGCGCAACTGCTTTCAGATTCCGACATGAACATCTCGGAAATCATGTACAGTGTAGGATTTTCCAACCGCTCCTATTTCTCAAAATGTTTTGCCGAAGAATACGAACTTACACCGAAAGAATACCGGGCAAAAAACAGTGCAAAATAATCAGAACCAGAACCCGACATTGGCAGCAACCGTCATCTTTTTGTATTTATCGGCAAAACCGACAGTGAGTTCTATGGGACCTGCCGGCGATTTGTAGGAGTATGTCAGACCCACGCCAAAAATGGATTTATACTGATTGAAATCGAAAATAACATCGTTATGGAAAAGCAGGTTGGTGGCCACCGATACATAATGTTGCCGGTACACCTGTTTACGAAGTACCAGTCCACCTATAAGTGTTGTCCTTTCGGTTTGCCAAAGGGAAGGCATCCCGTAAAAAGGAAGATGATGATCCAGGGTAATTTCGTAATCACGGGAAGCGATATAATTCATCAGAGGTACCGGAGCTGTTTCGCTCAGTAAGGAACGCGCATGAACATTCGCCAGCAAAGTCATTTGATCCGTTATCTTGATTGCTTTTCTGAATTTCACCAACATAATGGGATTAATAATGCTGAAGTCACCATACTGAGCAAGCGATGCCTCTGCATAGATTTCAGATCCCTCCGTTGGGAAATAATAGTCGTTAAGATTATCAAATTGATAGTACCCGTAGAAATTGGTTATGAACTTTTGGTTGGAAGGAACATTAAAACCACCATCACCGATAGATCCATATAACATTCCGCTATAATATTCCTGTTTGATTCCCACTCCAAGAATTGAATAATTAAACAGTGGCTGATAGGTGTACAACTTCACAGACGCGCTATAAAGCCTTGTCCGGTAGAACTTATCATCAGGTGCATGCACAGCCAGGTCAGTGTACAGGCCATCCACCATCAGCGCTAACTTAGGGAGGTTTCTTTTATCAAGTTCAGCCAGAAAATTGAAGCGGGGGTGAGCTGAAATATCCGCTGTAAACGAAAGCAGTCCGAAGGTTTTGGTATAATCCTTCCGTGTGGAGTTAAGCACTACCGACACCCCGTCGCGGGTATTCAGTCGCATCCCTACGTTGATATCCCAGGCTTTACTCTCCTCCATGTTGATGTTCAGCGTTTTCCCGTTTTCATTATCTTCGAGTATAAAATATACCCGTTTAAACACGCCCATCCCATACAGGTTGTTCACTGAATTTTTAATTTCATCATAGCTGTATGTTCCGGGAACATCCATATTGAACATATCAATCAGCAGACGTGGCGGCATGGAAAAATGCCCCGAAAGTTTGATATCAGTGATGTTCCATTTTTTCTCCACTATCAATTCTTTCGAAATGTCTTTAGGTTGCAGGTTGTACTTATTTTTCAAAGCTCTGATCTCATCAATCACCGCATTGGCCGCTATTGTACCTCTCAGCAACAGGGTATCCACCGCTTCTTTATAAAAACTCGAGGTATTGTAACCGTTGATGTCAGGTTTTATGATAATATCGCAGAGGCTGTTGTTGATAGAATCTTTCCGAAGGGAATAAAAAGAAATAATTTGCGCGGTAAGTTTATCGAGTGACCCCACTTCATCAGCCGAATATAAATCCTTACGGAGATCAACGCCGATGACAATATCAGCCCCCATGCCTTTTGCCACATCTACCGGAAAATTATTCACCAGACCACCATCAACAAGGATATGACCATTATGCTTGCCCGGCACAAAAACTCCGGGGATGGCCATACTGGAGTATATCGCCGAAGGCAGATAGCCCGATTTCATAACGATTTCGTTGCCGGTAACAAGATCGGTACCCACGCAGGCAAAAGCGATAGGTAGTTTTGTAAAATCGGCCTGCAGAGGCACATTGCCGGCAAGTCCGCAGAACAGATTCATCACATTCTGTCCATTCACCATGCCGCCGGGCAGTGTAAACAGTTTTTTTTCAGAAACAGGGAGATTGAAAACATAGCGTTGATGTTCTATTTTTGAACTCAGATCAAGTTCTCTCCTGGGAACATAATCTGACAATAATTCGGTCCAGTCACTTTGCCGTGCCATCTTTTCAATATCATCAGCAGTATAACCGATGGAATACAATCCGCCAACGATACTACCAATACTGGTTCCCACCACGATATCCACAGGAATACCCTCCTGCTCCAGTACTTTCAGCACACCAATATGAGCAAAGCCCTTGGCACCGCCGCCACTTAACACAACGGCAACCTTAGGCCTTTGAACGTTTTGGGAAAAAACGGCAAAGACTCCCGACAAAAGCAATATGAGAATCAATAATGGTTTGGACATAGTTATTGGCTTGAAAATGAAGATTTGCAGTAACTTTACCGGAGAAAAAGAATCTGCTTTCAAAAATACAAAATGATTTCTGATAAGCCTTTACAAAATGATTTAATTTTCGAAAAAATATGATAAAGATGGGTGCTCCGATATATGTTGATTTGGGGCCATATTGATTTATTTCTCGTTCCATATTTGAGACAAACAGTAAAAAAATTATTCCTATTAATTGTAGACTAAGGGTTAACTGATTCTTTATTATTTGATAACAGTCTCTCTTTAGTTAATTTATAAATTACAATATTTCATAGAATCAACGTAAACGAACAAAAAAGGCGTTTCCTATTTATTCTATTGCTGCAATATCCTCAATCAATTTCAAAATTATATCAGTACTTTCTTCACCAGACCCGTATGGCAATGCAGTTTCAACACCTTCAATAAGGTTATCATTGTCCAGCAAGTTCTGGCATTCCTGTCTTAGATATTCCTTAACATCTTCATTAGCATTTTGGATATTTTCCAGACTGTCCGGACAATTGTCGAAGATATAAATGATGTCTTCGAAATCGTGACTCTGGCGGAGATCATTACCACCACGACCTTTGTGAGCTTCAAATTTGGCAGCCAGATAATACTCCACCGGAAAAACAAAGATTTCCTGACCATCAGGAAGTGTTTTTGCTATTTTGTTTGTTACTCCGTCTTTGTATCAAATATTTGTAAATCCAAGTACATCGGGATTGGTAGGCATTACATCGACCAAAATATCACGGTATACCCATCTGCAAATAGGTGCACCCTGTGATGTGTCATTTGCAAATCGTTTTGCCCGTAGCGCTTCTTCTAATCGTGCATGCTCAATCCTTGATCTTAATTCAATAACACAATCAACATCTAATGTTGGCCGGATATCTGAAGCTGCCGGATTACTGACATATAACTCAGCGACTGACCCTCCCACAAAAACCATATCTTCTTTGAGTTCTCCCAGTCCGTTGGCTACAATCTGGAGCATTGTAATATTCGTGCTAGGCATTTTTAAATCGTTTTTTCAGTTCTTCAATGGCAATTTCAATTTCCCGCACACGACCTGCTCTTATTGTATCAATAATGACCAATAGTTCATAGAACATTTCATCGCTTTCTACTGCTTTTGGTAAATTTTTATACAATGGTTCTATAGCTTGTCCCCGCTGTGTTCCTTTGGGATAAGGCCAAACATATATATCATCTCCGGAAGAAATGTGTTCTTTGATAGGAGATGCAGAATGCGCAGTAGGAATGCCTTTTACGACAGAACCGGGTTGAACCGGAAAAACATATTTTAATCCGTAAATAAGAAATTCGAAAAAGGAATTAATGTTTACTTTTCTTTTCTTTGAATCAATAAGTCCGGCAATTTTACAACGATTAAGTGCTTCAGATACTTCGGAAGGACTAATAAAAATAGTTTTAGCAATATCTATATTTTTCCAATCGGGTTGCTGTAATGATATTATCTTTATCAACACCACTATGTCCTGTGGGCGCATTCCATTGTGCTTCTTCATATAACTAATATTTAATTCGCGATTCGCGAATTGCAAATATAAAATAATTATTTTATTAAGCAATAAAAATAGTTCTTGTATTTACTTCACAAGCAATAAGTTTACCTAAATGTGAATCAGGATAAGCTTTACCACCATCAACATTTATAATTTTACTGTTATTTGTAATCTGTTTCTGAGTAACAGCAATAGAAACAGGAACATGTCCGTGAATAATTGTTCTATCTTTTAATAATGGATGGAGATATTTTTTCTTACATTGCCACAACATGGAATAATTATCGGAGAAAGGATTTTCGATCGAATCATTGAAACCAGCATGAACAAACAGGTAATCGTCCAACGCATAATAAGGTTTTAAATTATTGAAAAAGTTAATGTATATATGTTCAATTTTTTCAAGAGAATCTATATTGAAACTTTTTAAAGTTTCAGAGCCTCCATTCATAATCCACTTGTATATACCGGCTTTATTATTGTATACATCCAACAACATTGATTCATGGTTACCCATCAAAGTCACTATATCAAGATCTCTGTTTTGAAGGCTGAGGATAAAATCTACAACTGATTTACTATCAGGCCCCCGATCAATATAATCGCCTAAGAAAATTAATTTATCTCCTTTACCGAACTGAATTTTATTCTCAATCAATTCTTTCAATGAATTGTAGTAACCATGAATATCCCCGATAGCATAAATTCTGTTCATAAAATAATTCATAGAGAGGTTTAAAAACGTCACAAAAATAATAAAATGGCAGCGGGAAATGTTGATATTAAGATATTATCTCAAACAAAATATGTGAAAAGTCAGATTGCTTAGCTACAACCGAGATAAAAGTAATCTGTTGCAATATGTACTTCTGACAATCACAATCATATAACTGCACTTATCTATGTTATAATTCAACAATTGCATGTACTGACGCAACGCACTTCTTGTAGTTCGTCGTGCTCACTTATAACAGCTTAACCTGAACGTAACGTTACGTCACGACTTGACGTAGAGTTGCGTCATGGGTTGACGTAAGGTTACGTCATGGGTTGACGTAAGGTTGCGTCATGGGTTGACGTAGAGTTACGTCAAGGCTAAACGATGGACATCGTTCGATATCAACACCCCGGCTTGTATGAAATGCACACTCCGGCTAACTTATTCCTGACACAGGAGAGAGCGGATGAGCTGCACAGAGAGACTCTCGATGCTACCGGTGTAGCCCTGCTCCCTGAGTGAGGTTACAAAGTCGCTGTGTTTGCGACCTTCGCGGTAGTTAGGTTCTTTTCCGGGATGACGGAGGTACTTTTCGAAGGTGGCGGCCGGCTCGCCGACATTGAGAACAGCGTGGTATAGCAGCTTATCCCTGGTTCGGTACATCGCCGAACCCAATATCTTTTTATCACCGATGGCGATATCGGAAATGCCCCGCAGGGATAAACCCACGAGACCTGCGGCTTTTATGGCTTCAATGATGGAGGTATTGATCTGATTGAAAAGATTTTTGGGCTGCAACGAATGAGGGTAGACCGCCGCTATCACCAGATTACCAGGCGTGAGCATCACAGTTTGACCACCCGACGGCCTTTTCATCACGATGATACCATCCTGCATCACCTGTTCGGTGTGCAAAGCCTCCTCCGGTCGATTCGAGGCTCCCAGCACCACATAGTTTTTATCGGGCTGCCACACCATAGATGTTTGCCCTGCATCATCATCGAGCAGGGAAAGATCGGGGAGAGAGTATTCGGAGAGTTTTATCATAATTATAGTCTGTTGTCTGTTGTCTATTGTCTGTTGTCTGTTGTCATTAGACATTAGACATTAGACCCTATTCCATCAGCAACGAAACAGGATCGGCCAGATGATCGATGATCTGCTTCATGAATCTTGCGGTATCTCCTCCATCCACAATACGGTGGTCGACGGTGAGAGAAAGTCCGAGCACATTACCGACCGCCAGCTGATCGTCCTTCACCACAGGTTGTTTTACAATCCGTCCGATGCCCAGAATACCGGCCTGAGGATAGTTGATCACGGGTGTTCCGAAGATTCCGCTGATGGTTCCGAAGTTGGTAATGGTAAAAGTACCTTCTTTCATATCTTCCAGCGTCAGTTTTCTTTCCTTGGCTTTCAGGGTGAATTCAGTAATCTTTTGTGCTATTTCAAATAAACTCAGCCGGTCGGCATCTCTGATCACCGGCACCACCAGTCCTTCGGGAGTATCCATGGCAATACCGATGTTGTAGCGGTTTTTGAAAATCATCCGGTTATTTTCCATGTCCATTTGTGAATTGAGGATACGGTGCTGTTTGAGCGCATGCACAGTAGCTTTTACGATGAAAGGCAGGTAAGTGAGTCTCGTACCTTTTTCAGCAAATTTCTGTTTGTACTTTTCGCGTATCTGAATCATTTCCGATACTTCCACCTCATCGAAAACTGTCACGTGCGCAGCATTGTGCTTCGACTGGATCATGTTTTTCGCAATGGTCTTACGAATCTGGGAAATAGGTTCGTAGGTCACATCTTCGTAAGTATTGATCAGGGGAACAGCCAGGCTATCCTTGATCTGGTTGGAGGCAACATAGGCTTCCACGTCCTCCTTGCTCACCCGTCCGCCCGGACCTGTGCCGTTGATCTGATGGATATCCACTTCCAGTTCTTTTGCAATGGCTCTGACATGAGGAGTGGCAAAAGCTTTTCCAGTCGGCTTTGAACTGTCAGTCTCCGTATCATTTTCATCACTGGCAGGCAACAGCGCATGGGCATCAGCCAGCTCCATAGTGCCCACCACACCAGCGGCATCCTCATCCTCAGCAGCTTTTGAGGTAGCAGATTCTTTCGGCACACTTTCCTCTTTGCCGGTTGCTCCGGCCACTTCCATCTCCACAAGCGGATGTCCCACATGGATCACGTCCCCCACTCCACCAAACAGTTTCAGTATTGTCCCTGCTTTAGGAGAAGGGATATCTGCCGCCACTTTATCGGTTTCCATCTTCACAATCAAATCTCCGGCTTTCACCGCCTGACCGGCAGTCACGTACCACTCGAGCACGGTTCCTTCTTCGAGTCCTTCACCAATATCAGGAAATTTAAACAGGTATTTCATAAGTTTATAATTTGCCCCCCATCCCCCTGAAGGGGGAGTGTGTTTGCGAAAAGCGGGGGTAGTTCATTCTTTTTTATGTTTTAATATCTTACTGTTTTCTCAATCTCATAAAAGATACGATCGGGTGAAATCATGTAAAACGGCTCCCCCTGTGCCAGCGGAACGATGGTATCGAATCCCATCACCCTTTTTGGCGGTGCTTCCAGCGAAAGGAATGCTTCTTCGTTGGCAATAGCCATCAACTCCGATCCCACACTGAAAGATTCCGGCGCTTCTGCAACAATCACCACCCGTCCGGTTTTTTTGATGGAATTAGATATCGTTTCCCTGTCGATGGGATAGATGGTACGCAAATCGATCAATTCGACCGAAATGCCCGCCTCTTTGGCCATCACCATGGCTTTCTGACATTCACGAATCAGGGCGCCAAAGGCAATTACGGTTACATCTTTGCCTTCTGTAAGCACTTTTGCCTTTCCGATGGGAATGGTAAACTTTTCTTCTGCCACCTCCTGCTTGATAGCGCGGTAAATACGTTTCGGTTCCATAAAGATGATCGGGTCATTGCTTTCGATGGCCGATATCATCAATCCTTTAGCATCATGGGGCGTTGAAGGCACCACGACTTTTATCCCGGGAATATGGGCATAAAGGGCTTCTGGACTCTCGGAATGATGCTCGATGGCATTGATAGCGCCCCCGTAAGGGAAACGGATTACCATCGGGGCTTTGAAACGTCCGCGGGTACGGTTATTCATCCTCGACACATTGGAGATGATCTGATTGAAAGCGGGATAGGTGAAACCATCAAACTGAAGTTCCACTACAGGGCGCAACCCGGCCATCGCCATTCCCAATCCTGTGCCCACAATGGCCGACTCGGCCAGCGGAGAGTCGAACACTCGTTCAACTCCGTATTTCTTCTGCAAACCTTCGGTAATCCTGAAAACCCCGCCTTCGACTCCCACATCTTCACCAAACATCACAACGGATTTATCTTCGGCTAGTTTTATATCTAAAGCATTATTGATGGCCTGCACCATGGTCATTACACTCATTTTCTCTTTTCCTTCCAATTTAAATATTGTTCGTAACCGGCTTTTTGCCGCTTCAGGTCGTCGGGCATCTCCACATACATATGATTAAAAACATCCTCCAGCGCATAGGGTCTGAAATTCTCGGCTTCCTCAAACTGTTTGTCAATTTGGGCTTTATATTGTTCGATAAGTGCCTCTTCATTTTCAATACTGATGCCATTACGCTCCATGTATTTTCGAAGACGCTGGAGCGGATCGGTTTTCTCCCACGACTGCTCTTCAGCTTTTGTACGGTATTTCGACGGATCGTCGGAGGTGGTATGCGCACCTTTGCGGTAGGTATAAGCTTCTATCAACATCGGTCCCTTGCCTGCACGGGCATGTTCCAGCGCTTCTTTATAGGCAACGTACATGGCAAAGAAATCGTTGCCGTCGACTTTGATGCCGGGCATACCAAACCCAACAGCCTTTACAGCCAGATTAACAGATTTAGTCTGATTTTTCACCGGCACCGAAATGGCGTACTGATTATTCTGAATGGTAAAAACCACCGGCACCTGCCATACGGCGGCAAAGTTGAGCGCTTCGCTGAAATCGCCTTCCGAAGTACCGCCATCGCCTATATAGGGAAAAACTACTTCATCTTTCTTCTGATATTTTACCGAATAAGCCACACCTGTGGCATGAAGCAATTGCGAACCGATTGGTACGCAAATGGGCAACACATGGTTGGCATTACTAAAATTACTGCCTTCTTCATTGCCCAGATAATACAGAAAAATCTCTTTCAGACTAACGCCTTTGGCCAGCATCACTCCCATCTCGCGGAAAGCCGGCACCAGCCAGTCGTCTTTGCGGATGATCATGCCGGCAGCAGTCTGTATGGCTTCCTGACCGAAAATCGGCGGATAGGTATACATACGTCCCTGACGCTGGTACGATACCGCCATCTGGTCGGCCGTCCTGGCAAACAGCATGGATTGATACGCTTTCAAAATGGTGGCAGGATCAAGATCCGGCAGGTAATCTTTATTTACAACCTCACCTTCATCGTCGATGATGCGGAATGTTTTATTTTCTAAAGGATGATATGCTTCAAAAATCATTGATAGGCTTTTCTTATTAAAAAAAATTGTTACAAATGCAGCTTGTCCTTTAGCGGGCAAGACTGCATCTATAACAACAAATCAATCATATGGTTCTGCGAACTTATGGATATATTTCCTTTTCGGGGAATAAATTATTCGGAGAATTTGATTACTTCTACCGGACAACTGTCGGCAGCTTCTTTAATCTGTGACTCATAATCAGAATAATCAACTCCCTCAATTACAGTGGAAATATCCTTGATCAAAAACACTTCAGGACATAAACTTTCGCAAACACCGCAAGAGGTACAATCTTCTTCTACCCAAACTTTTTTTATTGCCATAATAGTACTGTTTTTAAATGTTAGTATGTTAAATTGACCATATAACATCTCAGGGGGGAAATTTGTTCTGAATGCAGATGCGTTAAGTTTTAAAAAAAATTAAAGAGATATGTATTGTAGGATCGTAGAGGGGGTTGCTTCGCCACGACAACGGGACTCGCAATGACGGAATTACGCAATATGCTCAATAATTATGAGAAAGCCATAACCAATATTTATATACCACATATGTTTTGCACGCTCTTTCAGCCACGAAGTGGCGTAATAACATCAGCCCGGGGCAACGCCCCGGGAGCGGGATGATGCGAAATAATATACGCCCTGAAGGGGCAATATTTATATTTTGCCCTTACAGGGCGTATGTTTTGATTATTGGTATCGTTCCCGGGGCGTTGCCCCGGGCTGATGATATATTTGGCTTTGAGCCAGGGCTGATGCTGCGGTATTGATGTCATTTATACTTTTATGCCACAATTCTTGGGGTGAAGACTCGCAATGACGGGGAAAATAAGGTAAAAGAGGGTACACATGTAAATTGTATATTCTAAAATGCGACGAGCCCCGTCATTGCGAGTCCCGCACAGCGGGACGAAGCAACCCCCTCTAACCCGCACAAACACAACTTTCACTCTTAATTCCCCAGATGAAAACCCTGCGTACTCAGTTCAAAGTTCCGGAAAGCATTGTATTTTTCGGCATTCAGCGGATAATCCCAGCAACCTAAGCTATGAAAAATGTTACCGCCAAACCCGCTTTTAAATTTATACAATCCGTAGAGAGGATGCGACTCATCAGGATTCGGCGAGATCCCGAACATATCATATTCGGTACAACCTTTCTCTTTCGAGAGTTTTATAGCCTCCCATTGCAGGGCGTAAGTAGCCATATAATTCCGGAAGGTGCCCGATGAGGCTCCGTAAAGATAAGAACCACGATTTCCGGTGATGATCAGGAACATGGCTGCCAGCGGCATATCGTCGAGTTCGGCAATAAGCAATTGTACTTCAGCAGGTGAATTGCTGTTATCGGCTTTTGAAGTCAGAATGGCTTCGAAGTATTTGATGTCGTTCAACAGGATGTTATTCCTCAATGCGGTTTCACGATAGAGGGCATACCAAACAGGCAGACTCTCCATGCCGGCCGCCCTCACATGAATGCCTTTCCGCAACGAAAGTTGAATATTGTACCTCGTTTTGGGTTTCATTCTGGCCAGAATCGCATTAACATCCGGCTTCAGATCGAGATAAATGGTATTGGCAGGAAGAATGTTGGAATGCGCTTTCTTAAAATTCCAGTTGGCCGTATTGAAGTTGAATCTTAACTCCTGCGCATATTTTTCGGGTTCACCGAGCCAGTTGCCTTCAAAGTCGAAACAACTGTCATCCTTCGCCCAATACGACTCCCAGCAAAGATCATAACGAATCATGATACAATTCTTTGGCAGAAACGAACGCAGACATTCCGACAATTCCTCGAGAAACCTTCCCTGCAAATCGCCGTCGGGCTCCAGCTCGGGACCGTAAGGCACATAGGCGATGCACTCATAGTTATTCACATACTGAAGGATAATCAGCACATCAGAATTCAGCGGATGATTCTCTGTTGCATCATTATACAGAGCCTTTGTCCCCGATTTAAAATTCACGGCCAGGGTGGTCGATCCGAGTTTGTTTTTTACTTCCGACCAGAAGGCCGTTTGTTGAACGATAGGAGTTTGGAAAAGTTCTTCAATTTCTTTGTTTTGTACATCCGAAAGCATGATAATGTCTGTATTCTGTTTCTTCTGCAAAGGTAGCCCTTTTAAAAGAGACAGGCAAATCAGACATAATTACTTTACATTCAGCTTTTCCGGAGCCTTGTAACCAGCAGGAACAGGCATCTCATCCAGCACCTTCTGCAGTTCCTTCCTTTCCGACTTTTCAGCCTTTGTTTGTTTATCTACCGGGATATTCTTTTGTTCCAGAGGATCTTTTTTTACGTTATACAATTCGCCGGTATCATACAACTTATACTCATGACTTCTGACAAAACGTGCTCTTTTATACTCGGGATTACTGGCCGCCACTTCAGGATTCCTGTCGTAATGAAAGAACACCCAATCGCGGGGATTTCCTTTTTTACCGAGCAACTGAGGCAGGAAACTGCGACCATCGGGCACAAAACGCGGACCTTTAGGCAAGCTTGCTCCGGCAACTTCAGCAAGTGTAGGCATAAAATCGGTGAAGTCGATCAGGTCGGAGCACACACTACCTCCCCTAATCTTGCCTTTCCATTGCACAATAAGCGGCACGTGAATACCCGCATCGGTGGAAAGTCCCTTGCCGCCTGCAATGACGCTGCCATCCTTCATTCGTGTAGTGATTGCTCTGCCGGTGCCGTTATCTCCGGTGAAAATTACCAGCGTATTTTCCTCCAGACCCAGTTCTTTGAGCTTGCCAAGCACCAAACCAACCTGGTGATCCATCCATTCTACCATGGGTTTAAAGTTGTCGGTCTTCGTACTGAATTTTTCTTTCAGGCTCATGGAAGCTATGCCGGGAGTTGCCGGAGTGGCTTGAAAAGGATCGTGCACCAGCATCATGGGTAAATAAAGCATGAAAGGACGGTCTTTGTTCTCTTCGATAAAGTCGAGCGCAAAATTGCAAACCAGATCAGGACCGTAATCATTCTCTGTGGTGACCACAAAACTCGTATCGTTTTTTATCAAACAGGGATAATAATAGCGGGAAGTGGTGGAGGGTGTATTGTTATTGACCACCATATATTTCTCTTCCGGCCGTTTTTCGTTGTAATAATAATTATCCGGGGTCTTTTTAGGATATTTAAGTTTGAAACCTATTTTCTCCAGGTCAAAACCATAGGCCCAGAACATATCTTTATCGAAACCTGCCGCACCGGGGAACATACCCTTGTCGCTCAACTGCCATTTTCCGGTCAACGCAGTGGTGTAACCAGCCTCCTTCATCATGTGACCGATGGTTTTATCTTCTTCAGGAAGCACTGCCCATTGGGTATAATTGCGGTTGTTGTACATGCCGGTGAGCAACTGTACGCGTGTTGGTGATGAGAGAGGTTGTGAGAAACAATTCTCGAAGCGCATTCCCTGTGCTGCCATCCGGTCGAGATTAGGCGTATTATAATCGGCCGATCCATACACACCCAACGTTTCAAAGCCAAGATCATCAGCCAGAATAAAAACGATATTCGGGCGGGCGGCATTCGTCGCGGGACGTGCCTGCACAAAAGGTACTACGGGAAGCAGACAGCTTACGACATTCAAAAACTTCTTCATTTTATTTCTTTTTAAGATTATTTTCCTGTACTCTGAACGCAACAATTCGCCGTATTAAATCATATGGGATGGGCTGATTCAAAGGAAATTGAACGGAACCTTTTCCCTGTTTGTAGACCGACAACTCTTTGGCAAACTGCTCATGTCCGGTAGGTGTGGCATAAAATCCTACATGAGATTTATACCCTGCAAAATACACCAGTGGTTTACCTTTGGTTTTATAAGAAGGCATGCGATAAGCAAAGCTTTCCACTGCATCGGGAGCTTCCTCCCGGATAATTTCCCTGATTTTTAACATGATCTCCTGAACGGCTCCGGGAAATTCTGCAATATATTTATCTACTTCATTCATATGTTTCTATAAGGGCCCCCCAACCCCCTAAAGGGGGAGTTTGGTTTGTAAAACGGGTAAATGTTATCACGTTTTAAGTCCCCGCTCCCCCTTCAGGGGGTTGGGGGGCAATACTGTAAATACAATCATTAGTATCGCTGCAATAAAAGCCATTACTGCTCCAAAATAAAACGGAGCATTGGCATTCACTTTATCATATAACACCCCGGCAATGATACTTGCAGGCAACAGCGTGATTCCCAGTACTGCATGATAAAGTCCGTAACCGGTCCCTTTTAAGTCCTTACTTACAATATCTGAAATCATCGCCTTCTGACTGGTATCGGTCAAAGCACTGTACAAACCATAGAGAATGAACAGAAAGAAAAAGATATTGAGGCTGTTAAATCTTCCGAACAGGAAGTAGACCACCGAATAGATCAGAAAACCTAGAATAATCAGTTTCTCCCGCCCTACCTTATCCGACAATTTTCCTATCGGAATGGCCAGAAACACCGACACCACATTAAAAATCATGTACACAAATGGTATATATGATTTATTGATACCCGTTTCAGCTGTTTTGACCAGCAACAGGGCATCGGCAGAATTCCCGAGGGTAAAGACAAAGATGATGGCAAGAAAGAAATAAAACCTTGCGGGCAACTGTTTAAACTGAAACTTCGGACGGACTTCGCTTTTGACGGATTTGGCCTCTTTAATGAACACTACGATAGTGATGACACCAATAATGGCCGGGATGGTTGCGAAAAGAAAGATATTCGTGTAATTCAGGGGAAAATAATACAGCATTAAAAAAGCGATTAACGGACCAAGTATGGCACCGCTGTTATCCATTGCCTTATGAAATCCGAAATTCCTGCCCGTTTCGCCCGGGGCAACCGACGCACTGATCAGACTGTCGCGCGGAGCTGCGCGGAGTCCCTTCCCTATCCGTTCAACAAATCTCAGCAACAATACCTGAATGGGGAAACGAACCAATGCGTACAAAGGCGTTAATAAGGCTGTAACACCGTAACCAATGAGCATCAGAGGCTTGTTTTTTCCTGTCTTATCGCTCCAGTAACCTGAAAATGCCTTGATTAACGAGGCCGTACTTTCGGCAATGCCTTCGATCAGTGAGATGGACGTCTTTGATGCCCCGATCGAAAGCAAAAATAGCGGCATCACGCTGTAAATCATTTTAGTGGAGGTATCAGTAAAGAAACTTGTCAGCCCGGTATAGAAGACATTCCTTTCAAGACCGAATATCTTTTTGCTGTTTGTTTCTTTTATTGATTCCATCCGTTTTTTATCTTCTCAACAGTCGCCTCTTATTTCCAGGTTTTTTCCCCGGCTTTCATCTTTGCCAGTGTCTTTTGATATTCTGCGACATCCTCTTTTTCTGCTTTTCGTATTGCGACTTCTTCGGTGGCTATTGCATCATCCTTACGTCCAAGCTTGTACAGCAGGTTTGCGTAGGTGTCCATATACATTGCCGTTCCGGGAGCAATCTCCAGTGAGCGTTTCGACCAGCTGAGGGCCTCCTGCAGTTTCATCACGTCGGAAGTCAGGTCGAAGAACTTCCAGGCAACACTGTTAAGGTTGGCGCTCACCTCGTTTTTATCAGGAGAGTTTAGTCCTTTTTTCATCAGTTTATTACAAAAATCAGTGGCATACTTCAGATACTTCTCAGTGTCTTTGGTTCTGAAATAGTACTGCATGTAAATTTCTTCCTTTTGCAAAGCTTGTGGTGGATTTTGCGACAGTTGATCATAAGCGGATAATGCCGGAGCAAGCATGATTTCATCTTTTGCTCTGGCGGCATCACGCATAGTATTCATGATACCTTCTATAAGTATTTCGTCCATTATTCCGGAAAGTTTCTTTGAAAAAACAGCACGGTTTGCCATCAGATTTTTGTATGCCAGAGAAGTAACCTTCATATCTGCTCCTTCCTTTTTATACAATTCGGTCACTGCATCAGAAGTCCGTTCTTTTTCCGGCACTAATTTCAGGTAATCGTCTACAAGATTAACACTCGACACTCCCATGCCTGAACGTTTATTAATATAAGCCAGCAGGAAAGCCGGGTCATTCTTCTTTGCTGCGTACTCCTTTTCCCAAACCGCCAAAGGCTTCGGATCATTCAGTTCAGCCAGCGCTGATTTTGCAACGTCAATAAACTGTGATGCTTCCATGGAACCCAGTGCTCTGAAGAACAAGGTTCCGTCTGATTTCACAAAGATATAGGTTGGATAAGCCCTCACTTCATATTTTTTTGCCAGCTCAACTCCTTCGCCTTTTTCGGCATCAATCTTATAACAAATGAAATTATCATTATAGAACTTTCCTACTTCAGGCAGTGGAAAGATTTGGCTGCTCATCATTTTACAGGGACCACACCAACTGGCAAATACATCCACAAATATGGGTTTATTGGCTTGTTTGGCTTTCTCAATCACTTCTTTCCATGTTCCGGTTTCAAATTTTATTCCCTGTGAGAAACCGGTAACGGACAAAGTTAATACGGCTAGAATCAGTAAGCTTTTCTTCATAAATTTATTTGTCGTTTGTTTTTATTTTCATGATTATTAAATAAAACCGGAGTGCGTCTGAGTCAAACTTCATTCTCCGCTGCCGGATGCATATAACTAATAATTACCTATTTATCCTATCGACACTTTTATCATTTTACTCATACAAGTGTAAGCACAAAGTTATCATATTTTTTATCATAAACTAACAAATTATTATTCCATTTTTAAAAGAATCATAAAGTTCCCCAAATGAGTTTTCATCTCCACTCTGCCAACAAAGTTTTGTTTACTTGATCTCGTTATCTGTATTTTCGTGATAATCATCAAAATTCTCATTATCGTTGTTTTCCGAACAACAACATCTCAGCGTATTTATTTTTTTGCACAATTTTAATCAAGAAGTAACTTATTAAAATAATTACCAAAGAGATTAAAGGAGTCACAAGTAAACTGTAAATCCAAAGGTTCATATTTTGAAAATCAATTGTTCTGTTCATCCAGTCTTCCAGAATCAGTCTTTGCAACAAATATATAGCTAAGGTATTCACCCCGGTTTTAGCCAAACAGGAAAAGAATACATTGTTTCTAAATATTCTTTCGAACAACATAAACCAGAATAAGCTACCGCAAAGTCCTATGAATAAGCGGAAAACTGAGATATTTATATTTGTAGGATTTAAAGTTAGTTCCCTTACTTTTATCAATTTCGGAAAGCCCGTAATATAAACGGTATAATTACCCTCCCAAAAAAACAAACATATAGCAAAAATTATCCCTGAGATTATCAGTGTTTGTTTTGCATATTTTAAAACGAACTGATAATTATCCTTCAAATAAACTCCTGCCCAAAACATCGGCAAATAAGCTCTCTGCATCTCACAAAATGGTAAAACTAACACAGCAGACATACTTAACACGCAGGCTAACCATTTTTTTTTCAACAACTTCAAAAAAACATAAACAAAAAAATAACTGACAAACAGTTCTTTTAAGAACCAAACCCATCTTGCAGGAAACAATATCTGTTTCAAATCTTCTATCCAATTACTAAAAAGGTGTTCGTTTCCTTCTACAATTGCAGTCAAGAGACCGGTTATATAAAAGACCAAAGCCCAAACAATACAGGGTAATAATAACTGTATGCTTTTCTTGTATAAAAAATCTTTAAAACTCTGCTTTAATGAAGATCGAAAGAAGAATCCGCTTATAACAAAAAATAATGGCATATGAAACGAGTAAATGAATTCAAAAACCGGGTTATGAAGAAAATCATACCCGTTTTTTAAATACTGTAATGAATGTCCCCATAACACACAAAAGATAGCAAAGCCCTTCAGAGCATCAATATATTCAATTCTTTGATTCTTTTGTATTTCCATTTTTACGTTGTAAGTTTCCCCAAAAATAGTGAAATTTATACGCAGACAATTACATTATTCAAATATTTATTGATCCCGCTATTATTTGAGCCACTTGCGATAATTACAAAATAGATTCTTATTTGTTAAATAAACAAAAACACCATTTTTGCTTCATCGCGACATTACTATCAGAGAATCAGCCTCTTTTTACAAAAAATTGTTTCGGGGAAATATCAGTGACAATCCGGTTTCTCACAAGGGTTTATCATAAAATCATAAAATCTGCGTACTTTCGTTGCCGTGTTGTTTTTCTTCCTTACCTATGGTTATTTTGCTGTTTATGCAGATGACATCATCAGGTTAATCAATATTTTATTTTTGTAACCTGCTCATTAACCCTGCTAATAACCGGAAGAAAGTATTTTTGAATTAAATTAAGTACTATATTTTTATACATATCATGAAGAAGAATTATTTATTACCGTCCATCCTGCCGGTAGCACCACTGATGACGGCATTCAGTGCAACGCAACCAGCTACTGCAGAGCGGCCCAATATTGTGGTAATTGTTGCTGACGATCTGGCATCGAACGAATTGAGTTGTTACGGAGGTAAAAACCTGCAAACGCCTAACATCGACCAGTTAGCAAAAGAGGGCGTACGTTTTACAAACATGTACGCCTCCTGTGCCATGAGTGTGCCTATACGTGCATCGCTTTACACAGGATTATATCCGGTACGGCATGGTTCTTTTCAAAACCACAAAGCTACCTTCTCTGATGTAAAAAGTGTGGCTCATTACCTTCCTGATTTAGGTTACAGGGTTGGACGAACAGGTAAAGATCATCCTGTAAATCAACCCAAGGTATATCCTTTTGAAAAAGTTCCCGGATTTACGGTGGGGTGCACCTCGCCTACCGCCAATTACACGACCAACGGCATTGAGGAGTTTATCAAAAGAAATAACGATCCGTTCTGTCTGTTTGTGTGTAGCATCAATCCTCATGCACCGTGGACGGTAGGAAATCCTGATGAATTCAAATCCGACAAGCTCATTCTGCCTCCAAATAGTGTTGATAATCCTGAAGTACGCGATATTTTCAGAAAATACCTGGCAGAAGTCAGGGCGTTGGACAATGAAGTGGGTTCAGTGATGAAAGTGCTGGAAGCTTCTGGTAAACTTGATAATACGCTGGTAATCTTTTTAGGGGAGCAGGGTCCTCAAATGCCATTCGGCAAATGGACCTGCTATCGTTACGGTCAGCACAGCGCTTTTATTGCCCGTTTCCCGTCAAAGATTAAAAGCGGAGTTACCAACCACGCACTGGTACAATACGAAGATATCCTGCCTTCTATGATTGAATTTGCAGGAGGAAAACCCATCAAAGGACTAGACGGAAGAAGCTGTTTGAATGTCATTTACGGCAAAAAAGCAGAACACCGCCAGTGGGCATACGGTATTCATAACAATATCCCTGAAGGAACTGCTTATCCTATCCGCAGCATTCAGGATAAACGCTTTAAATTAATTGTCAACCTGACTCCGGATGCAAACTATTTTGAAAAACACATGATGAATCTTTCGAACCCGGCACAAGTATGGAAATATTGGGTGGAAAGCGCCAAAACCGATGATCAGGCCAAATTCCTGGTAAACCGCTTTGAAAAACGTCCTGCCATTGAGTTCTACGATTTGCAGGAAGATCCGTGGGAACTGAACAATATTGCCAATGCTCCTCAGTATGCAAAGAAAATTAAATCGATGAAAGCTGAGCTTGAAAAATGGATGAAAAAACAGGGAGATAAAGGCATCAGCATGGATGTAAAGATACCGACTTAATCCATTTATCCATGGCTGCTGCAGCCTTTCGTCCATCACCCATAGCGAGAATCACCGTGGCTCCTCCCCGAACAATATCACCTCCGGCAAAAATCATCGGAATGTCGGTCTGCATGGTTTCATCATTGACAAGGATCGTTCCCCATTTGGAAATCTGTAATCCTTCTACTGAATGAGGAATCAATGGATTAGGAGAAACCCCCACGCTGATGATAACTTCATCGACTTCGACGGTCACTGTACATCCGGGCTTTTCCACCGGCGATCGACGACCCGAAGCATCTGGTGCACCAAGCTCCATTTCCTGCAATACCATATGGGTAACACGTCCCTGTTCGTTTCCGATAAATTCAATGGGATTGTGCAGGGTCATAAATTCAATGCCTTCTTCCTTGGCATGTTTCACTTCCTCCAGACGGGCAGGCATTTCTTCTTCCGAACGACGATAAACGATCATCGAACGTTCCGCTCCCAACCTTCGGGCAGTACGCACCGAATCCATTGCGGTATTTCCTCCGCCAATGACTGCAACATGTTTACCTTTGAAAACAGGAGTGTCTGAATCGGGGTTAGCTGCATCCATCAAATTTACACGGGTAAGATACTCATTCGACGACATGATACCTACAAGATTTTCTCCTTTGATGCTCATAAAACGGGGCAAACCAGCTCCACTCCCCACAAAAATCGCCTTAAATCCTTCTTCTTTCAAGTCATCGATGGTGATTGTTTTTCCAACGATACAATTATTCAGAAATTTCACCCCCATCGAACGAAGATTCTCAATCTCAACGTCAACAATTACGTTCGGCAAACGAAATTCCGGAATACCGTATTTCAATACTCCGCCAATTTCATGCAAAGCCTCGAAAACAGTAATATCATAACCCATTTTAGCCATATCGCCCGCGAAGGAAAGTCCGGCAGGGCCCGAGCCTACCACAGCAATCTTGATACCGTTAGGGGCTGCTACTTCAGGAACAGAGATATTACCGCTCTCTCTTTCATAATCTGCCGCAAAACGTTCAAGATGACCAATGGCCACTGCATCTTTTTTCATTTTGGTATGAATGCATACAGCTTCACATTGTTTCTCCTGCGGACAAACCCTTCCGCAGACTGCTGGTAAAGCAGAGGTTTCCTTGAGTGTTTTGGCGGCTCCCAAAAAATCACCTATTTCAATCTGTTTTACAAATTTAGGAATGTAAATGCTCACCGGACAACCTTCCATGCAGGTAGGGTTGGCACAGTCGAGACAGCGTTTGGCTTCCTGCATGGCCATTTCGGGAGTCAGACCCTGATTGACTTCCTGATTATTATGACTCCTGATTTCGGGATCAAGTTCGGGCATATGCACCCTTGGCAGATCGGTACGTTCTTTGGCTTTCATTGAGGCGCGTAATGCAGCACGCCATTCCTGGGCTCTTTCTTCGACTAGATTCAGCATATTTTGCATCTGTTATTTTAATCCCCCGGTTAAAACCGGGGGTTATTGATATTTATTTTCCCATTTACCACACGGTTAAAACCGGGGCTATTGATATTATTTTTCGGTTTTGCATTGCATCCGTTCCATGTCTTCACGTTCAATGTCGCGGTATCCGCCGAGGCGCATCAACATCTCATCGAAATCAACCTGATGGGCATCAAACTCGGGGCCATCAACACAAACGAATTTCACTTTACCACCGACACTCACACGGCAGGCACCACACATACCGGTACCATCGACCATGATGGTATTCAGGGAAGCAACAGTTGGTATACTATATTTTTCAGTGAGCTTGCTTACAAACTTCATCATCACTGCCGGACCAATGGTCACGCACATATCCACTTTCTCACGGTTAATTACCGACTCAACACCATTCGTTACTAATCCTTTTGTTCCGTAGGAGCCATCATCAGTCATAACAATCACTTCATCGGAATGCTGCTTCATTTGTTCTTCGAGGATGATCAGCTCTTTTGTACGTGCAGCCAACACTGTAATTACTTTGTTTCCTGCCTTTTTCAGAGCGGCAACAATGGGCAACATAGGAGCTGTTCCCACGCCTCCGCAGGCACAAACAACTGTTCCGAAATTTTCAATGTGCGTGGCTTTTCCGAGCGGACCTACCAGATCGGTAATTTCATCGCCTACATTTAACTGGGCAAGTTTTGTCGACGACACTCCCATACGTTGAACAACGAGGGTGATGGTTCCTTTGGAAATATCGGCATCGGCAATGGTCAGCGGAATACGCTCGCCTTTGGCTCCGACTTTTACCATCACAAAATGACCGGCTTTGCGGGATTTGGCAATGAGTGGCGCTTCAACTTCAAATTTAATGACATTCTCTGAGAAATATTCTTTTCCTACGATTTTGTTCATGAAGCATATTTTTAAAAATTTTGCGTGCAAATTTACGAAAATATTATGAATGGATTTTATCAATATAAAAAAACCTGCTTCAGTATTTTAACTAAAGCAGGCCTTAAACAATAAACCTGAAATATAATCTATAAAAAATGATTATTCATACAATTCCACCTTTCCCATCTTGCCCATAAACAAGATGACGCCGGTGCTTTTTTCCCTGATAATAAATATGAACGGACGGTTGGCATTGAATACAGGATATTCCGGCATAGCAGTATTTTCAAATTCAATAATGGTAACCGCTGCGGCTTCCGTTCCCTCTTCATTTACATCACAATAAGTACTGTGCAGTATTCTGGAAATAATTAACTTCCAATCGGAGATTCTGGAAAAATCAGCTTCATCACTAAATGCTTTTATCATACCCATTTCCATCAATGGATCTTTCAATTCATACTTTCCTTTTGTTTTAAACTTCGGAAAATAAACCTGTACTTTCTGATGTGTCATTTCTGATTGAATATCACCCCATTTCTGCATGTTCATGGCATTCAACACATCATTTGTAGTTTTACCATAAACGGGTAAAATCGCAGTCATACTAAAAGCCTTGTTTCCATAAGGCATATCGAGATACTGCGCCATATCGTCCTGATAGTAGGCGAAAGTGTCAAGCTGTTGCATCATATCCACCTTTACCTGTACGCCGCCCTCAGCACTAAAATTGGTCTCAAAGGTTTTCTTTTTATCGAATTGCTTCACCCATATTCCCTTGAAATAAATTGCATTAATCAGGTACATTACCGCTTCAGCCGATATCTGATCAAGCGGTTCTTTGATTAAATTATTGGTTTTATCGGCACACCATTGATTAATTACATCCACAGCACCTGCTTTTGCAAAATCCAGTTCGCGGATCTCAGCATTAAAGTAATTTTTATTCACCTGCAAATAATCGTTTTTTACAGCGAAACCCTGGCGGTACCACAACGAATTAGCAATCTTTAACTTTGTAGAAGGATCGACAGTCTGCAATGCGCTCTGCATAATTTGGTAATAATCATTAATTTGATCAACCGTCATGCCCGACATTTTCAATACGGTTTCCATCTCGGTTTTGGTATCATTATCAGCCCCATTCCAGGCCATACCCAAAGCGATGCTCACACTCAAAGGCGAAATAAACACATTCTTTTCGTCGGTTGAAGCAATGGTTCTGCGGAAAAGATCTAATGCAAATTCATTGTCCTGCTGAACTCTTACTTCCATCCCGGCCTTCAGGGGAATAGGTGTAGCTTCTTTTAATTTCACATCTGCTTGTTCACATGCCGAAAAAAGTAATCCCGGCAATAAAAGAAAGAGTAATTTTTTCATATCAGGAATTTATTAAGATTTCACACACGAATTAAGATGCATAAATTAAAAAAGATGTTGCAAGGATAAAATGACTATATACTGTCTTGATAATTCTATGAACGCCATCATAATATTCCGACAAACAAAATAATTAATACACAATTTTGAAATATGGAATAATTAATATACATTTGCAGTCACTATACCACCAACTATGAAAATTGTTTCTCATAAAAGATTAGTCGACTTTTACAACTTATACCCTGACAGCAAGCTTCCACTTGAACAGTGGTACCAGCAAACAAGAACCGCTGACTGGAAGTGTTATGCTGATATAAAAAATGATTTTAACAGTGTTGACAGTATCGGAAATCAAAGATATATTTTTAATATTAAAGGGAATAAATACAGGTTAGTTGTAATTATTCAGTTTACGCACGGATATGTTTACATCCGTTTTGTAGGAAAACATTCAGAATATGATAAAACAGACTGTTGCTCAATATAAACTTTTAAAAAAAGAACTACGATGAAAAAAGAAATCAGCAAAGAGTTATACCTCACTGCAACAACAAGGATAGAAGAATTATTGCAGGCAGTAACTGACGATACCCCAAAATCAGACAGAAAAGCCATAGAATTAGCATTGATGTCGGATATTGTAATTGAATATGAAGAAAAACACTCCCCAATTGCCCTCCCACCTCTTGCCGAGGTTATGAAACTAAAAATTGAAGAAAACAAAATATCACAAAAGGTTCTTGCTGAGAAAATTGGTGTCTCTCCTTCCCGAATCAGCGAATATTTAACAGGCAAAAGTGAACCAACATTAAAAATTGCCCGCGCCATCAGTAAAGAATTGAAAATTGCACCTGCAATTGTGCTTGGCATTTAAAAAACAAAGAAGGTGATTTGCATCAAACCACCTTCTTGTTTTTTATGATAGAATTTCAGATAATTAATATCTGTAATGTTCTGCCTTGTAAGGGCCACCCACTTCCACTCCAATGTAGGCTGCCTGTTCAGGAGTCAGTTCCGTCAGTTTCACTCCTAACTGAGCAAGATGCAAACGGGCAACTTCTTCATCCAGGTGTTTTGGTAAACGATAAACATTTACTTCATACTTCTTTGTAAATAATTCAATCTGTGCCAGGGTCTGGTTAGTAAATGAGTTACTCATTACGAAGGAGGGATGACCGGTTGCGCAACCCAGGTTCACCAAACGACCATCAGCCAGGAGCAAAATGCTGTGTCCGTCAGGGAAAATATATTTATCCACTTGTGGCTTGATATTTACCTTTTGCACACCCGGATATTTTTTCAGTTTTTCCACCTGAATTTCATTATCGAAGTGACCTATATTACATACCACCGCAGCATCTTTCATTTTTTCCATATGCTCAATACGGATGATGTCTTTATTACCGGTAGTGGTTACAAACACATTGCCCTCGGCAAGCGCATCTTCCACGGTACATACTTCAAAACCTTCCATGGCAGCCTGCAGCGCACAAATCGGATCGATCTCGGTCACCAGTACCCTTGCACCATAAGCGCGCATCGACTTAGCGGAACCTTTACCCACATCACCGTAACCACAAACCACGACTACCTTACCGGCAAGCATGAGGTCGGTAGCACGTTTAATACCATCTGCCAATGACTCACGACAACCATAGAGGTTATCGAATTTCGATTTGGTTACTGAGTCGTTCACATTGAAAGCAGGGAATAACAGGCTTCCTTCTTCCATCATCTGATACAAACGATGTACCCCGGTAGTGGTTTCTTCCGAAACGCCACGGATTTCAGCCGCGATGCGTGTCCAGATACCGTGTTCTTCCACGAGCACTTTTTTCAGAATCGCATATAATTCTCTTTCATCTTCACCAACATCGCTTTTATCCAGCACCGATGCATTTTTTTCAGCAGCCACACCCACATGTACCATCATGGTAGCATCACCGCCATCGTCGACGATAACATTCGGACCCTGATGACCTTCAAAGGTAAGAGCCTGCAGGGTACACCACCAGTATTCTTCAAGCGTTTCACCCTTCCATGCGAAAACAGGCACCCCTGCAGCAGCTATGGCAGCAGCGGCATGATCCTGGGTAGAATAAATATTACAACTGCACCAACGAACCTCAGCACCTAATTCCACTAAAGTTTCAATTAACACAGCTGTCTGGATAGTCATGTGTAAAGAACCCATGATGCGCGCTCCTTTCAATGGTTTCTGCACACCATATTTTGCACGCAAAGCCATAAGACCGGGCATTTCTTTCTCTGCCAATTCAATTTCTTTTCTGCCAAAATCGGCTAATGACATGTCAGCCACTTTATATGGTAAGTTGCTGAATAAGGGAGATGTACTCATAAATGTATTTACTGTTTTTTATTTACTGTTTGCAATTTTATCCTTCAGTATTTGAGAATTATGTTTCAAATCTGCATTTCCACAAACCGGATGAATATTATTTATCTAAAATGGGAGGCAAAGATACAAAAATTCGATGGAATAACTTATCTTTGTTTTTGAAAATCATGCATATGTTAACCGACATTCACAGCCACAAGGTTAATTCCGGAAATGTCCGTACCATCTATAACATACGGATCAATGACCACCCGGTAAGTTTACCGCATGGTTCCAACATTTTGTTTTCAGCAGGAATTCATCCCTGGGATGCCGGAAATATCCGTTCCGTCTGGCTTGAGAACATGGAGATACTAATGAATTTTGAACAGGTTGTTGCGCTGGGGGAATGTGGCCTGGATAAGAATGCCCCCTTTCCCATGGAAAAGCAACTTGAAGTTTTCGAGTTACAAATCAAGCTCTCAGAAACACATAAGAAACCAATGATTATACATTGCGTAGGTTGTTTCAATGAGTTAGTCAATTTACGTAAAGCTCTCAACCCAAGACAACCATGGATTATCCATGGTTTCAGGGGAAAGCCCGAATTAGCAGATCAGTTGATACGAGCCGGCTTATACCTTTCGTTCGGAGAACTTTATAATCAGGAAAGTGTCAGTAGTACACCCTTCGAAAGACTTTTGGTTGAAACCGATGAGAGTGAAATGAGTATTGAAGACATCTACGAGAAAATATCAATATTGAAAGAGTGCCGTGCTGAAGATTTAAATGCAGCAGAATCCATCTTCAGGTTTTAGGAGACCTTTTGAGTCAACTGTAGGTGGGCTTCGTCGCTCACGTTGTTCATTCCTACCAATGACAGAATCATACAATATTACGATAATCATTGGAGACATTCTTCCTCAAAAAAACAATTTAACATTCAATAAATTACGTAAAGGATTTCGATATAAAATTTTTTGTACATTTGCGGAGTTAAATTAATCCCATTTTTCTCCTCACAATATTCCCTGATGAAAAAAATAATCCTGACGCTTTTTGTGCTGACAAATCTGTTTCCGGTCTTTTCTCAATTAAAAATTAATTCCGACCTGTTAAAACTAAACAATGTTTTCAGCGTAATTTCAAATCTGTACGTGGACAGCATTAATGAAAAGAAACTTGTTGAAACAGCCATTATTGCGACCTTGAAAGAACTTGATCCGCATTCGTCATATATAGCGAAAGATGAAGTAGAACGGGTAAATGAACCTTTAGAAGGTAGTTTCGAAGGAGTAGGTATTCAGTTTCAGATTTTCGAAGACACCATATTGGTTGTGCAAACCATCGCTGGCTGTCCGGCCGAAAAAGTCGGAGTAATGCCCGGCGACCGCATCATCTACATCAACAAAGAATTGATGGCCGGAAAAAAGATTCAGAATTCTGATGTTATGAAAAAACTCCGGGGGCCAAAAGGGTCGGAAGTTGAGGTACAAATTGCCCGGAGAGGAAGAAATGATTTGATGCTTTTTAAAATTATCCGCGACAAAATACCCATCAATACAGTTGATGCCGCCTACATGATTGATCACGAAACAGGATACATCAAAATCAATAATTTCGGAGCCAAGACAGCTGATGAATATCGTGATGCCTTCATGAAACTCAGAAAATCAGGCATGAAGAATCTGATCCTTAGCCTACAGGGCAATGGCGGGGGCTATCTTAACGCGGCCATCGAACTTGCCGATGAGTTTTTGGGAAGAAATCAATTAATCGTTTACACCGAAGGCTTACGTCAACCAAAAACAGTGGCAAACGCCAGCGCCATGGGATCATTCGAACAGGGAAAACTTATTGTCCTTGTAGATGAATATTCCGCCTCAGCGAGCGAGATTGTTTCAGGAGCCATACAGGACTGGGACAGAGGAATCATCATCGGCAGAAGGACCTTCGGCAAAGGACTTGTACAAAGACAGATCCCTCTCACCGATGGTTCGATGCTCCGACTGACCACTTCGCGTTATTATACCCCAACCGGAAGATGTATACAGAAATCATACAAAGATGGTGTTGAAAAATACCAGAAAGATATTGCCGAACGATTCGACCATGGAGAAATGCTGCACGCTGATTCCATTCATTTTCCTGATTCATTGAAGTATCAGACATTAAAGCTAAAAAGAACCGTTTACGGTGGAGGAGGAATCATGCCAGACATTTTCATCCCTATCGACACCACCCGGTTCACCGACTACCATCGTAAAATAGTTGCGCAGGGCGTAGTAAATAAAGTGATTGTTCAGTTCATTGATAAAAACAGGGATACTCTGAAAAGAAAATACAAGGATTTTGAAAAATTCTATGCAGATTTTAAAATTGAAGAGCCTATTTGGGAAAAACTAAAAGCAGCTGCACTCAATGAAGGTATTCCTTTTAACGAAGAACAGTTCAATATTTCCAAAGAATTAATATCTTTGCAGCTCAAAGCGCTGATCGCCCGTGATCTGTGGTCGATGAACGAATATTACCGTATCATGGATACAGAAAACGAGTCCTTGCAAAAAGCCGTTCAGTTGCTGAAAACACCCGGAGCATACGAAAAAATACTGAATTAACACTAAGGAAAGTTGCCAGAGTGGTCGATTGGGTCGGTCTCGAAAACCGATGAGCGGGTAACTGCTCCGTGAGTTCGAATCTCACACTTTCCGCATCTGAAAAGCGATTACCTCAGGAATGAGGATTTCAGAGACTCATTTACCGAATAATGATTAACTACATCTCACAACACTACATCGAAATTGCGGGAGCTATTCTCAGCCTGATTTATTTATATCTGTCCATACAACAAAAAATCGGCCTGTGGATTTTCGGATTTTTATGCTCAGCCCTCTACATTGTCGTTTTCTTTAGCAGTAAATTTTATGCTGATATGTCGCTACAGTTTTATTATCTGGGAGTGAGCATTTACGGTTGGATAAGCTGGAAGTCAGGTAAAATGCACACAGGGAAAGAACTACCGGTAAAGAATGTGAACCTGAAACAGACTATTACTTTATCAGTCATTACAATAGCTCTGTTTTTCTTATACTATTTCATATTAGCAAAATACACCGATTCGCCTCTGCCAAAATCCGACTCTTTTACTACCGCCCTAAGTATTACCGCCACGTGGATGCTCGCAAAAAAGCTGATTGAGCATTGGATGCTTTGGATTGTTGTAGATGCAGTCTCCGCAGGCCTTTATTTTTATAAAGAATTGTATCCTACCGCAATATTATTTATTGTTTATACTATTATGGCTATTGCGGGCCTTATACAGTGGAGAAAAGACCTGAAGAAGAACATCATTAACAATTAACAGATTATCATTATGAAAAGATCCCTGCTATTCTCATTTTGCATCCTGATTGCCACGAACTTCATTGCACAGGAAAACCAGCCACTCACCCTCACGATTAATCCGGATCAGTACAAGCAGTTGGAAAGTCATTTCGCCGAAAAGGAAAGGATTAAAATGCGATCATCCGATTGGGCACGTTTTAATCGTTATGCAGCAACGAATGACAGTTTACAAAAACCGGCAAAGGTGGTTTTTATGGGCAATTCAATTACCGAAGGCTGGTACCGCATTCATTCAGAATTCTTTACTAAGAACGGATTTACCGGCAGAGGCATCAGCGGACAAACAACCAGTCAAATGCTTACCCGTTTCCAGGCTGATGTCATTGAACTCAAGCCCAAAATAGTAGTGATTATGGCCGGCACTAATGATATTGCCAGAAACAATGGAGTTATCAGTCATAAACACATCCTGCAAAACATCAAATCAATGTGTGAACTTGCGCAATTCAACAAAATAAAACCTGTATTATGCTCTATTCTACCCGCATACGAATTTAGATGGAATAAAGAACTAAAACCGGCTGCCGATATTAAGCTGCTGAATGAAATGATTCGTGATTATGCGCAAAAGAACAAAATACCTTATGTTGATTATTATTCTGCCCTGGTGGATGAACGTGGAGGACTTCCGGCAAATATCGCTGCGGATGGCGTTCACCCAAATTTGGAAGGTTATAAAATTATGGAGCCAATTGTTTTGAAAACATTAAAAAAACTTCTTTAATAGTTAGCTGGTATAAGTTTAAATTAATCATTTCCTTCATGAACTGAGATTAAAATTAACAACGATGATAAAAAGCAGACATTTCATTTTCATACTATATATTTCTGTCCATTTTACAGCTCACGCTCAAATCAGTGTCATCGCCCACCGCGGTGCCTCGGCTTACGAAACAGAGAACAGTCTTGCTGCTTTCAGAAAAGCATTTAAACTCAAAGCCGACGCCATTGAAATGGACATCTGGCGCACAACAGACGATTCTCTGGTAGTTATACACGACAGAACTACCGGCCGAATTGCAAATGGAAATCTTATCGTTCCGGAATCAACGGCAGCAGATCTGAGAGCTTTACGATTGAATAACGGGGAACAAATACCTTTCCTCTCTGAAGCAATCAGACTCCTTCCGAAAAGGAAAAAGATGGTCATTGAGATTAAGAATTTCAAAGAGAAGGGAAATGCCGGAACTGTGTTTCCCATGCTGAGTGATCTACTGAAAAAATCTGGCCGCGCAAATGATGCCATCATTATTTCCTTTGGAGCTGAAGTGCTAGCTGAAGCAAAGAAATACCTCCCCGAATGCAAATGTTATTATCTATCCGGCAAAGAAATGGCTGAGGAGGAATTAATCAACACCTGCTTAAAATTAAAGTTGGATGGACTCAATGTCCATTATAAAATACTGACAGTGAGTCTTGCAGAAAAAGCAAAGCAGGCAGGACTTGATCTGCTGGTGTGGACGGTGGATGACCCTGAGTTGGTAAAGCAAGCACGCGGTAAGGTGAGCGGTATAACCACAAACAAACCGGATGTTGTGAGAAAATATATAAAAAAATAACATTGACAGTACTTTCGTATTTTCTCTAACTACAATCTGATTACTTACCTGATTTTCTTCATTTCTGTAACCTTATACGGCTGTTTCACGGCATAGTGCGCTGCACTTTTGGCTATCTTTGCTTCTTCAGGACTTACTCCGGCAGGGATAAAAGAATTTTTCATCACATTCCGTTTCAGCAGCGTTTCGTACCAGGTGCAGGCAGCAGTAAACCGACCTACTCCCAGACTCAAATGATAGCCATCGCGACAGAAAGTATCGCCTATTACACTGGTTCTTCCGTTTTGAATGGCAGTACCCGATGGAATTACGATCCTGATTCCTGCTTTTTTCACTGCCACCTCAACAGCATGCATAATGGCCTGATACATTTGTTGCTGGTCATTATTATAACTTTTGAATGCGCTTTGTTTTGAGTTAGCAGCGTAAGCCCATGTCTGATGAAAAGCAAATCTCACATTCCGGTTGGTAGCAAGTTGCTTTGTATAATTAAGTAAGTTTGTGAGATAGGGAAAATAACTGTCGATTAACCCTGAATACGGACTTGCCTGCTGAAAGGTGATATAGTCCCAGTTCTCATTCTTAATGGCAGTACTCAGTTTTTGTTTGGTAATGATTGTAGTGTCGCCGTTGACAATCTTGCGGTAGGAATAGGCAGCTGAATCACCTTGTGCATTTTTCCAGTGTCGTTCCAGCGAACATCCGCCTATATACATATTGGCAATGATCAACTGCACGCCATCGGCCTTTGCCAGATCGTCGACGTATGATTCGGCAGCATCCTGGGAGAAACTGTTGCCAATGGCAAGAATCTTAACTATTTTTTGTCCGTTTGCAAATGAAAACAGGGTTATACTTAATGAAAAGCACACCAAAAGCAATATAAAACGAGTTGACTTCATAAATATACGCGAATTAGTTTGAAGGCATAAAAATAATGAAAAAAATTCACCCTACCAGCAGCCTCACTTTCGACCTCAAACAACATTCAATTTTAATCCGCGGATCGTGTTGCAGAATTTTACTGAGTTTGGTAATATTATTATAAAAAGAGGGTTCTTTCAGGGTACAGTCTTTTACCTGCCATATCTCACAGATCATATTTTTTCGGGAGACAAACTGATGCATATGCCGGCACAACATCAACAACACTTCATTTTCAAAGTAGCTGAGATGAATATCTTTATCCTGATATTGTAAGGATTGTTCAAACGGAATATAAAGAAAGTAGCCCAACACATACCGCTGATGGGAGGAACCTGGTTTTATATCCTGATGCAACATCCTGTTGAGGCAAGACACAGATCTTCTCCCACATAAAGGATTTTCTTCATATATTAAACATAATTACAATGTAAGCAATTACCAAGGTTAACGGATTTTTCAAATGCGAAATTACAAAATGTCTTAAATTGAACATACATTTAGGATTTAACTTTAATATAATTTAGTGAACTTGTTATATTTAGTGAGTAAAAAATGATACTTCTGTGATAAGAAAGCTTGTTTGATGTACCTAATATTGCACCGGCTGTTGAACAATCGAAGAAACATCGTTTGTAAGCCGAAGAATAGTATAATTAATCAACAAAAAATTAGTTTTATCATGGCAGAAAATCCTAAAGCTAGTGTGGTCGTGGAATTGTATGATTTCGCCATTACAGAAAGGTCGGACGACAGAATTGGAAAAGTGCTTACGAGTAGATCTCTGAATGAAGAAGATTTAATCGGTATCGCGATTCAAAGACGAACAGAACTAGTGCCAGTGCACTCAGGTCAGCTATCGAGATTTTAAAGGACATTGCAAGAGAAGAAATTTCGAAGGGCGCTTCGGTTGCCTTCGGACTGGGCTATTTCAGTGTGGGTGTAAACGGTGTATTTTACGGAGATGATCCCAAATGGATACCCGGGCAACATACACTAAATGTTCGGGTGGTACCAACCGCTACACTTCGAAATGCAGTAACATCAGCAGAAGTAAATCTTCGCCGCATGGCTCCGTCTGGGGCAGTCGTAAGTCAGGTTATCGATGTAACACCGGTGAAGTGAATACACGTTTAACTCCCGGTGGTGGAGTCAATATGGAAGGTACACGCATTCGCATTGCAGGCGATAATCCCGCCAATGGCATCGCTATCGTAAACCAGCAAACCAATGAGTCGGTAAAAATACCAATGACTTCCATCCTGTTGAATGACCCAAGTAAGGTGTCTTTTATAGTTCCGGCCGATTTGCCGACAGGGGATTATAAGTTGCATCTGACGACGCAGTTTTCTACAACCCATACAATGTTAAAAGAACCCCGCACCTATGTGTTGGAATATGTCCTGACGGTTTAATTCCCGGTTGTTGTATAAGCGAAAGCCCACTGAAAAATTTTTCAATGGGCTTTTTTGATGATATAACCGGGTTATTTCGATTAATTCGAACCGAACGATTCGATTGAGTCGAACCGAGCGACTTGAATGAATCGAAACGGGCGATTCGATTGAGTCGAATGGAGCGGTTCGAATGGGTTAATCATATTAATTTGGAATGTGCATATTTTTTGCTATCTGATGACTTTCCATGTTGTATAAAATCCTTTTTCGTAAAGTTTAACAATATATATTTCTTTATTCCAGGATGAAATATCGAGATCCAGTTCATTTTCAATAGAAACTTTATTTAGTTTTAATTGTCCGGTTGTATTGTAAACAAGTAAAATACATTCTGAATTACTATCTCTGTTTATGATAATATGATTGCTTTTTTGAATTAATTTACTTTTAAGATTTTGAGACTGAGTAGTAAAAATTGAAGTGAGAAGAGGTATGTTTACTTCCATACAGTCGGAAAGTTCTGTTTCCATAAATGAGATTTCTTTGACCCTGAACTCGTATCGTCCGTTTATCATTTCCTTAATATTGGCAGTTTTCTCCGAAACGTTCTCAATCAATGTAATGTTGTTGTTGGGATCAGTTACCTCGATAGTCCATTTGTTATTTAGGTTAGTACTGCTTTCCCATGTAAAATTAAGTTCATTATTACTCACAGGTACATAGTTTAAGTTAGAAGGAGTTTTTGCAACCACTCCCCATGCATAATCTGTGTTCAATGTCCCCATAAACCAGCCTCTGTTTCCTGATGGATTTACAACATCCTCTGCACTGTCGCCCATACCTTCATTAAAATAATAATTTTTTATCAGCCCCGGTGAAGTCTTAGAAACCTGTTTTTTGTAATTGTTTTGTATATCTGTAGCTGTTTTTGCCACATTCCACAAGCGAAAATCTGCTAACTTTCCTTTAAATGCATTTCCCCACGGAGCTCTTCCCAGATACATCGGTTTATTATCGGCATCAATATTATAGCCTGAACTTGTTGCAGTGCCTACACTCTCTCCATTAACATAAACAATCATATTTGTGCCATCTGCAACACATGCAATATGTGTCCATTTACCAATCCATGTTGTGGGATTTATCCAAACAGCATTTCCGTCTAACTGGAACTTAAACCAACCATCAAAACCTAAAAGAAATCCTTTATCATTATGCATATTGGAAGCAAAAAAACCAGCAGCATTGTCAATGTAGATCCATGTCTCAATTGTAATGCTGTTTGTTCCGATGACTGTTTCTAATGCATTCATTCCTGAATTTATAGTTTTAAACTCAGCATATCCGATATCAGCTTTAAGTTGTGGTGTAAAAAGGTTTACAAATAAGAACACACACAAATAATGTTTTAAAAATGTAATTTTTTTCATGATCTTAAATTTTAAATTAATTAATATAATAATTCTATTTTTTTAGAATGTCTAATACCGTTTCTCTGAATTTATTAATCTGAGTATAATTGTTGGTATATTCAACTGGTGATTGATATATTGAATTAAATATTGATTCTGCTTTTGCCCGACCAACCTTTTGTTCCAGTAATTTAAGATATTCATAATCTTCGATGCCATCTCTCCACCTTTCCAGACGAATAGATACAACAGGATCTTTACAATTAAATAATTCCCCGGGATAAATCAGCACTCCGTCACCTGCCGGCAAGTCTTTTCTATATGTTAGCTTTTTCATATCATCAAAAGCATTTACCGCCCAATAAAGAAACCCTGTGGTTTTTTCTTTCCAGCTTCTCCATAAGACTGCACGATGTTGATATCCGGTCATACTAAGTAGAAGATTAGGCTCTTTACCATCAGGTCCCATGCAAACATATGTCCACCATTCGTCGTCGTTTTGCAACAACGTTCTGCATGTGTCGGCCTTAGTTTCATCAGTTTTTAAAGCCCAGGCACTCATACAATAAATTTGAGTGTTACCTTTCCATAAATCAAAAACCGAGAATAGTTGATCCTTGAATTTACCATCTTTCGGACCGCAATAGAAAGTTGTTAGTACACTAGCCTGAGGGCTAATTTCATGTATCTCTTGGGCAAAGTCATTAATTTGCTGGTATTCAGAAGTTAGAACAGGCTCATCCCATAAGTAGAAATATGCCTTTTTAAGTATTCCTGCTTCTTCATATGTTTGCAACATCTCTTTTAACTCTTGTTTTTGAAGAGAGTGATATGGTAGTGCATATCTGTTAAAACGTTCATCAGCAAGAAATTTAGCCGTTCGTACATCATTCCATTTCCATGGAGAAGAATGTGCTTCATGCTTCATACTTTTTTCAAGCCATGTTGAAAAATATGGATTAATTCGATAGTTCAGACATAAATCTGCCCATTTCAAACGGATATTTTCCTGTTCCTCAGATTCAAGTTTGGTTGAATCGTAAAGGTTTTTGTCTATAATACCAAAAGCCGCTGGTATTGAGGGTTTTATTGGTAACTCTACATTATAAACGGTTACATTTATATGGATTGTTTGCTTACTTTTCTTACCAATTAAAACCATTTGTTCTTTGTATGTACCAGGTTTTGTGTTGTATCCGCTTTGACATGTTACCCACAATTTAACGATTGTGTCCTGTGCTAAAATTTGTTTTCCGGTTGGCACCAGCACATCATCATATCCATTTATAGATTCAATTTTACGAAAGTTGAACGTGAGATCAGCATTTTCTTGTTGGTTACAAATTGAATACTCTTCGTTAGGGATTGTTTCAAATACTAATTGAAAATGCTCGTATTCAGCTTTTGCCATCACTAAACTAATCTTTGTGTCTGAAGCGAAATTTTTATAACTATCTACATTTTCGGTAGAAGGTAATATATAGCATTTTAGATCATTCTTACATGACATCAATAGCAATGTGAGAAAGATTAATAATATATTTCTTTTCAGTTTGTACATGTTAATCGTTTTAATTGAAAGTTGTTATTCAATTATCCCATCGATGAGTTTCTTCTTAAAGGCTTCCATATATTTGACTTCCGTTGTGTATTTAGTTGGGTTTGAATACACATTCGAAAGTAATGATTCGGCAGCACTCCGCCCTTTTTTCTTTTCATACATATTAAGCATTTCATAATCCTCGACTCCATCCCGCCATCTTTCAAGACGTATTGACGTGCAGAAATCCTCTGATCCAAAAGGTTCTCCGGGATAAATCAATATACCGTCCCCTTTGGGAAGTTCAGACCTTGAACGTAATGGATTCATGCTTGAGAAACCATTTACTACCCAGTAAAGGAATCCGCTGGATTGTTCTTTCCAGTTTCTCCACATAACTACTCTGTTGGGAATACCAGATGAATTGTGAGATAGTCCCGGAGTATCTCCCATACATACATACGTCCACCATTCTTGTCCTGCTTTTAATTTTGCTCTGCATTGTTGTGCCCTTTGTTCGTTACCTTGTAACGACCAAACTCCGGTGCAAAATATACTTGTAGCACCATTCAGAATGTCAAATACAGCAAATAAATCGTCTTTTTGCGGGCCATCTTCAGGACCTCGATAGAAGGTTGTTAATACTTTAGCTTGAGGTTCATAACTGTGAATCTTTTCTGCAAAAGCTTTAATTTGCTCATATTCCGATATCTTAGTTGGTTCATCCCAAATATAGAAGTAAACTTTTGAAAGCAATCCTTTGCTTCTTGCTGTGCTCAGCAAAGAATTCAGATCGTCGTCGGAAAGTCCATGAAAAGGAAGGGCTATCCTATTGAATCGGGGATCTGATAAATAATCCCAGGTACGACTGTCATCCCATTTATAGGGAGAAGAATTGACTTCGGTTTTCATTGTTCCGGAAAGCCAGGTTGAAAAATATGGTGATATTCGATATGTTAACAATAAATCTGAGACTTGCTTCATTTTTGCCGTCTTTTGTTCATCAGTAAGTCCTGAATAAATCATATTCCCGGGATTGATGCCAAATACTGAGGCTATCGATGGAACTTCCGGCAAATAGGCATTTTCAATTTTAATTGTTACTGTAATCTTATGACTTTCATTTTCGTTCCTGAATCTGATTACTTCTGTATATATTCCACTGTTCGCATTTATATCTGTCTTGAAAGTTAACCATAACTTAATAAGCCTTCGCTCAGGTTTTACTATATTATTACAGGGAACCAGTACGTCATTAACAGACTCGAATGCTGCAATTCTTTTTACTGTTAATTGTATCGGATTGTTGAGACTCTCTCTTTCAACTGTCAATTCATTATTTGTAGACGTTTCTATTATTAATTGGATGTTCTCGAATTCATTTTTTAACAAACGAAGATTAGTCTTATTGCTGTTTTGAGAACTTTTATATTGATCAATCTCTTCAAAACTATTTAAAATCCATGTAGTTGAATCAGAGTCTACAGGTATAATTACAGGCCCTTCAGGATATTTACATGCAAAAAGAATAGATGAAAAAAGGCTGAATAGGATTATTTTCTGAGTTCTTAACATATTAATTCTTGTTTTTTATTTTGATTAGCTTAACACCATGTGGATTAATTGATAGTTCAATTGTATTGTTATTAATCTTAAAACTATTTTTCAACCACAGTTCTTCTGCAATAGAGTTCCCGATATGATTAATCTCCTTTAAGTCGAATACATAGTTATTTATTCTGTTATCATTTAAATTGAACAAGGCTATGTAATCTGTAGTGTGATCTTTGCTTTTTGCATGCCAACAAATAACGCCGTCACGTTCAAAAAGCTCTTTATTACCTACAGAATACTGGTTAATTTTTATCACTTCATCATTTGTGATCAGTTTAAGCGTAAAGTCATCAAGTTCCGGTAAATTACATCCCAACATAAGTGGAGAACGAAACATTGCCCATAAAGTCATCATCGTATACTGCTCATCCTGTGTGAAGTGAGAGAGCCTTGGTGCACCCCGCATTGCACGTTGTGCCATTGGACCAACAGGTAGCATATCGGCATCAGGCCAGCTTCCGTCACCAATATAAACCTGCCACTTCCGACAGAGTGCGAATTGGTCTTTTAAGGACTCCCAATTATCCCAGAAATCCTCTGAGATTCTCCATAGTTGAGCCGTTTGTTTCAAATGGTTTATGTTTTCGATGGGAGCCGGACCTGGAGAAAGACTTAGTACCATGGGACGTTTAATTTTATCCATAGCTGCTCGTATTGCATCAATCTCATCTACAGCGTATACCGGAGAAAGAAGGTCATCTGCTTTTATATAGTCAATCTCCCAGGACTCGTATAATTCAAATATTGAATTATAGTATTCCTGTGCACCAGGTTTACTCATATCTATACCATAAAATCCAAAATACCAATCACATTGAGAGTTATAATTTACAATATCACGCGCATGAAAATTTGTTCCTTTGATTGGGGTATTTTCCTTCACAGCCTGTATTGGTATTCCACGCATAATATGAATGCCAAGTTTTAATCCTTTTTTATGAATATAATCTGCCAAAGGTTTTAACCCCTTTCTATTAATTGATGAGGGATACTTTTCCGCATCTACAATCAGCCTACCATACTCATCTATTAATTGTTCCGGATTTGTTGATTCATATTGTTCAAGTTTTACCATTCCCGGAGCATACCAACCAGCATCAATTACAATATATTCCCATCCTGATTGAAGCAAATTTTCCGACATAAAATCTGCATTTGCTTTAACTTCCTCTTCTTTTACTGAAGTTCCGAAACATATCCAGCTGTTCCATCCCATAGGTGGACGTTCAGCTAAGAGTTTTCGTTGGTTAGTTAAGTCATTTTTGTTGTCCGTTGGTTTACAACACACAAAAACTGCTACAAGCAATAGGAATCCTATATGTTTTAGTTTTAGTTTCATTATAATTCAGTCAATTAGTCTAACACGCATCTTACTGAGAAACCTCTTGTTCTGTCATATGGATATAAAGCAGCACCGAAATCATTAACATTAAAACCATAGGTAACAGCCTGATTAGGAAAATTTTCTGCAGGAGGATTCCATGGGTAAATATCTCCTGCTTTAGGTGCCGTTGCAGTCCAAAAATAAGTTGTCATAAAAGCTTCAATAACACTGTGCTCTGTTAATGTCCAAATGTATCCGGTACCTGCCATATTAAAATGAGCAGAGTTTGTTCCAATATTTGTTGCATCAGGATGCCACAGGTTTTTATCTTTTAACTCAGTAGCAGGACCGTTACCCTGATCGCAACTATTTATTAAGAAGTCCCATTCAGCTTTAGTTGGTATGTGCCATCCTACAGGAGCTATACCCTGATTTTTTTCACCTTCTTCTGCACCCTGGCTTCCTCTCATTACGGCAGTCCAGGTATAATAAGCTCCAAATTTCTTAATCCACGATTGATCTTCACTCTCTTTTGGTTCGTAAAATTTCACTTCTGTTACTGCTGTTCCGTCACTATACTTTACAGCTCTTAAGTTATCTGCCAACCAAACAGCATAATTACCCGTTAAAGGATCTGTTATTCTGCAGACACGATATATTTCATTGTCTCTTGGATCAATAAACGGCTTATAGAATCGGAATAACTTCATACTCCTGATTTCACTGGCGGCTTCCGTTTTTCCTTTTTTCCCTGTTATTTGCCAATAAATTTCACCCCGATTGTATTCTTTTATGCCCAACTCATTTAATATACTATCTAATTGTAAATGACTCAGTGATTTCTTGTCTCTATTTTCCACTGTGATGGTTCTTACTTCAGTCATTTCTTCATTTAGACTGAATAGTATTGAGTAGTCAAATCCATCTTCAGCTTCCCACTCGAAGTCAAGTTCTTTTGACTGATTTTCATATTCAAGATCAAACTCTTCTAAATCATCAGGAAGATATAAGGTGATATCCTTCTTTTTCAGATCATCTGTTTCAGGATTATCTTTCTCACAAGCTGTAAAGGTGAGAGCCATAATTGCAATAAATAAAAACATTAATTTTTTCATGATAATTTATTTAAATGATTAATACTATTTGTTGAATAAATTTATTAAAAACCTTCATTCTGAACTATGTTTGTGTTTTCGTAGACTGCGACCTGTGGTATTGCATACAGAATATGTTTGGATTCTGCCGAGACCTTGCCTCTATCAAGAGCATTTGATATTAATTTGCCATGACGTATAAGATCCGGACGTCTCATGCCTTCCCAACAGAATTCCCATCCTCTTTCTTTTAATATGTGATCACGAAATGTTGCTTTGTCGGTAATGTCATCAATTAACTTTTCATGGGCACTTCCGGCATAATTATCAAATGCTCTGCTTCTGATCTGATGAATTAAAGACTTTGCTTCGCTTGTCGGACCGTGAAGTTCATTTATGGCTTCTGCTTTTGCAAGAATAACTTCAGCATATCTGTTAATTACATATTCACTCCCATCCCATTGTCCTGTTGTGTTTGGGTTCTCCTGATATTTCATAGGTATTGCACCGGGTCTTCCAACATACTCGGTCCTTCTGTCAACCATTTTCTTCCCATTCCAATATGTAGATACTAAAGCAGTCAGACGTTTGTCCTGGGAGGCATAGGTGTCATAGAAAGTCCATGGAACCAGAAATCCACCCCATTTTGTAAGAGGTATATTATTTAGTGAAACATAATCTGCCGGAAGTGCATGTGCTAAGAAGCAGTTACCTAATCCACCAATTGGAACATTAGGAATTGGAAATATCACTTCTTTATTGCGTTGATTTGTTGGAGACCAAATTGACATGTAATCGGTCTGTAGTTTATATTTTCCATCAGCTATTATTTTGTTTGCAACTGAATCTGCTTTAGTCCACCAAACTAATGCTCTGGTCTCATTATTTCTGTAATGCCTTTCCTGCCCTGCTTCGTGCATGTATAATTTTAACAAATACATTTGGGCGATTCCCTTTGTCATTCTACCATAATCTCCGGAGGACAACTCATCTGCAGCTTTTAGATTATCCTGAACATCTTTCAACTCTGACTCAACAAAGTTTACATAAGTTTCAACTGAAGGGCGAGATGGCATATAATTTTGTGCTTCGTCTGGATTTGTGGCAATGTCCGGATCCAGGATTAAAGGTACAGTTCCATATAAATCGTATAGATCATAGGCCCAAATTGCCCGCAAGCAACGAATCTCAGCTGTGTATTGTCTTTTAAGAGGAGCCGAAATTGATACTTTTTTCAGACGTTCAATTAATGAGGTAGCCTTGGTTACTGCAGGTACCATCTCCATGTAAAATAACCCCATGTCTGTAGTCTCTGCTTTCCAGAGAAAATCCATTTGAGGTTCCCATAACCAGTTACTGCTACATTCATCAGTGCAACCTATCTGCATAGTTAATAATGAACCCCATGCGCAATTATACCTGTCCCATCCTCCTCCCCTTAATTCATGATAAATTCCGGTAACAGCCGCTTTAACATCGCTTTCGGTATTTAAGATGTTGTTAGAAGAAAGTTGGTCATAGATCTCGACATCAAGACTACAAGAGTAAAATATCATCATTATAGTTACTATTCCTAAAAAATATTTCTTTCCCATGAGAGTTGTTGTTTAAAAAGTTACATTCATTCCGATAGTGTAAGTATGTTGATTTGGATAACCGGCTTTAAAATCGGTTTCCGGGTCGTTGCCTTTATAAGGTGTAATTACAAATAAGTTTGAGATATCAGCAAAAACACGGGCTTTAGAAATTACTTTTTTCATTCTCTTTGTCGGAATATTATATCCCATTGTGATGTTCTTGCATCGTATAAACCATGCTTTTTCCCAAAGATAATCAGATGGTTGAGGATATACACTTACAAATCCGGAGGGTAAATTGCTGTTAGTATTGTCACTTGCCCAGCGCCCGCTTACTTCTGTCATCATATTTTGACCATTTAAAATACGACGTATTTCCGGAATTGAGTATTTTCCTCTTGTGGCGTTATTGACAATCCTATCAAACATTCCATAAAAGAAGATATTCAGATCAAATTGTTTATATTCAAATATATTTCCAAGTCCTATCGAAAAGCCGGGGTCATAAGTGCCAATTAAAACGATATCTGCCTGATCTATAACACCATCAGGCGTATTCATATATTGGACTTTCCCATCAGCATCAGGGACCAGATTTCCAAACTCATCCCTGATATATCCATTGACATCTTTCACTTTAAACTGCCCGGGTAACAAATGGGGCATTGATGAAGGAGGAGTTTCATTGACACCTAAAATGCCGTCAGATAAATAAGAATAATGTGCCCGAATTGGATCGTCGCTCTTTTGCCAGGGGTTTAGTATGTCGTCTGGATTTCTTTCTTTCCAACGATCAACGTATCGTGTAAAATTAAATTCAGTGTCCCATTTGAACTCATTTGTAGTATTTCTGCTACGTATGGTTAACTCAACACCACTACTTTGAGTCTTTCCAATATTTGCAGCAACAGCGTTGACCTCCATGAAAGATTTTAATTTTTTAAAACCCAGCAGATCTTTAACCTCTTTTTTGAAATACTCAAGAGTACCCCCAATACGCTGATTGAAGAATCCAAAATCTACACCCAGATTAAGTTCTGTTGTTGTCTCCCATTTTAAATTCGGGTTAGCGATCTGGAGTTTAGTTGTTCCGATATTTACAGTATTGCCAAACACATATTCCTGCCAGGCAGCAGTATAATATTCAAAAGCGTTGTTACCAATATTGCTGTTACCCGTTTGTCCTAAACCTATCCTAAACTTTAAATCTGAAAGATATTCAATGTTTTTAAGAAATTCTTCCTGCTTGATACGCCATGCGATAGCTCCAGAGGGGAAAAACCCATAACGGTTATTAACCCCAAATTTATCAGACCCATCGACTCTGGCTGTAAAAGTAATAAGGTATTTGTCCTTTAGATTATAATTTACACGTCCGAAATAGGATAGTAAAACACTTTGAGATTTGTTTGAGCTTACTGTTGGACGTTGTACCTCGCCTGAAGCCAGTGAATTATATAAAAAAACATCTGTGAAAAATTTCGAGTTTGAGGCGGCCAACCCCTCTGCTTCAAATCCCTGATATGAATAACCAGCCATGACACCAATTCTGTTACTTTGGTTTATTTGAAAGTTGTAACTCAACGTAGTTTCAAGGAGCTTATCGAAAGAAGTGGCTAAGCTTTTGCTTGCTTTACCTCCTTCTTGTTGTCCATATAATGTTGTTTTGGGAATGTAAGAGTTACGCATGCCGCTTTGATCATCGAATCCCAGGTTTATTTTGATCAATAGATCCTTAATTGGTTCAGCTTGTACGTAAGCATTCAGCAATAAACGTTTTGTTTTCGTATAATCAGTTATTTCAAGCATTGAAACAGGATTAGGAACGGTTGTCATAAGCTCGCTCATCATATAATTCCCGTTTTTATCTTTAACCGGGATTGTAGGATCATAAGCAAGTGCAGAATTCAATAATCCTGAATTTTCAAAATCCTGAGTACCCAAAGGTATGTTAGTAGATATTATGTTGCTATGTGTAGCTGTAATTCCATATTTTAAATATGAATTTAATTGATGGTCAATATTTATTCGTCCAGTATAGCGGGTAAAATCAGAATTCTTCACCACACCTTCTTGGTCATAATAATTGAAGGAGGTCATATACTTCAAACCGGCCATACCGCCGGAGATAGAAACGTTATGCTGGCTTATCATACCCTGGCGGGTTACTAAATCATACCAATTTGTGCCTTCACCTGCATTAGCAATCTGCGATTCAGTGTATGGGTATTTAAGCTGATTTTGAACGTTTGCCGGATCCGTATTTCCATAGGGATAAACACGATTGTCGTAATACCATTTCTCTTTTGCAAATCTGTTCGCTTCTTCCATAAACTCTGTTGCATTCATCATATCGATCTTATTCGCAATTTCCTGCACTCCAAAACTAAAATTATAGTTTACCTCAGCTTTACCTTCTTTACCTTTTTTGGTCGTAATAATTATTACCCCATTGGCTGCACGGGCACCGTATATTGCTGTAGAAGATGCATCCTTTAGAATCTCAATAGATTCGATATCATTAGGGTTAATTGAGTTTAAAGGATTACGGGATCCAAAATCAGAATATCGATTGTCTGTAGCAGGCTCAATCGAGCTCCCTCCAACCGGAAAACCATCAATAACATACAAAGGCTCGTTACCAGCTCCGGTTGACGCAGCACCTCTCACGAGCATCTGTACACCACCACCGGGTTGTGCACTATTTTGAATTATTGTTACACCTGCTGCCTTACCTGATAACATATGCGCTATTGATGTGTTTGAAGCTGTTGGCAGATTCTCTGTCTTAACAGAAGTAACTGCACCTGTTAAGTCACTTTTACGTGTTACTCCATATCCTATTACAATAACTTCATCTAAATTATTAAGAGTTTCTTGTAAAGAAATATTTAACTTGTTATTTCTACCTACCTTAACTTCCTGTGTTTCGAAACCAAGATATGAGAATTGCAATGCTGACCTGTCATCAACCAAAATTTCAAAATCTCCGTTGATATCACTTATTGTTCCAATATTTCTACCCTTAATTACAATATTAACTCCTACTAATGGCTCTCCACGATTATCGGTCACAACTCCCCGGATCTTATGAGTAGCAGGTATAGATTGATTTGTGTCCTGATCGGATTTTTGCTTCTTTCTAAGAACAATATTCTTACCTTCAATGCTGTATGTAACATTTGTCCCACTCAGCACATTTTTCAGTATCTCTTCTACTGTATTGTTTCTGGCATTGACATTTACTTTCTGATTGATATCAATAGCTTGTTCGTCATATACAAACAGATAGTCAGTCTGTTTCTCAATTTGAGTGACAACAGTTTTTAATGGAACATTCCTAAGGTTGAAACTTATCCTTTCGCTTTTTTCTGTGTTTGCTACAAGCTGCGTAGTAACAAAAAATACAATTATGAAAATGCCTGATTTCCGGGTTAGTATTTTCGGTGTATCGTTTTTTTGAAGAAAAAACAATTGCTTGCAAAGATTTTTAAGCATGTCTTTGTAATTATTAGATTTATGATATATAATTGGATTTGGGAGGTCAATTTATGGTAGGAGCCATATTTTTATGAAACATTCTTCCTACAAATATCTTTCAGGCGCTGTTAATGTGTTTCATGTATTCTCTTTTTGACAATATATTAGTATATGATAATCAGGTTTTCTTCTTCATTGCGTTGATACTCAAAATTATTTGCTTTCTGCAGTACTTTGATAATATGTTCTATGCCTTCTTTCTGTCTGAATTTACCGGTGCATTTATTTACACTCAAACTTTTATTTTTTACTTCAATCCGGGTTTGATAGTATTGCTCAAGCTTTTTGAAAACAGTAGTGAGTTCTTCGTTTCTGAATACATATATACCTTCCCTCCATAAAAAATCATCTTCTGACTCAAATGTTTGCGTAACCAGATAATTCTCTTCCAAAGACACTTTTTCCTGTGGTTTCAGCAAGGCAGATTGATTTGATTGTTTTTCGACCACTTTTACTGAGCCTTCAATCAATGATGTTTCAAAAATGCCGGAGTTGTTATAGGCAAGCACATTAAAGGTTGTTCCCAACACCTCAATTTCGCATTTTTCAGTTATTACCTGAAACGGTCTCTTTTTGTTATGCGCTACTTCGAAGAACCCTTCTCCATCCAGCACAACAGTTCTTTGAGCTCCGCTGAAAGAAGATGGGAAGTGAAGTTTTGAATTGGAATTCAATGTTACTTTGGTGCCATCTGAAAGCGTAAGGTTAACCCTTTGTCCCTGCGGAACTTCAATTGTTTGTGTAAAAATTTGTTCTGCAGAGTTGAAAAGGTGTTGTTGTATGAATACTGTGCCTGATATCGCAATCGCGATGATAGCTGCAACCTGCATCCACCTCCTGATGAAAGGAAGTGATTTAACGGTTTCCTTCTCTGTATTACTTGATGACTGAGCTGCTTCATTCCAAATTGCAGCATCATACAAACGCCTGTAGCGCAAGAATTCTTTGCGGTTTTCTGTGCTTGATTCAATCCAGCTCATTATTTCCTGATTCTCAGATGAAGTCGTTTCACCTTTCAGGTATTTATGTAATAAATTTTGATTCATTTATTTATATATGAAGGGGTTATTTTAAACATAAGTTATCCAGGTTCCTGTGAAACACCCTTCTGAATATATAGACAAACGGGAATGAAGTTTCACTAGTAACCTCATAAAAAAACAAGCCATAAGTTGATATTATTTTCAACTAATGACTTGTTTAGAATATTAATACAACAGAAAAAGCAAAGCTGGCAAGTAATCTTTCAATGTGATCCGTAATTCCTTCAAAGCTTTGGCAACGTGATAATCAACACCTTTCACCGTGATCCCCATTTTTTGGGCGATTTCTTTGTTAGATTTATCTTCAACACGGCTCATTACAAATATCTTATGTGTTTTCTCAGGTAAAGAGGCCAGAGTTTTCTCGAATATGGAACGTACTTCTGCAGAAAACAAAACATCAGGGTCACAAGACTCTAAAGTTGAAATCCGAAACTCTATTTCTTTTTGTGTATTGTTCAGAATGGTCTCGTGCACCTGATATTTCAGTTGTTCACGTCGTAAATAATTAAGTGAGAGATTTTTTATCACCGTTAGCAGGAATGCCTGTATGTTGATGATATCATCGGCATTTTCAAAATTTTCCCATAGCTTCATCATGGCCTCAGAGGCAAAGTCGTCGGCTACTTCAACATTGTGCACATATGACTTCGCAAACAGAAAACATTTGCGGTAGTATGTATTGTAAATTTCATTGAAAGCTTTGAATTTATCTTTTTCCATCATTTAATTGAGCATCATATTCAAATATCTTTCATATCCTGCTTCCATTTGCAAATATAAAACAAAATCTGACAATATGTCAAATTTACATTTGTGTGTTTTCATGCTGTACTCTATTTTTTGGAACACCATAAAATGTAAGACAATCTGCGTGGAGTAATCACTAGTTACCCTGGAATCTATCCTGAGAAAAGGACATAAAAAAAACGTCATTGCATAGTGCTCTGACGTTTTACGTGATGAATTATCGTTATCATTTCTTATTTAAAATCGATAATATCTCCGGCTGAATCACCTGAATCATTCTGTCGAAGCCCAGATCATTGGGATGCACTCCATCAATTGTTCCTTCATTATCGGTTCCCAGAAATTTGTTCTCTTTTATCAGATAAAGACGGGGAATCTGCTCTTTTTGAAGATCATTGAAAACACGCTCAATAGCTTCGTTCTGTTGCTTGCTCTTTAATCTGACTTCTTGATCAAACAATCCCTTTTCTCTCAGCACACTCTGGATGAAAATAATGGGTATTTCAGGATGTTTCTTTCTCAGATAACGAATAGCAAGCGGTGCCCTTTCCAGAATTTCTTCGGGACTTGGATTCGCAATGCAATCCATGATGTAAGCATCGCAATGAATATCACCCAGCATTTCTATGACCGGCGCTTCCATTTTACCATTACCACTTAATCCCAGGTTGATAAAATTCAGTCCGGTAATCCTGGCCATGCGGGCAGGATAAGCCAGGCCCGGTCTGGAAGCTGAAGCACCCTGCGTGATGCTCGAACCGTAAATCACATATTTTCCGGTAAAAGGAGATGCTGATGGCTTGATGAAGGATGATTTGTCCACTCCAATTTCAAGTGATGTTATCTCATCGTAGGTGGGAAGATATAACAAACATTCCTTTGTAAGCGTATCCATATTGGTGGCAATCACTTGTTCTGAATAAGCACCTTCAGGCCGTCCAATACCGGCATATCGCCATGTCCCGTCTTTTTTAATGTACAGATCTAACCCCATTGAATTAATATCAGACATATTCGCAAGTCCTTTCCCTCCCTTAACCGACCATTTGGCTGAAACAGAAGTACTGTTGGTAGTAAATGCGATGGCTAACCCGGCACTATTGGTAAAAAGTGATTTTACTTTTTGCGGCATTTTGGTGTATACAGTCGTATCAACTCTGTGATAGATTTTCTTTGTATCCATTGCTTTGCCTATCACCGTCAGACTGTCGGCCCTGACAAACTTCCCGCTTATGTCGGTAAAGATATGTTTTGCATACGTATAGCCCAGGGCATCATACCTTTTTGTCAATTTTTTCAGGCGTGCCACAAATTCGTCTTCATTTTTCTCTCCGTAAGTCCAGCCCACTTCTGCAAGAGCTGCTAAACGTGGAAGCAACATGTATTGCACCTGTTTAAAATCCTTGATATATTCTGTCCACACATTGGCCTGCAAACCCAGAATATTTTTACGCTCTTCAGGATTTAAACCTAACAGGGGATCAAATTCGTATACTTTTGAAACTGGGATATAACCTCCAATTGCCAATGGTTCGGATGCGGTGCGCATCGACTGGTATTTATCCAAATAACAGTGCGTTCCCGGCGACATGATGACTTTGTTGCCTTTTTTAGCGGCTTCTATCCCACCTTTGGTTCCACGCCACGACATGATAGTGGCTGTTTGAGAAACTCCGCCTTCCAGCACCTCATCCCAACCGATCATTTCCCGTCCATGTGCCTGTAAAAACTTCTCGATTCTGTGAGTGAAATAATTTTGCAGATTCGACTCTTTAGCCAGATTTTCTTTCGTCATGAGTTCCTGGCAATGGGGACAGGTCTTCCATGCGGTGGTCGGACATTCATCTCCACCAATATGAATGTATTTAGAAGGAAATAACTGCATTACCTCGAGCAGAACATTTTCGACAAATTCAAATGATGATTCCTTGCCGATGCACAAAACATCTTCAAAAATACCCCATTTTTCTCTTACCTGATATTGTTTGTCGTCTTTACATCCCAATTCAGGATATGCAGCCAATGCCGCCGTAAAGTGACCCGGCATATCAATTTCAGGGATCACGGTAATAAAGCAGTCGGAAGCATACTGAACTATATCTTTTATTTCTTCCTGCGTATAATATCCTTTGTGAGGTATACCATCGTATTGATGAGTTTTGTCCCGAAGGTGATTTGAAAGTGTTTGCCGGCGTACAAAACCGATTTCAGTCAGTTTGGGATAACGTTTTATTTCGATCCTCCACCCCTGATCCTCGGTTAAATGCCAGTGGAAGGTATTGATTTTATGCAGTGCAAGTATATCGATGAATTGTTTAACTTCTTCGACCGTAAAAAAATGCCTGCCCACATCCAGCATAGCTCCTCTGTATTGAAATCTGGGAAAATCTGAGATCTTAATCCCCGGGACGATAATCCGGCTAACCTGTTCCTTCCTGATGTACTCTTCCGGAATAATCTGCAACAGGGTTTGAATACCGTAAAAAACACCTTTAGGACTTCCTCCGGCAAGGTTGATCTGCTTCTTTGTTACTTCAAGTGAGTAAGCTTCTTCACCCATTTTTTTATCAATACTGATATTGATGGCATTACTGAGTTTATTTTTACCGCTTACCGTTTTAAGTTTCTTTGCAAAAAGTGCGTTTATCTGATCCGACAGATATTTGGCATTTTGAAGCATTAAACGCGAATTTTCCTGAAGATTAATTTGAATATTATCCTCAATTACAAAATCAGTTTTTTGTTGAACCACAGATACCGGCTTGGGGATGATGTGATCAACTTGTGCGTTACCTTCAAAAGAGAAACAACTCAAAAAGAGGGTGAACAGCAAGACTGCTGTCAGTTTAAATGCATTCATGTATTTTGTTTTTCATTGGTTATAGAAAGATATTGAATGCAAAAATAGCATTTCTGATTCAAAAAACGATGACAAGAATTCTTTTCATTTGCTCTTTCTTTGATGAGTATTCATAAAAAAATCGCCGCTACTGAAAAATCTCAATAGCGGCGACTCCTAAAACTATTTGCTTGTGTCTGTAAAATCTGCAAGTACTTATAGAAGATTTATCCTAATATAACATTTCCTTCTTCGTCCTTTATTCCTTCAAAGCTCTTAATATACTGCTCCATAGCCCTGTAACTCATTCCCATACTGGAATATCCTCCATCGTGGAACAGGTTCTGCATGGTTACTTTCCTGGTCAGGTCACTGAACATCACTACGCAATAGTCGGCACACTCAGCTGCAGTAGCATTACCCAGCGGCGACATTCGGTCAGAGAAGTCCACAAGACTGTCGAACCCTTTGATACCACTTCCGGCAGTGGTTACTGTTGGCGATTGCGAAATAGTGTTGATGCGCACATTGTGCTTGCGACCATAAATATAGCCGAAACTGCGGGCGATCGACTCCAGCATGGCTTTTGCATCGGCCATATCATTGTATCCGAACATGGTACGCTGTGCAGCTCCATATGATAAGGCAATTACCGAGGCCCATTCATTCAGGGCATCTTTTTTATATGCCACCTGCAACATCTTGTGAAAAGAAATAGCAGAAATATCCAGTGTCTGATTTAATAAATTATAGTCCAGATCGTCGTAGGTACGTTTCTTACGAACGTTGGGCGACATACCGATCGAATGCAATACGAAATCGATTTTACCTCCCAGGGCTTCCATCGATTGATCGAAAACCTGCTCCAGATCTTCCACACTGGTGGCATCTGCCGGTATCAGTTTAGCGTTCAGCTTCTCAGCAAGCTCGCTGGTGGTACCCATGCGGATAGCCAGCGCCGTGTTCGACAAAGTAATGATTGCGCCTTCTTCCACGCACCTTTCTGCAGCTTTCCACGCGATGGACATTTCGTTCAACGCGCCAAAAATAATCCCTCTTTTACCTTTTAATAAATTATTACCCATGATTTGTGTTTTAGTATTACCTCCTTAAAACCATTTAATACCCAAAAATGTTCAGGAAGCTTTTCAATTTCGGCACAAAAATACAATAAATGTGCAATATTCACAAATTATGCTTTCATTATTTCCATTTGGTGACGAACCGACTCCTCATGAATAGCCACCAACACAGCTTTCATAAACTCCCCCTGCATACCCATCTGCTCTGCCTGCGAGATTCTTTTCTGAAGGATTTCATCATAACGTTGCTCCTGTAAAATAGGCATGTTGTGTTCTTTTTTATATTGTCCGATTTCTTCTGAGATCCTCATACGGCGGGCCAGTAACTCAAGCAGACTGTTGTCACACTCATCAATCTGACGACGCAAAGCGGAAAGATTTTCGGTAGTTTGATGGGCATCTCTTATAACCAATGTGTTTAAAATGAAATCAAGCACTTCGGGTGTTACTTGTTGTGGTGCATCGCTCCATGCTTTCTCGGGGTTCACATGGGTTTCAACAATCAAACCGTCGAAATTCAGGTCCATTGCCTGCTGACAAAGTGGTGCTACCAATTCTCTTTTTCCGCCAATATGACTGGGGTCGCAAATGATGGGCAGTTCAGGCATCTGACGATGTAATTCAATAGGGATGTGCCATTGTGGAAGGTTACGGTAAATCTTTTTATCGTAACTGCTGAATCCGCGATGGATGGCTCCGATTTTACGAACACCTGCATTGTAAACCCGCTCGATGGCACCAATCCACAAATCAAGGTCGGGATTTACCGGGTTCTTGATTAAAACAGGAATGTCGGTTCCTTCCAACGCATCTGCTATGTCCTGCACAGCAAAAGGATTAGCAGTGGTACGGGCACCAATCCAGATAATATCCACATCAGCAGCCAGCGCTTCACGCACATGTTTCGCAGTAGCCACCTCAGTAGCCACGTACATGCCGAGTTCTTCTTTTACCCGTTTGAGCCAGGGCAAACCTTCAGCCCCTATTCCCTCGAAGCCTCCGGGTTTGGTTCTCGGTTTCCAGATACCTGCACGGTAAATCTTTATACCTAAAGCGTTCAGTTGTCGTGCGGTTTGCATTACCTGTTCTTCCGTTTCAGCCGAACAGGGACCGGCGATCACCAAAGGACGTTTGGGATCAACACCGGGAAGTAAAATTGATTGTAATTCCATTATTTTTAATTTTAATATTTTCATGACTAGCCCCCAGTTTTAACTGGGGGTATATTGGTTCGAATTAATATATCGGTTTGAATTAATATGGGTTCAAATTAATATATTGGGTTGAATTATATATTGGGTTCGAATTAATATGTGTTTGAATTAATATGTGTTTGAATTAAAATATTGGTTTGAATCGGTATATTATTAATCAATAATATTTATTCAAATCAATATTATATTTTTCAATTTTATTTATTAATTCCACCATTGGGATCAATCATCCTCCGGTTAAAACCGGAGGCTATTGATTTATTGTAAAATTCTTGATAACGCTTCGCCCAGCACATCTTCGGGACAACACAACGATATCCGTACATACCGTTTTCCTTTATCTCCGAAAATAAATCCGGGGGTAATGAAAACGTTTTTGTCATACAGAATTTTATCGGCCAGTTCGCCCGAGTCTTTATAGCAATCGGGAATCTTCGCCCAGATAAACATTCCCACCTGTTTAGGATCATATTTACAGCCCAGAGCATCCATGATCCTCAGCGCCAACACCCGTCGTTTTGCGTACACAACATTCATTTCGTCGTGCCATGATTTGGTGTTTTGCAATGCTTTGGCCGCTGCCACCATCATCGGACGATACATCCCTGAATCGACATTCGATTTCACTTTCAAAATCCATTGCACGAATTCAGCATTCGAAGCCAGCATGGCCATACGCCAACCGGCCATATTATGCGACTTACTCATGGAGTTCAGTTCGATGCAAATGTCTTTGGCATCGGGGACTGAAAGGATACTCAGTTTATCATCATTGAGAATAAAACTGTATGGATTATCATTGCAAATGACGATGTTGTGTTTCTTTCCGAAAGCGACCAATTTTTCGAACAAGTCCATGCTCCCGTTGGCTCCGGTAGGCATGTGCGGATAATTCACCCACATCAGTTTAACGTTTGATAAATCCATTTGTTCAAGCGCCTTAAAATCGGGTTGCCAGTTGTTTTCTTCATCCAGATCATAAGAGATGATATTGGCTTCGCAAATGCGACTGGCAGAGGTATAGGTAGGATAACCCGGATTCGGCACCAGCACACTTTCACCCGGATTAACAAAAGCCAAGGTAATATGCAGAATTCCTTCCTTGGAGCCTATCAAAGGCTGAATTTCGGTCGCAGGATTCAGTTCAACGCCATACCATTGTTGATACCATGCGGCAAAGCCGTTCCGTAATTCGGGGATACCCACATAGCTTTGATAGCCATGCGTATCCGGTTTCTGCGCTTCGGCACACAAGGCAGCTATCGTTTCCTGCGAAGGCGGCAGGTCGGGATTACCTATGCCCAGGTTGATAACTTTTTTACCCGCAGCATTCATTTCGGCCACCTCCCGCAATTTCATGGAGAAATAGTATTCTGAAACTGTGTTCAGTCTGTTAGCTGGTTGTATATTCATGTTTATGTTTATGTTTGTTGGTTGTTTTTGGTTATTGGTTATTGGTTATTGGTGGTAGAGACGTTGCATGCAACGTCTGTACGGAAAAACACAACGTCTCTACGGAAAAACACAACGTCCCTGCGATACAAACGCAACATCCCCATAATCCTTGCACCTTTCACGCCGGTGTTTTCGCCTCCTTAAATTCACCCAGCAATTGAAAATCTTTCAGCAATGGTCTCACTGCATCCAGCGATTGCCGGTATCTCTCGTAATTATCGAAAGTCAGGTTGATATAGAACTGGTACTCCCACTCTCTGCCGACAATCGGTAAAGATTGTATCTTTGTCAGATTCACATGATAGAATGAAAGGATAGACAATACTTTTGCAAGACTTCCTTCTTCGTGAGGAAGGGTGAAAACCATGGACGATTTATCGAGATAAATATCTTTCACCATTTTCTCTGCCAACTCAGGTTGAGCAATAATCAGGAAACGGGTAAAGTTACGTTTGTTAGTTTCAATGCCGTCGGCTAGTACCTCGAGACCATATTTTTGCGCAGCAAAGGCACTACAGATGGCAGCACGACCAGTGATTTTATTTTCTGCTATTTCTTTGGCTGATAATGCAGTATCATCACTTTCCACGGCACGCAGATGATGATGTTGTTCCAGAAACTCCTCACATTGCATCAGGGCAATAGGATGTGAATGCACCTCGGCAATATCCTGAATAGTCTGTCCCGGAAGCGCTGCCAGCGTATGCGAAATTCTCAGTTTATGTTCACCGACAATTTTGCAACCACTCTCCCGCAACAAATTATGATTTTGCAACAGGCTACCGGCTATGGTGTTTTCTATGGCCACTATCCCCAGTGTGGATGGGTCCTGAGCAAGCAAGTGAAACAGATCTCTAAAGGTAGTACATGGAATGATCTCAATGTCCTCTCCTTCGAAAAACTGCCGTGCGGCAATTTCATGAAATGCTCCGCTGACGCCCTGAATAGCTACTCTTTTCATATAGTTCTTTAAATTAAAAAATCCTGCCCATATATGATGAGCAGGATCCTGTTTTATAAAAATATCTTCTGAATTTACACTACAATTATCCTGCTCTCACCTGCTAAAGTAAAAGTAAAAATAAAAGTATGTAAAAAATCGTGTCATTGTCTTCGTTGTAATTTCGGGACAAAAGTAATACTTTTTCATTAAAAAACAAGTTTTTGATGAAAATTATCTACAATTGAGCAAAAAAAGACGAAAATGAAAGTCCTATTCTTCTTTTTTGTCTTTATTGACGATCAGATAAATCAACGGCAGAATACCTACCGTATTGATAATCGCAATCAGCAGGAACCACAGCAATTCCTTACGTTGTGCTGCTTTCCACATAGCAAGAAGTTTCAAAATCACATCCCAGAGCACTAATACAATAATGAGTGGAATAAACCACACAAATTCGGTCGGACAGAAATCTAAACAGTTCATACTATTAACAATTAAACAGTTAAACAATTGAGAATTATATCAATCAGGGTTCAAAAGTAATGAAAACTCCTCAAAAAAAACAAATTATCTGAGAATAATATCAATTTTTTTAATCCGGTGTATCTTGTTTTTATCTAAAATGTCGATTTTTATGTTAAACATATTCAAATTTACAGACATAAGGAACAGATATTCATAAAATAATTCTTAAGTTTGTACGTGCCTGTTATATCATAAATAAAGGAATTATATTCACCCTTATACTCAACAAAAATGAAAAAAGTATCCATCCTATTCGTATGCGCATTAATGTGCTCGGTAAATTTATTTGCAAAAGATTTTTTCAACAAAAAAGACAAAGCAGTTCTTCCTGAGGCAGGAGACTGGGGTCTTAGTATCAATGCCACGCCTATACTTGATTATTTAGGTAACTTTATAGGAGGAAATGGCAACAACAATGCCCCCACGCTGGATTTTTTATCCGGCAATCAACTGATTTATATTAAGTATTTCAAAGACAATCAACTTGCCTACCGAGGTGGCATTCGATTGGACTTTCATTATGATCATTTCGTCACAAAAACACCTAAAGCCGGTTTGAATGATCCTTTTATAACCGTCGATAACACCCAGTCAAACAGGAACAACACCATCATCATGACAGGGGGATTGGAAAAACGTTTTGGTAAAACACGGCTTCAGGGATTTTATGGGGCAGAAGGAGGATTGATGTATGCACATCAGATGACAAACTTCACCTATGGAAACGTTCTTTACGCACAAAACCCCGGACCACAAAACACCAAAACAGATTTAGGCATCAACATGGGATTGGGAGCAAGAGCATTTCTGGGGCTGGAGTATTTCATCTTTCCCAAAATATCATTAGGGGGTGAGTTCGGATGGGGAGTCAGTGCCATATACCGAACCGAAGGAGAAAGAACTTTCGAAGTTTTTGAATCCAATGTCGTTGTAACAAAAACACAACCCATCGGAAGCGCCTTTATTTTTAATTCAGACACTAACTCAGTGAACTCTATCTTTGGTCCAATGGGAAGTTTGAGGGTCAGTTTTTATCTTTGATGGGTAATTAGTTGTTCTATTTTTCCCTGAATTAATATCAGCAATATACAGTTTGCACGTGTTTGGTATCGTGGTAGACAACTATTTCACACTACTAAAAAAACAATCAGTATAGGTTTTATTTACTACTTTATCCCGCATGCTTTTTTTATCGGTAAAGCTGCGGGATATGTTACGAACAATTTCACTATAGTTATCTTTTATTACATCCCCTTCTTTGTACTGATAATAATAGGGTTTAATGGACACACAGTTCTCGTGTTCAAAGAGTGTGTTCAACAAGGTTCTGTCGGAGTTGCCACAGGAGTGACCTAAAATGATGATCTGGTATTTATCTGAATTGATAAAGTCAAGTATTCTTTTGTAGTTGTCAGTTTCTAGGTATTTGATTGATTTGATGTTCTCGAGGTAATTATTATCCTGCAAGTTTTCAAGCTTTTTGTAGTTATCTTCCAATTCATCTCCGTAGCCAAAAATGATTGGATTATTAGGGTTGTTGAGTTCTCCGTGAATATGTATTACCTCAGATTCAAAATTATTATCGTCAAAATAATGCTTCTCAGTATCTGTATAGTTAAAATTAAGAAACAATATGTTTTGGAATTTTAAGTCAAAATATGCTTTAGCTTTTTCTTCGTTTTTTAGGTCAGACAACAAACTTTCTTTTAGCCCTCTAATTCCCACATAGTTGAGTGTTTCTTTATAACCTTCAATCAATGGACTTGTTTTTGGAGACATTTCATCAGAAAAAGGGTCACTAATATTATCGATTTCCCTTCTAATTTTCCCAAACTCACTTTCAACAAAATAGTCTTTCCCTACTGCAGTAAACTCCTTCAATATGAATTGAGAATAAATTATATTCCATATCTTATCTGATCTTTGAATTTCTTCTTTCTTAAGAATCTTAAATAAATAATCATTCAATTGGCTTTTAACGTATGCAAAATCTTCATTTAATTTTCCAACATCCTCATAACCAACATAATGGCCTAATGCGTCAAATTTGTTACACAAAAACCGATAATATTCATTTTCAATATCCACCCAGTTTTTATTACTATTTATCGATTCTAATAAATGCAACAGGAATCTATTGCTTAATTCAATACAGATTTTATCTTCGTCACGTTCTTTATCATTATTAAACTCATTAATTCCTTGTTTGAAATCAGTATATTCAAGAAACTTAATATTTTCGCCATGAAGAGCAAGATTTGATGACTGTTTTTTAGGCAAGAGACTGCTTAAAGTATAATCATCCGGAAGAGTAAGATAAATACATTCATTATTATAGAACCTGCTAAAATAATACCTATCTCGCGAAATTCCTTCTTCTAGAAATCCTCTCCAATAATCATTAATAAAATCCTCGTATCTGGTTGGCAACCCATGCGCCAGATCAAAGCCATTCCCTATAAGTACAATTCGATTCATTGTCTGTTTTTCTTAAAGTTTTCTGCTTGTTCAAAAATCTCAACATACACTTCATCTCTCTCAACCGGAGGATAACCAAACTCGTCCAAAATCAGAATCAGGTCAACTTTCAAGGCTGATTTGATATCGTCCCGTTTGTTCCAATCAGGGAATTTAGCCTGATTATCAACAATGATTTTAACTGCCTTTGATAAGTCAATTAATTTGTCGTCGGGATAGGTGAAGTCATATTTTTTGCAGAGTTCTTTCAGGATGTCGTAAAAGGCTTTTGCTTCAAAGTCAATTCCTAATTCGTCTCCTGCGTTAAATTCCTTTTGAACATCCCAGATCAGATTTGTAAGGGCTTCTGCTATTTCTTCGTAAACTTCACTTCTCATAATGTCGTTTGCGTCACGGTCGTTGTATCGGTCAACAATGTACTGCATTTTCCTTGAGAAGTCAATGCCTTTTACGCGGTTTACTTTCCTGATCTCTCCAATTACTTTTGCCAATAATTGTTGCAATAATTTGATTTTTGTATTGGGCAATTTGATCTTATCAATCTTAGCCAAATAATCTTCATCAAAAATATCCTGCCCGCTCTCCATTGTGTCACCCAGTTTAAAGATCTCTTCTACACCGTCGCTTTGCAGGGCATCTTTTATCATTTCACGGACTTTGGCATTCATCTTTGCTGTATCGGGGGCATCTCCTTTGGTAAGTTTGAAAACGATGGAACGGACAGCCAGGTAAAAATGCGTAGAATCTCTTTCTGATTGAATCAGTTTATCACTTCCGGCACAAATATCATAAGCAACTTTTAGTCGCTGAACGAATCCCATAAACCTGGTTTCCAGCTCTTTGGTTTGCTGTACAAATTCGGCAGCAAGGTTCAGGGCATGCAACTGCTCAAGGGTGCTTCCTTTGAAATACTTTGAATCATCAAACTTATGCATCATTTTGGCCAACAAATCCAGATGATCACGCACAACCACCAACGATTGTTCAATTTCTTCAAAATTATCTTTATCGCCCTTATTGTATTTAGCAAGAGCCAAATTCATTTGTTTTTTTATGCCGATATAATCAACAGCCAAACCTTTGTTTTTCCCTTCGAACTTGCGGTTAACCCGTGAAATGGTTTGAATCAGATTATGTTGCTGAATTGGTTTATCAATGTAAATGCTATCCAGAAAAGGCACATCAAAACCAGTCAGCCACATATCCACCACAATGGCAATTTTGAAGTTTGATTTAGGGTTTTTGAATTGACGATCCAATTCTTTTCGATCATCTGATGTGCCCAACATATCCCAAAGTTCTTTCGGGTCGTCTTTTCCTCTGGTCATTACCAACTTGATACGCTCAATCGGTTTTAATTCACGCTTGTCTTTGTCAGTAAGATTGGCTTCTTGTTCAGAGGTATCCGCGAGGGATACCCTTACCCATTCGGGACGTAGTGCAATGATTCTTTTGTATAGTTCATAAGCAATTTCACGACTACTACTAACAAACATAGCCTTCCCCTTTACAGTAGCACCTTCTGATATTCTGTTTTCATAATGCTTTACGAAATCCTCAGCTACAGCCTGCAAGCGATCGGGGTCGCCAAGAATAGCATACATGTTTGCCGTTTCCTGTTTACTCTTATCAATCTGATATTCATTAGCTCCGGCATCAGCTGCTTCTTCGTAGTATCGTTCAATCTTTTCAAGTTCACCATTATTCAGGGCTACTTTTGCAGCTCTGCCTTCGTACACAATCCGAACTGTGATTTCGTCTTTTACCGACTCCGTCATAGTGTAGGCATCAACGACTTTGCCAAACACATCCAATGTTGCATCGATGGGCGTTCCGGTGAAACCGACATAAGTAGCATTGGGCAAAGAATCGTGCAGATATTTCGCAAATCCGAATGTTTTTTTTACCCCTTCGTCAGTAATTTTTATTTTTTGGTCGAGATTCACCTGACTTCGGTGTGCTTCGTCTGAGATGCATATTATATTATTCCGGTCGGTAAGCAATTCAGTATCTTCGGTAAATTTATGAATGGTAGTAAGGAAGACACCTCCGCTTTGTCTATTCTGAAGTTTTGCTCTCAGATCTGCACGGCTTTCAACACTCTCCACCATATTGTCGCCGATAAAACCCTTTGCATTGATGAATTGAGTCGAAAGTTGGTCGTCAAGATCGGTGCGGTCGGTAATCAACACAATGGTAGGACTTTCAAAATATTCACTTTTCATTAGCAATCGGGTAAGATAAAGCATTGTAAAGCTTTTACCACTACCGGTTGCCCCGAAATAAGTTCCACCCTTCCCGTTTCCTTCAGGCTTCCGGGCCTTTTTTATGCTTTCAAATAGTGTTTTTGCAGCATAATATTGCGGATAGCGACAAACAATTTTTTCTTCTTTTTTACCTGAATCGGGGATATAAATAAAATTACGGATAATATCCCGCAATCGGTTTTTGTTAAACATTCCCTGAACGAGTGTAAACATACTATCGATGCCATCCACATCTTTCGCCAGCCCTGCCACCCTGCGCCAGGCATAGAAAAAATCATAGGGAGCAAAAAACGAACCCGCCTTGTTGTTTATACCGTCGCTGATCACACAAAAAGCATTGTATTTAAACAGTTCGGGAATATCTCTCCGGTAGCGTATTGTCAATTGTTTGTATGCATCATAAATGGTAGCTTCCTCACGAATAGCGCTTTTAAACTCAAAAACCACCAAAGGCAATCCGTTGATATAAACGATACCGTCCGGAATGCGTTTTTCCGTCCCTGAAATTTCTAATTGATTGACAAATTTGTAAATGTTGGTATCAGATTGAGACGTATGACCATACGTCTCTACGGGTGCGGATGCAACTGAAATTAATTGTTCTTCATCAGGTTGGCGGTGTTTATCTAGCCCTGCGTAATTGATTAATTGAATGTAAATGTCTTTTTGTGTGCGGTCTTCCCGTTTCAGGATAAAACCATCGGAAAGCATACGCATAAAAGTTTTGTTGCTTTCGTAAAGGTCGGAAGCCGGAAGTGATTTGAGTTGAAGAATAACAGATTTGACTTCGTTTATTGTGATGCCCTGACTTGCGTATTGTTTGAACAGAAAGGCTTGTAAATCTTCTTCTATCAATACTTCATCGGGTTTACGGATAATGGTCATTCCCATGTGATGGGGAAAACCTTCCTGCTCCAATAATTCGGTAAATGCTCGTTCTAGTTTTTCTTCGGTGAATTTCATTCTACTATTCCTTTAAATTGATAACCCAATAACCTCTTGTTCCACCTACTCTCTTTATAACTCCTTTCTCTTTAAGAGCATTAAAATGGCCTTGTGCAGCAGACACATTAATTTTAAGTTTTTTGGCAAGGCTTCTTTTAGTAAGTCTATTATCTTCTTTAATAAGTTTTAGAACTTCTTTTTGTCTTTCGGTTAAACTATCAATTGGACTACCTATTGGACCACCTATTGGACTACCTATTGGACCACCCACTTGACCACCTGCTTGACCACCATTAAGATCATTAACCCAATTATCAGCCAATCCATTAACCAACTCTTCGCTTGCTGCTTCGACAATTGCCTTCGGAATGGTAATCCGCAAAAAGCTATCACCAAAATGAAAACAGTCTTTAGGGTAAGCCTTTAAAATACGGGGAACTCCCGAACCCAACTGCTCTACCATTCCCAAGTCTTTGAATATCCTTATTAGTTCTTTGTTTCGGGGGTACGACAATCCTTCAAAGAAATCAACCTGAGTCATACCGTCAAAAAGTCCTCCATAGCTTGTAATTTCCAATCTATCGGAAAAAATCTCAAATTTTGGAGGGACTTCCCGGGTGTAATCATTATGAACAATGGCATTGACTACTGCTTCACGTATAGCTATCGGATCCCAAAGTCTTGTATCTTCACGTCCTTTCGGAGTGATTTTAGATACGGTTTTATTTTCAATTTCTAATTTATCCAAAATACTTTTAGTTGCTTTTATGAGTGAACAATAACCATACTCATTGTTTTCAACCAAATCTACTCTGTCAGTTCCTGCATATTTTGCTAATTTTATGGAGGTGCCGTTTTCATCTGCCAATAAATAGGATACATAATTCAAATCACCATTTTCAGTCAACAATTCCAGACTCTCTTTGAATCGTTCGCCTAAAGTTAGGCCCCTTGCATTGTAATATATCTTCAATTGCTCAAAATTCAGGTTTTGACGGACTGACCTTATCCTGTTTAACGAATTTCGGGTACGAGAAGCAAACAGCGTTTCTATCATGGTTCGAGGCATAGGTTCCGATGCTGACCCAACACGGATAAAACAACCTTTCTCCGTCATTCCGTATTTCTTTTTGAAATATGGTTTTTCCGTACCGCCGGCAACAATAATCTTAATCAAGTCTTTTCCGTCTTTTGTTTCTGCCACCACATCGAACAAACCCATAGCCGATGGCGAAATATTGTTTTTAATGCGGTCTTTTACCTTTAACGTATCACCGTCCACATCGGCTACACCTATCGTATTACCTTGTTTATCTATACCAATATAAATAATGCCACCCTCATGGTAGTTTAAAAAGGCAATCACTTCTTTCTCAATATCTACTTCGTTATTGAGCTCTTGTTTGTATTCTATGCGGTTGGTTTCGGGCATTTCTTTTGAATTTTTCGGTGAATTTTGGTTGCTTTTCGTCTTTAAATTCGATTATAACCAATAGTTTTATCTAATTCTTCTATGAAATTCACAAAATATTCTTCATCGACAATTTTATTTTCTGCATTTCGTAATAAACATAACATTTTATGAATATTAGCTTTAATGACATTTTTATCAATATTATTATTTTCAAAATTTATTGAATTAAAAATCAACCAGGTAATATAAAAATCTTGATATGATCGTCTGAAAGTCTTTGCAGTTTTCACATTAAAGAAATCGTTAATTTCATCTTTTGTTGGATTATCTCCAAATAGTTTTTTAAATTCTAAAATAAGACAGTCCGTATGCTTAACATATTTAATGAACTGTTCCTTTTCTAATTGATTATCTTCGAGCTTAATAAGGTATTCACTTATTGCAGTTTTATTTTTAACTCTACAGGTTATCCTATCAATTCTTTTAAACAAACCTAGTACTTTATCGTATGAACTATCTTTATTAATACTATAACTAATATAAGATAATAATGTTATTAATTCTTCATTCTCCATTCTGTCAGTTCTATTATTACTATCCTCATTGTCTTTGCTATAGAACCAACTAATATGCTTATTTGTGACTACTTTGATTTCTTGAATAACATCTTTATCAACAGTTGAGTTCCACATCTCAAATGAATTCTGTTGAATTGGATATGGTTTTTGATTTAAACGAATAAATAAATCTGTTGGGTCGAAACCTTCATTTAGATTCTCTTCTATAATAATCTCATCAATAACAAAATCTAATATTTTATCTTTGTCTGAATCAGAGAGAGAAGAGTAGTTTAGCCCATTTAACCCACTCAAAACCTTCAATCCTTTTAGTTTAAAACTGTTAATTTTTGAATAACACAATCTGTCTTCTTCATTTCGGTATTCTTTCCCTAAAAATGCTATTACAGACAATAATCGTTGTTGACCGTCAACAACTTCCTTTGTGTTATTTTTTCTCTTGAAAACAAAAATTGGAGGTAAATATATTCCTAAAAGCAAACTTTCTATTATTGATGATGCTTTATTGATTGAAACTCTCTCTTGTCTTTGATAAGATGGACGAATTAGATATTTATTGGTTGTTACATCCGATAAGATTTCTTCAATAGGTTTTGATACTGGAGACGGCTTATTAATTCTTAATCCTTCCAATTGATTAATTACATCCTTTGCATCGCTATCAGTCTGTTTGAGAGTTTTGATTTCATTCATAAAATCACTTTTTCTCAAATAAATTTCAAAATTAAATCCGGTAAGTTCTTTGAATAGGCAAGCTGTATCTTCAAATCTTTCAATAATATTCTTATAAAAAAACGAATTATCGTCAGAGTATTTATGAATATTTTTTAGATAATGGTCTGCTATTAAAGTTGTCGAATCATCAATTTGCAAATTAATACTTTCTTCATCCAAGATGCGTACCGCCCACAACATCGATTCGTAAAGTAATCTATTTTTTGAAAGTATTATATTATGAGAAAGTTTAGAGTGTAAGCCAAGAACTATTGAAATTTGTTGTTTAAATCTCCTGTTTTCCAGCTCAATATCTTCTATTTCATTTACTGTTGTTTCATATAAAAGTCCAATAATTTCATCTCTTCCTGATCCAGTTGCATATCTTGAAATTGGGAACCTAGTAAGGGTATAGGCACGTCTCATAAAATCTACAGTTTTTCCAAGCAAATCATTTGATTTTGAGTCATTAGGGAAAAAGCAATTCTTTATTCTGGCATAATAATTTTCATCGTCTTTTAAATCGTTTTCAAATATCTCTGATAACATATCAGTGTCATATTTAGCACTATCAACTTCAATTGTTGTGAGAGGAGTAATTCCAGTATTATATCTTCTGAAAATTTCTTTCTTAATTTTATCTTCAATATCCGATGAGACATCTGTTATAACTTCAAACTCAAAAATACGAATATTTGAATTCCAGAAAATCTCTTTTAATTCATCGTTGAGTTTGTTGAAAGTTTTCTTGCCTAGAGCTGGTAAAGCCAGAAGCCCTTTTGAAGTTAAAGAGATGTTGTTTTCTTTAAATTTCTTTAGAGTCTCAAATCTCTGCCTACCATCAATAACTTCAATTGTAGTATTTGATTTATACAAAATTAATGGCGGAATTTCAGTTCCTAGTATAACACTTTCAATAAAAAAGGTTTGCTTTACATTATCCCAAACATAATTTCTCTGATAATAAGGTTTGTAATTGATACGCCTTAAATTACGATCACTCAGCAAAGTCTTTACAGAAATTGTTCTTGCTGTTATTTTAAGACTGTTTTTAAAAACATCTACAAATTGTTCTTCTTTTATCGTACTCATATTATATATTTTCTATTTCATTAATTATAAATCTAAACTCGATATTCTGTTCAAATTCAACAATGGATGTTTCAATCTCATTACCAATAGGAATTCTAAATTTTGATAGATAAAGAATATCATAAATACATTTTGAAATTGTCTCCTTTATAAATTTTTTATCAAAAATTTGTTGATTCTCCCAGATCTCTTTTGTAAACGATATAGTTAAACATAGTCTACTGTCTATCTGTAATGCAATTTCAGACTCTAAATCTAAAAAATTCTGGATTTCCCTTATATTAATATCACTGGTAGATTCAAGATCATTATATTTAATCAGGTTTGATTTGATTAAATTTGACATTATGTTTATATAAATCGATAATTTTCCTTTTATGTCATTGCTCTTGTCAAAGTTTAGTTCAATTTTATCTAAAATCTGAATATGTTTAAAAAGTTCATATTTTATTGCTAATACTCTGACTTTATTGCCTAATATTGAATGGTAGTTGTAATAAAGTATTAATAACTCTACATCAGTCAATTGAGAACGAAAGATTTTTGCATATTGTTTCTTGTCGGTTTCTTGAATATCACTTGCATCAATCATCTTAATTATTCGATATATAGTTTTGAAATAGTGCGACAAAACACTGTTATTTTCGTAAAACACATCTATATATTTTTTGATAATTGTAGAATAGTATTCTGGTAATGTTTGTTCCTTGCTTTCTATTGATTTTAATTTTAAATAAATATCATCAAAATAACTTCTATTTGACTTTTCGTTAATACTATTTCTTAAATTATTTAACACTCCAAGTATTGAATAAAAACTAGAATCAAATTGTTGAAGATTTGCTATATTAGTTTGTTTAATATATTCTTTTGTTTGAGTACTGTAATATATTGTTTGCTCTCTAAACAAGTTTGTTTGTTCAATGTAAACTTTTCTCGTTTCTTCAAGTTCTTCTTTTTGTGCTTTAAATTCATCTACTTGATGATTAAGAGCTTCAATTTGTAAATTTAAAGCTTCTTGACTTAAACTAATTTCTTTTCTTTGTTCTTTTAATGCAACATAATATAGAATTACACCTGATAGAGCAAATAAACTTCCAACAACTCCACCAATAAAATCACCAAACTGGCCAACTTTAGATTCATTTAATGTGTTAGAAAAGGTCCAATCACCAAAAACAATGAATATGATCGACGTAAACACAATTGATGTTAAACCAATTGCTGCTAAAATTAATCCTATTTTCTCAGAAAAGAAATTATTTATATTTTTCTTTGTACCCATATAGTAATTAATTAAAATTATTTTTCCCCATTTCTATTTTTTATACTATACCTCACATCTGCAATGAGCAAGGTCATTCAATTGTATTTTCAAATTTATGTTGATGATGATTACATGTTTCCACTTTTGCCAATTTAGAGAGAAGCAATTCTTTTAGCTCTATTAGCTTTTGGTTTTGTCTTGTATTAATTTCTTTATTATCAATTATGATTTTCAGAATTTGTGAATTGATTTTGTTATTATCAGGGATTGGAATTTCTATTTTTTCAATAAAATCCTTACTCAAATTTTCCTGAGCTCCTCCTACAGCTTGGCTTGCGATAAATTTTTGATTATCTAGCAAATGATAATATAAGAATGCAGATTGAATTGGATTTTCGCAAATCATACCACAACAAGCCTGGTTAGTTGATGCCTCAAACTTCAAGATTCCAACATCACCGGCATTAACACCATACATGGACATAAGCACTGTATTTTTTGGTAATAGTTTTGCAGAACTATTCTTCAGCCCTTCATTGGAAATGTATTCTTCGGCTTGTATTAGAATATTATTTTTAATCTCACCTGTTTTTAGCCAGGGAATATCATTGCTACACCAATAACTATCTTCCGTTCGTGAAGGAGTGCCGCCAGATTTCATATCTAAACAGAAACCTTTAACAGTAGTCCAATTACAAGTTTCATAATTTTTTTCAAACCACTCTCTATACACCGCCTGTGCGGTTTCTTCGAGTTTTTGTATCAGTTTATTGTTCAGGTTTATCCTATTTTGAATAGTATTGTATTCTTTTACAATTTCCTGTTGTTTTGAGATGGGGGGAATAGGGAGTTGCATATCGCAAAAATCTTCCCAGGGCAGATTTCCTCTTACTCCACCTACAGCATAATAAGATGCTTCTCTATCAAATTCCTGTCTTTCAAACCACATCATTAAATATTCTGGCATTAATTCCCGTGAATTTATCACTTCAAATATCGGATAGGCCGGCGACATAATAGCTTTTTTGTTTCTAAGCATTGCAACTGGCAGTTTTCCATCTCTACTTACCTGCATCAAACTACACGCAAATTGATTTTCAGAAACAACTTTATAATTACTCAAATCTGTACCTATAATATTAGCTACAGAAGGAATGAATTGCTTACTGATACTCAATCCCATCAAAGGCAAATCCTCCAAATCAGTATTACGCTCATCAACAAGCTGTATGTAATCCCCTAATCTTTTATAATTCTTCCGCATAGTTTTCGTTTGTTTTATAGCCTTGTCCGGGATGGTTATGGGTATAAGGAAAACGCTTACATATTTTACCGTTTTTTAAAAGTCTTGGTAAAATCTTATTTCTCACATAATTCTCTGATTTGCCGAGTTGTACAGCCAGTTCTTCTTTTTTTATATAATCGTCTTTACATAGTTCTAAAACGATTCGCTCCAATTCTTCCCATTTTTTGTTTTTTCCGTAAAATTCAGGCATATCTCCCGAGCTTGCAACCTTTTTCTCCGAGCTTGCAACCTTTTCTCCGGAGGATGCAAGCCGTTTACCTTCATCTAACTGATTATCATCAACATTTCCGAAGGTTGCAACCTTTCCGGAGCTTGCAACCTTTCCACCGGAGAGGTCTGTGTTTTGTTTCAGCTTGTATATTGTCCATCTACCGTTGTTGTCCGATTCCAGATAGTCTTCAGCACAAAGTTTTTTCAACATACCGGTAATATCGGAGCTATGAAGATTCAGCACATATTGCAGACGATGATTGGAAATAGAACCTTCAATCTGACAGAAAGATAATGCAGTCAGTTCATCGGGACTAAGATGGCTTACATCTTCAAAAAAGCTACTCAGTTCGCTAAGCACTTGCTCCGGAATAACACTGAACATTGGTAATGTGAGTTTAACTCTGTCGGGCTGGCTTTCGAGTTCAAGAAAAGGCCTGCGCCAATGTGACTCCTGCCATCCAGTCATGATTTTGTCCACACCACTACCGGCTTTCCCGAACATTAAAAGCCCTGCAAGCGTAATACCTTCTTGTTTGGTTTTACGATCAATGCGATATGCTCCAAGTTTTTTCAGCAATTCTTTATCCTCCAATGCCAGCCATGGATGTCCGGTACGGGTAGAGGAAAATAGTTGCCGGAACTGCCGGATACTTACCGCGTCTAAATCATCCATATCGTAATTTTCGAGCATCAGACTGTCACGTTTGAGTTCTGTACTTGAATCGGCTAACATCCTTTTTACTTCGTCGTCGGTACATCTGTAATCGCCTTCATGATTTCTTTTATAGGTATTTCCGAAAGGATTCCGGGTAAGATAGACAGGCCTTTCGGTACGACGAGCAAAAGGGACCCTGATTGCTAACAACTTCTTTTGCTGTATTTCAACTACTTTAATATCTTCATTCTTCAGAAGATTAATGCTTACTGTGTTGGGATTGTTACAGTCGTCCCAAAACTGTTTTTTGTATTTAACGAGTTGTTCTTCAGTTAATCCTTCAACAGTATAAACACCTCTTCTATCGTTAACCCCAATAACAATGATACCGGTATTAGTATTGGCAAAAGCTGAATAGGTTTTCCATAGTTCTTTAGGGAATCCGTACTTGCCCGACTTGTACTCTATTTCATTATATTCGTCAGGCAGGAAATCATTCTGTATGAGCGAATACAGCGAGTATTCCTCATCAAAATCGAACATACTTAATTGTTTTTCATTCATTATAGTTCAATTTTATATCCCAGATTTTCAAAAACATTCTGCAACTCATTCCTCGAAACGTCCTCAGCTTTCAGCAATTCAGAAAATTCTCTTTGCAGAGCTTTCATTCTTTCATCAAAGTCTATACGCTCGTCCCGGTTAACAAACTCGATATACTTGCTCGGTACCAATGAGAAATCCTTTCGGGCTACTTCATCAAACGATGCAGCATAACAGAATTCGGGGATGTTTTCGTAACGTAGAGACGATGTGCACATCGTCTCTACAACGGCCACGGTTTGCCATGCATGGTATGTGCCAGCAATTTTACGTATATCATTATCCGAAAACTGCGTGTATTTCTTTTCAAATGGTTCCCCCATTTGTCGCAAATCCATAAACAGGATTTCTTTTTCTCTGCCCCTGTAATTTCGCGTTTCATCACCCACATTTTTTGTCCGGGCTTTTTTATTTTTGTTGATAATCCAAAGCGTCACACTGATGTCGGTAGTATAAAACAGATTGCGCGGTAACACCAATATCGCTTCCACCAGGTTATTCTCAATCAGCTTTCGACGTATCTTGTATTCATCGCCTCCGCCACTCAACGCACCGTTTGCTAAAATAAAGCCAGCCACACCATTGTCGCTCAGTTTGCTTACCATATTCAGAATCCAGCCGTAATTGGCGTTGCTTTTGGGTGGCACATCATATCCGCGCCAACGGGGATCGTCGAGCAATTCGTTTTCAGCACGCCAGTCCTTTTGGTTAAATGGGGGATTCGCCATGATAAAGTCGGCTTTCAGGTCTTTATGCTGGTCGTCTAAAAAGGTATTAGCTGCCTTTTCTCCCAGATTGCCGTTAATACCACGGATAGCGAGATTCATTTTTGCCAGTTTGTAAGTGGTGTTGGTATATTCCTGTCCATAAATGGAAACTTCTTTTTTATTGCCGTGATGCGCTTCAATAAATTTTACCGATTGCACAAACATACCTCCCGAACCGCAGGCCGGGTCGTAAATAATCCCCTTGTAGGGTTCTATCATCTCAGCAATTAGATTGACAATACTCTTGGGAGTATAGAATTCTCCTTTACCTTTGCCTTCTGCGAGGGCAAATTTTGACAGGAAGTATTCATACACCTTACCCACGACATCCTGTTTTGGGTCTTTGGTAGTATCGATTTCGTTAATGGTATCGAGTAACGAAGCCAGTTTGGTTACGTCAAGCCCTAAACGGGAAAAATAATTATCGGGTAACGCTCCTTTAAGGGCTTTGTTGTTTTTTTCAATGGTATGTAAAGCAGTATCAATAAGTAATGCAATATCATTTTGTTTCGATTTTTTGATCAGATAATTCCATCGACTGGTTTCTTCGAGAAAGAACACATTGTTCATATTATAGAAGTCGGCCATTTCAATGTACTTCTCTTTACCTTCGGCTATAAGTAGGGCGCGTTGTTCTTCGAACTTGTCGCTTGCAAACTTCAGGAAAATCAGTCCCAACACTACGTGTTTATATTCAGCTGGCTCTACACTTCCTCTCAATTTATTCGCCGCATCCCACAGACTTACTTCTATAGATTTATCGTTTCCGTTCTTTTTTGCCATTATTTATTTTTAATTCTTTGTTTTATTTTTACTGCTGTTGTTCAGTTACTAAGACAAGCTATATACTCCTGCAAATATAACTTATTTTCAATTAACAAATTTAAGTTTAGTTAAAAATGTTATCGACAAAAGAGGACCAAAATTCATTAAATATTGCTATTCAACCTGAATTAAGTTTATCCTCCTTCCAGTTTGAAGGATTATTAATGATATAGTCAGAAATGCGCTGATAGGAATGTTCGTCACGAATGATGTGTTCCCAATAATTACGTTGCCACAATTTCCCGTTAAAGGGTTGCCATCCATGAGTTTTCACACCACGAATATATTCCACGGTAACAATGGATTTAAATGCGCCGACCATATCCCCAACGGTTTTACCACCCGTAGGGGCAATCCCTTGTGGTTGCCCCGTTTTGATTACATTACCCGTTATGATTATATTACCCGTTATGATTATATTATTTGGATTATTAGGCACGGCGGGATTATTAGGCACGGCGGGATTATTAGGGGCGGTGGGATTATTCGGCACGGCGGGATTATTCGGCACGGCGGGATTATTAGGGGCGATAGGATTATTAGGGGCGATGGGATTATTAGGGGCGATAGGATTATTGGGGGCGGCGGGATTATTCGGGGCGACCACAAGGGTCGCCCCCACGATTTCCAAAATGGCATGAAAATGATTGGGCATAATTATGTATTCATGCAATTGAATGTTGGTAAACCGTTGTTGCAATTTCAACCATTCTGTTTCGACCATTTTTCCGGCATCATTCAATATCATTTTCCCGTGTTTGACAGTACCAAACATACATGCCCTATCCTGACAACATATTGTTATGAAATACAATCCTGCCCGGCTATAATCATAACCTTTCAAACGAATGGAATGGCGGTGAAGGGTGTGAGATATCATATCAATCCTTTCGATAGCCTCATATCGATCACTTCGATAACCCAATATCGAACACCACGATAACCGAATATCGAATCGCTCGATTACCGGTTATCGTTTGAATCGATAAGCTAATATCGACTCAAACGATATTTGGTGATCAGACATTAGTATCAGTATTCAGCACATCTATATAAAAAAACCTCTCTGCCAGCAATAGCAGAGAGGTTCAACCGGGAACATAATTAAATCAGACAGTCAAAATATAATCAAAAAGATAAATACGTGGCTCATTCAATAACTGTTTCGTGGTTGAAAACTGCGTCGTCAGCTGCAGTTTATAATCCCCTGCCGGCAGATTGGCGGGAACGATAAAAGTGAGTTGGCTGGGCTCATTATGTAGGACCGAAGTCATGGGTATTCTGATGGATTCCTGGGTGGCCTGATTGATGAGGGAGAGGCCATTTGTGGAATTCTCGCCGGCAATACGAAGACGGGTACCCTCTATGTTCACTCCACCGCCTGGAGTCAGCCGGGAATTAAACTGGCCACTGGTGACATCGGTGAGGGTACTGATGGCCACTCCTACGGGAGCTGCTCCGCGAACGGTAACAGTCGCAGAATTCACTGCCTCACGCAACTCAGCAGTGGGTGTTACACGAACTGCTAAGTTGTGCTGATCTGGCTTCCATGTTAAATCGTCGCCATAAAACACCCCATTTACTCCCAGATTGAAATAACCCAAACCAAAAGCCACCGATACACCGTTAGCAATTTGTTCTTTGGCTATTTCTTTCAATATTTCCATTGTCGATTTGAGTGAAGTAGCATTCAGATCGGTCCTGCGTTCCTGCGCTATCTTGATCAGATCGTCCTCATTCATCGAAACCTTTGTTAATACGCGACCGAAACGGTCGTCTTTTCTTTCGGTAATTGCAAGATCGTACAACTCTACCACTACATTGTTTTTTGTGCTGGCTGCCATAATTAAAAAATTTAATGTTAATATATTTTATTTCGGGCTTTCATCTGATGCGATGAAAAATCCAGCCGCAATATTATAACATTAATTTCTAGCATTTTATAATCAGAAACTAACAATTCACTAATTATATATCATCATTGTTTTAATATTTATTAAAATCACCCTGTAGCATTCATGTATATTATGGGACATTTTATAATTTCGCACCCGAAAGAAGTTTGATTACATTAACCAACATCATTACCCCTTATCTGACTATCTATCTGTCATGAAAAAAATACTGTACATTGAAGAAGACCTTAATCTTGCCTCAACCATTAAAAGCACACTAACAAATTTACAGATGAGGGTAGAACATTTCACCAGTTGTGAAAAAGCCCTGCAGGTATTTGACGACTTTAATCCTGACATCGTTTTCATCAACATTGCTATGAATAACAGGAAAGTGAATGGTTTCAACTTCACCGAAATTATCCGGGTGAAATCATCTGTCCCAATACTTGCCACAACGTCGCCTGACGACGATTTGCATCTTAATAAAATATTCGACATCCCGAATTCCGACTTTATTCGCAAGCCTTACGGAGTCAATGAACTGAAACTTCGTTTGAACAAAATGCTCTATTCCACGGTAACAGTTCACATGCCGGGCTGCGTTTACAAACTGGGCAATATCAGTTTCATTCCTTACAATCAAACAGTTGAAACCTGCGACTCAAGTTTTCATTTGAGTGAATTCGAGACTGAGGTTCTGGCTGTTTTATGTAAAAATACGCCGCAATTTGTGCCACGCGAAGCAATCATCCTCTCTGTGTGGCATGTCAACGATTGTAAAATGAAAGAACCCTCATACTACAACATTATCACCAAACTTCGTAAAATTCTCAGTATAGACCCCTGCATTAAAATCGAAAGTAAAATGAGATCAATGGTCAGAATCGTCATTGAGTAGTTTTTCATGGGTTAAAAAAGGGGGTTTACTGAACCTTTAACTTTCTTTAGTTGTTTTACTGAAGAGCTTCCCCTTTACACTGAAAAAATTTGGGCACACAACCGGCTTAAAATACTTTTGTTGCATGTTTCTTTTGAATGAAAAGAAATCCTTTCGGCTAAAAACACACGGTTTTCCTATATATTCATTTAAAAAATTTTATCATGAGAACAAAAAGTTTCTTCTTTTCAGTCGTTGTTATGCTTCTTGCATACACCTCACTGGTGGCGCAAACAGCCGACAGTAAATTTGCGATTGGTCTGAATGCCATTAGTTCTGAGTATAATGGCGATTATGGCAGTGGTATCTGGAACTTCGACCGCTTCTATCCCGGTGGCGGACTCTCTCTGGGAATGTATCTGAATCCTTCTTTTGATCTTGGTTTGCAAGGCAACTTTGGTAACTATGGTTACATTAAAGATGCTGCTAACCGTTTCTTTGGAAACAAATTCGATATGTCGTTACTTGGCCGTTACAAATTCAACAACGGTTATATCCTGAAAGAAACGGCAAAATTCTACCCTTTCCTAACTGCAGGCATCGGATTTGCTACCTACAGCAGAGCTTCGAATGATGTGGGTGCCAGTCCTACCATTATCACTCCCGGAGCTGACTTCATTATCCCTGTTGGAGCCGGTCTAAAATATCAGATCACCGACCGTTTCGCATTGCAGTATCAATACCTGTACAACTTCACCAATCACGATAACAGGGACGAAAATAGGGGTGCCAGTCAACCAATCTATGCGACTAAAGCCGGCAACGACGCTTTCGGAGAACATATGTTCAGTTTGATTTTTTCACTTGGAAAAGCTAAGGATACTGACAAAGATGGTGTAGCTGATAAGTACGATCTCTGTGCTAATACACCGGCAAATATGAAGGTCGACGAATATGGTTGCCCGGTGGATGGAGACAAGGATGGTATTGCAGATTATCTTGACAAATGCAGCGACACACCTGCCAACGTAAAAGTGGACGCTTATGGCTGTCCGGTGGATAGCGATAAAGATGGTGTACCTGATTATCTTGATAAGAGTCCCGGTACTCCCGCAGGTGTAAAAGTTGACGCTGAAGGTCGTCCACTCGATGGTGATAAAGATGGCGTGGCCGATTACCTCGACAAATGTGCCAATACGCCTGCCGGCATTAAAGTGGATGCAAGCGGTTGTCCTGTGGATACTGATAAGGATGGCATAGCTGATCATCTTGATAAATGTAATGATACTCCTGCCAATGTGAAGGTCGATGCAAATGGTTGTCCGATCGATACTGATAAAGATGGTGTAGCTGATTATATGGATAAATGTCCGACTGTTCCCGGTATCTTCGCTAACAAAGGTTGCCCCGAAGTGAAGGAAGAAGTAAAGAAGATTTTCACAAAAGCTTTGCAGGGAATTCAGTTTGAAACAGGCAAGGAAATTATCAAAAAGATTTCGTTCCCTATCCTGAATCAGGTAGCTGATGTGATGAAAAATAATCCTTCGTATCTATTGGAAATTAACGGACACAGCGACAGTCAGGGCGACGACGACAAGAACCTGTTATTATCGCAGAAACGCGCCGACGCTGTTAAACAATACATTGTGGCCAAAGGTATTTCGGCCGATCGTATGACTTCAAAAGGTTATGGTGAAACCATGCCGGTTGCCGATAACGCAACCGCCGAAGGCCGCGCCAAAAACAGAAGAGTAGAATTTAAAGTTATTTTCTGATAAAGAAAATGCTATTAGACATAACAGATAGTAAATTGTAAAGTAAATTGTTTTGTAGAGACGTGGCATGCCACGTCTCTACTGTTATTTCCTCTCAAAACCGTTTCCCGACGAGCACCCTGAGTCCGTCCTTCACCATTTTCACATGAATTTCCTTCCCTTCTTCATAAGGTTCACCATCGAAGTGGAAAGGACCGGGAGCATCGCGGTAGAGCGTCACCTCTTCAGCACGTAAAGTTGTCATAAAGAAATCCTTGTCGATCGTTTTGGTGAGCAACTGTATCGCCAGAGAAGGAATAGCAATAATCGGAAAATTACTAAGGATGGAGATGTCCATTTTGCCATCCTGCACACTGGCCTGAGGGGCAATATAAGCATTATTTCCCCACTGAGCCGCATTGGCAAAAGTAAGCACAAAAGCTTTGGTTTTGAGATCGATGGAATTGCCTACCAAATGATAACTCATCGATTTATAATTAAAATAGCCGGTAATCATCTTTTCAATATAAGCCATGACGCCTCTTTGCTTTCCCTTTGCAAACTCAGTACTCACATAAGCGTCGAAACCGGTTCCGCAGGTACAGAAAAAAGGCTGTCCGTTCACTATCCCATAATCCATTTGTATCTGCTCGCTGTTATTCAACTGCTGCACCGCCTTTTTCACATTCATTGGAATTTGAAGATGACGTGCCAGTCCGTTACCCGACCCCACGGGAATGATGCCCAGTGCCGTATCGGTATGAATTACCGAGCGCGCCACTTCATTCACTGTGCCATCGCCACCCACAGCGATCACCGCATAAAAATTCCTCTCCACAAATTGCTTCGCCAGCTCCCGTCCGTGAAAACGGTGATCTGTAAAAACAATTTCAGAGTCGAACAGGTCGCTGTCGAGTTGATCACGGATGATGTCTGGGATGCTTTTTTTCGATCCTGTGCCGGAGATGGGATTGATGACAAATGCTATTTTTTGCTTCATTGATGCTTTTCTACCTTAAAACGATGCGAAAATACAAATTTTTAGATATTATCTAACTTTATCTTAACGATATTGTTGTACATTTGTTCATCATAACTTTTTTTAAGCCTTCACATGTCAAAGAAACGCAAAAAACAAGGGGGTAGCACCCGCGTCCGTAAATCGGAGCTCATCCGCAATATCGCTAACATTTTCAACGAAAACCCTGAGAAAACTTTCAACTACAAGCAAATCGCAACGCTATTGGATATCAAAGCCGAATCGCAGCGGGTTTTTGTGAATGAATTGCTCTATCAACTATGGGATGAAGACTTCCTGGTGGAAATATCCCGCGGAAAATTCAAACTGAATTCACGCGGAGGTTATATCACGGGCACCATCGACCGGCAGGGGGTTAAAACCTATCTTATCCCAGACGATGGCGGCGATCCGGTATTCATTCCTGAACGGAAAACGAATCATGCTTTGCTCAACGATAAGGTGAAGGTATTTCTTTATGCACGCCGCAAGGGACAGTTACCTGAAGGGGAAGTGGTGGACATCATGGAGCGCGCAAAGGATACTTTTGTGGGCATCCTCGATGTGTCGGAGAATTTTGCTTTTCTGGTGTGCGACAACCGTGTGCTGACGAATGATGTGTTTATCCCGAAAAGTAAACTGAACGGAGCCAAAAACGGTCAGAAAGTGGTGGTGAAACTGATGCAGTGGGAACCTAACATGAAGAGTCCTGTAGGCGAAGTAATTGATGTACTCGGCGATAAAGGAAATAATGATACTGAAATGCACGCTATCCTGGCTGAATTCGGATTGCCTTACAAATATCCGGAGGAAGTGGAAGCGGCGGCCGATAAAATCGACGCGGGTATCACGCCGGAAGAAATCGCTAAACGTGTGGACATGCGAAAGGTTACGACTTTCACCATCGACCCGCGCGACGCGAAGGATTTCGACGATGCGCTGTCGCTCCGTAAACTGGACAACGGACTGTGGGAAGTGGGAGTTCATATTGCTGACGTCACCCATTATGTGCGTCCAGACAGCATCATTGAGAAAGAAGGTCGTGAAAGGGCAACTTCGGTTTATTTAGTCGATCGCACTATTCCGATGCTACCCGAACATCTGTCGAACGGCATTTGCTCGCTTCGTCCCAATGAAGAGAAACTGACTTATTCGGTAATCTTTCAGATGAATGACAAAGCGGAAATAAAACATTATGATATCGCAAAAACTGTAATATGCAGCGACCGCCGCTTTACTTATGAAGAAGCGCAGCAAGTGATTGAAACTGGAAAAGGTGATTTTCAGGAGGAAATACTGACGCTCGATCGCCTGGCGAAACTGCTTCGTAAGAAAAGGTTCGACAACGGCGCCATCGCTTTCGACCGGGTGGAAGTGCGTTTCGAGATTGATGATAAAGGCAAACCGCTTTCAGTGTATTTTAAGGAACAAAAAGATTCGAACAAGCTGATCGAGGAATTCATGCTGCTGGCCAATAAAACGGTGGCAACACATATAGGTAAACCCGGCCGGGGACAGCAACCGAAAACTTTCGTGTACCGCATCCACGATGTACCAAACCCCGACAAACTACAGAACTTCTCGCAGTTCATCCGCAAATTTGGTTACAACCTTCGCACAACCGGAAAACAGTCGTCGGTGTCTGGCTCTATTAACCATCTTTTGGATGAAGTTCAGGGAAAGAAAGAGCAAAACCTGATCGAAACACTTGCAATCCGTTCGATGGCTAAGGCGATCTACTCTACCGACAATCTTGGTCATTACGGACTGGCCTTCGATTATTATGCGCATTTCACCTCTCCTATCCGCCGTTATCCCGACATGATGGTACACCGTCTGCTCGAACGTTATGCGTCCGGAGGTAAAAGCGTGAATGCCAAAGAATATGAAGAACTCTGCAAGCACAGCTCCGACATGGAACAGCTGGCCTCGAATGCTGAACGTGCTTCCATCAAATACAAACAGGTGGAATTTATGGCTGAACATGTAGGACAGGTGTTCGACGGCGTGATCTCGGGGGTAACAGAATGGGGCATTTACGTGGAACTGGTTGAAAACAAGTGCGAAGGTATGATTCCTATCCGCGATCTCGACGACGATTATTACACTTTCGATGAAAAGAATTATTGTCTGGTTGGCCGCAGATTCCATAAGAAATTCCAGCTCGGCGATGAATTGACTGTGCGGGTAGCGAAGGCGAATTTAGATAAGAAGCAGCTCGATTTTGTGCTGGCGGATTGACTCAACTGATTTAAACATCAGGTCGGGATTTCGGAATAATACCGCTTACGCGGCATAAGTTTCCTCAATTCCCGACCTGATGTTTAAATCAATTGAAAAAACTCACAAACAGTGCGATGTTCAACAGCGTCACCACCGCTCCGATAGTATACAGCAAAATCTTTGTGTAGGTTGAGTTTTTATATTTCCCCATCACCTTTTCAGATGAGGTAAGATTTACCTGCAGGAAGATGGTGAAAGGCAACTGAATGCTCAGGCACATTTGAGAGATAATCAGGCCATTAAAAGGATTGGATATTAAAAAGATAAGTCCCAGGGCTATCAGCAGAGATATTCCCACCCCTATGCGCGAGTGATTGTCCTTAATATCGTAGGGCTCTTTAAACATACCCGAAAAGATTGACCCCGCAGCCATTCCCGAGGTGATGGTCGAAGCCAGTCCGGAGAATAAGAGTGCCACGGCAAATACCACTGCCGCATGATTGCCCAACAGGGGTGCAAGCAGATTATTTGCCTGCTGAAGCTCGGTCACAGGAGTTTTGGTCTGGAAGAAAGTAGCCGCCGCCAGGAGAATCATCGCACTGTTGATGGCCCAACCGATGACCATCGACAACAGGGTATCGAAAAACTCATATTTCAACTGTTTTTTGATAATTTTATCATCTTCCAGGTTCCATTGCCGGCTCTGAATCACTTCCGAATGCAGAAACAGGTTATGCGGCATCACCACGGCACCCAGCACACTCATGATCACAATCATGGAACCATCAGGAAAAGCAGGAGTCACCCATCCCCGGATTGCTGAATTCCAATCAATCTGAGCTAAAGAGAGTTCGTACAAAAACGACAGCCCGATAACCGATACAAACGCGATGATCCATTTCTCCACCATCTTATAAGTATTGGTATACAGCATGATGAGGACAAAGATGGTAACAAGTACCGCTCCTGCCCTGATAGGGATATTAAACAGCATGTTCAGGGCTATGGCTCCTCCGAGAATTTCGGCTAGCGAAGTAGAGATCGACGCAAGCATGGCTGATGAAAGCAACATTTTTGAATAACGCGGTTTGAGGTGCATGGAAGCTGCCTCCGACAGACAAAGTCCCGTTGCGATACCCAGATGCGCCACATTGTGTTGCAGGATAATCAGCATGATGGTCGATAAAGTCACCATCCACAACAAGGCATAACCGTAATCAGCTCCTGCAGCAAGATTCGATGCCCAGTTACCCGGATCAATAAAACCAACCGTCACCAGCAAACCCGGGCCAATAAATTTTAATATCTCCAAACCGCCATACCTGGCTTTATAGTTCTTATTGTCAATATTCTTCAGAAATTTAAACATATTTATTCAGATTTAGATATGCACAAACTCAAACTATTTGATTACCACCATCGTCGCACCGAAACCATATTCCCTGAAGGAGGCATCCTGAAAATAAAACGATTTATACCTCGTTTTCAACTGCTTCAATATCTCATTACGTAACACTCCTTCTCCCTTACCATGGATGAAAACGATTTTCTGTCCTTTTTTGTTTTTGTTCTCATCAATCACTGCATGAAACTTATCCATTTGCAACTGCAACATGTCGGCATTACTTAATCCGGAAGTATTATCCACCAGCTCGTTAATATGCAGATCGACTTCTATCACAGCAGCATTCAGGATAATCTTCTTGCGTTGAGCAACCGGTGCCGCCTCCGGTTTTTCTTTTTCGAACATTGCCTTTTTAATATCTTCGGCCTGTATTTCGGACATCGGAGTATCCTGTTTTCCAATAAGATCAATGATCATGGCCGGCTCGTCGAAATATTCATTATCGGTAAAACTGTGCAATTTGTAAAACTTCACCGGAGCAATTCGTAAATTCAGTTCTTTTGCCGGCTGTGGCGTATAGTCCTTCATTTGTTTATAGGCCACTAATTGCACCTGTATATTCTCCCAGTCGTTGAGATCCTGTTTCTCAATCTTCACGATTTCCTCCTGGATATTCGGTTCGAGAATGCCATTGGCAACCGAATGACGATGTTCCTTAACTCCAATCACAATATTATAGAACAGGAAATAATTGCTATCGTTGATCAGCAGACAGTCATAGGCACAAGTCTGCAGGTTTTTGACATCCACCGGAATAAAAGCCAGCAAAGCACGGAGCACATCTCCCCCCGCTGTCTCATAGATTTCCACCGGTTTTGCGGGTGTTTCTTTTACACTTTGCACAGGTTCATCGACAGTTGTAGTCGCAGGTTTACTACTGAAATCCTTCACCGGGAAATTGGTTTCGGCATTCACTTTTGGTACTGCCACACACTCCCGTTCCAGCACCGGAGTTTCAAAACCATCCTCATCTTCCACATAAACCATCCCTTTGTATTCATCTATACGGGTCACTATTCCTCCACCTACTGCATTCAAGAACCGTACGGTGTCGCCTTTTTTTATTTTTGTTGTTTGCATGTTTAATTTGTTACAATGCCTGTCGGGTTTTACAAAGCAGGACAGTTATGATATTAATGTTTATAATTTATTATTGTATCAACTGATAATCCTGTATCAGAATATCAGGTGAGATTTTTAGTTTCACTGTTAGATTTCGAATCATCTCGAGTGTTAACTTACGTTTCTTATTCAACACTTCAGAAACTCTGTTCTTTCCTCCGATTGCAGAAGCAAGATCCTTTTGCTTCAATTGCATCTCCTCCATTCTGATTTTTATTGCTTCAATAGGATCGGGCGATGCAATTGGATAATGTTTTCTTTCATATTCATCAACTAGTAACGCAAGTACATCAGCATAATCGCTTTCTTTTGATCCCACAGGAGCATCAAAATAACGATCCAGTTCGGCTAATGCTTCACGGTAATCATTTTCCGATTTAATAAGTCTGATATCCATATATTTAAATTGTATTTGCATCTATTTTATCATATTCTTTATGCGTTCCAATAAACCTTATAAAGATCCATTGTTTCTCAAAATTGAATTTTGCAATCAGTCGGTATGTATTTCCTTTTATATTAAAAACTATTCTTTGACTTTTAAGAATACTCGCATTCACATAACTGCTTTTTATATCTGTTGGCGATCTCCAGTCTGCATTTATAGCAGTCTCATACCATGTTTTAAGATATTGTTCTGCATCCGGATATTTTTCCCAGAAAAGACGCAGAGTGCCTTTTGAAAAAATTCTTTCCATAATTAAAGTTGGTTTGCAAAGATAGCAATAAGTTCCCGAATTGGGAATGATATTGTATTTTTAATAGATTAATTTCGGATGACAAAGATGCTACCCGTTCTATACTTAAGTTAACTCAGATGACTAATGTGGTTTATAATTTTATTACTTTTGCACAAAAATACGACAAATTCCCGATTCACAGTGAATAAAACCCCGAACAATAAAAGCATCTTAATCGACTCGTACGATTACGGGTTGCCCGACGAACGCATCGCCAAATATCCTTTAAAAGAAAGGGATCAGTCGAAACTCCTTGTTTATCGTTCTGGCGAAATCGTGGAAGATGTTTTTGTGAACGCAGTAAATCATCTTCCAGAAAAGGCTTTGTTGGTATATAATAACACAAAGGTTATTCAGGCGCGTCTCCTTTTTCATAAAACTACGGGAGCTCAAATCGAGATATTTTGTCTGGAACCGGTTGAACCCTCTGATTATGCTTTATCCTTAGGGGCAACGCAAGGCTGTACCTGGAAATGTCTCGTGGGTAATCTGAAAAAATGGAAAGAGGGAACACTTGTGAAAATGGTGGACATCAACGGCGACTACAGTGCCTTATCAGCAACAATTCTCTCGTCAGAAGGAAACACACATCACATCCGTTTCAGCTGGGAGAATGAGCACCTCAGCTTTGCCGAAATCCTCGATAAAGCGGGCGAACTACCAATTCCACCTTATCTCCACCGTAAAACGGAGGAGAGCGACAAAACGTCCTATCAGACCATCTATTCAAAAATTAAAGGATCGGTGGCAGCACCAACAGCCGGACTGCATTTTACAAAACAAGTTCTGGAGAGTCTGAAAACAAAAGATATCGTAACAGAAGAGCTTACCCTCCATGTGGGAGCCGGCACCTTTCAACCGATCAAAACTGCCGACATTGCCGACCATCAGATGCATACCGAAGTGATATCGGTGCAGAAATCAACCATTGAACAACTGCTTCGTCACGCCGGTAACATCATCGCTGTGGGAACCACATCAGTAAGAACCCTCGAAAGTTTGTACTATATCGGTGTGAAAATGCTGAATGACAATATTAAGTTTGAAACGCCTATCCATGTTGATCAATGGGAGCCTTACGAGCAACCGACTGACATTTCGACGGAAACAGCACTTTCGGCTATCATAAATTATCTTAATTTTCATCAACAGAGCGTATTACATGCCCAAACACAAATCATCATCAAACCGGGGTATGAATTCCGTGTGATAAGGGGAATGTTTACGAACTTCCACCAGCCGAAAAGCACGCTACTGCTATTGGTTTCAGCATTTACCGGCGAGAACTGGAAAACCATCTACGATTATGCCCTACAGCACGATTTCAGGTTTCTGAGCTATGGCGACAGTTCGTTGTTGTTAAAATAGCAGAAACTGACAGATTGTCCATGGCAGGGAATTTGATATCTTTGACCTCCGAACTGATTGAACAATTCAACGATTCAACAGTTAAACAATTCAACAAAAAATAAACAAATATGATTATCTGGATTATTTTCGGCGTTACCGCCCTTGTAAGCTTTCTGATTCAAAACAGTCTGAAATCTAAATTTAAGAAATACTCAAAAATCCCCGTTGCACTGACAGGAAGGGACATTGCCTATAAGATGCTGCAGGACAATGGCATTACGGATGTAAAAGTAACCTGTACCCCCGGTCAGCTTACCGACCACTACAACCCTGCAAACAAAACGGTGAATCTGAGTGAAGACGTATACCACTCGGCAAGTGTGTCGGCTGCAGCTGTTGCAGCCCACGAATGCGGACATGCCGTGCAACATGCCACTGCTTATGCGCCACTGCAATTGCGTTCGAAACTGGTGCCGGTGGTGAGCTTTGCTTCCAACTGGGTACAGTGGGTATTACTGGCAGGGATTATTTTCGTACAGTCGTTTCCACAGTTATTACTTGCTGGGATTATCCTTTTTGGTATGACTACTCTGTTTAGCTTTATCACTTTACCGGTGGAAATCAATGCCAGTCAGCGGGCGCTGGCCTGGTTAAGCAATGCCGGCATCACGAATTATTCCACTCATGAGCCGGCAAAAGATGCGTTGAAGACTGCCGCTTACACCTATGTAGTTGCAGCCCTGGGTTCACTGGCAACCCTGCTGTATTATGTTATGATCTACATGGGAAGAAGAGATTAATTTCTTCCCAACAATCTTCTTTTCCAGGCAGGGATATTCTCTGCCTGTTTTAGTTTGTCGTCGTTTTCGAAATCATCAATACTGAATGTTTCAAAATCATTCGCCTCTTCAATGGGCAGCTCGGGCTGAACGGGAGCCTTGGGAGTTTGCGGAGGATAATAAGTATTGATAGATTTTTCAATATTGGTACGCAGGATTTCCTCTTCAGATGGCGTTTCCTCCTCAGAAGTCAGATCGGTAAGTTCTCCGTTTTCGTCCAGACCTACTGTTTTAAGTGGTTTATCGGTTTTTTCCACATGGATACTCTTCCGTACCGAAGCCGGCATACCCGGAATATCCGACACATCATAACCGGTTGCAATAAGGGTAATCTTCACCTTTTCACCCAAATCTTCATCAAAAGCCGCTCCCCATATTACCTGTATCTCATCGCCGATAGAAGCCATAAAATCATTAATCTCCTTTACTTCTTCCATTTTGATCTGATATTCGCGCGAACAATACAGATTGAGCAACACCTTGCTGGCACCGCTCACATCATTGGTATTCAGGAGCGGAGAATTCAGTGCATCCTTAATCGCATTGGTAATACGGTTCTCGCCGGAGGCAAAACCGGTATTCATGATGGCCACATTACCTTTTTTCAGGATGGTATACACATCGGCAAAGTCGGTATTGATATAACCCGGAACAGTAATGATCTCGGCAATGCCCTTGGCAGCATTGGTGAGCACATCATCTGCCTTGGCGAAAGCGTTCGACAGCTCCAGGTCAGCAAAAATCTCTCTTAATTTTTCGTTATTGATTACCAGCAGCGCATCCACATGTTCACTCAATGCAGCTACTCCTTCAAGCGCCTGACGGATTTTGAGGGCACCTTCAAAAGCAAAGGGAATTGTGACGATGCCTACCGTAAGTATATCCAGTTCGTGAGCAGCTTTGGCAACAATAGGAGAAGCACCCGTACCCGTGCCACCACCCATCCCGGCTGTGATAAAAACCATTTTAGTATTATCCCTCAACACATCCTTGATCTGTTCAATGCTCTCTTCCGCTGCCTGACGGGCAACTTCGGGATTATTTCCCGCACCGAGTCCGCCGCCCAACTGTATCTTGATGGGTACAGGAGAATGACTCAGGGCCTGATTGTCGGTATTGCAAACCACAAAAGAGACATCCCTGATGCCCTGATTATACATGTGATTCACGGCATTTCCACCACCACCGCCAACGCCAATTACTTTAATGATCGATGGGTCGATCAATGGTAAATCCAAAGGTAAGATACTATCCATAATGTCTGATTTATTTCAATATTTTGTATTTCGCAAGCCTTGTCAACCTATGCTTTAAGCATTATTCCCCGCTTGGCCTGTCTGATTATTATCTGTTAATACGGTATCGTCTTCGAAAAATTTGAATATCCTTTGCCCAAGAGCTTCGGAGAACGACCGTCGGTTTTTTTTCTTTTTCTCTATTTTAACCTCTTCTACTGCAATCTGTTTCTGATTTTCCTGCCTGTAATCGTAGGTAAGCAAAACGGTACCGATCAGTTGCGCATATTCAGGGTCATAATATTTATCAGGAGTATCCTCGGTCAGCCAACCCGAATGATCCCCATAACGGGTTTCAATGCCGGTTTTAGCTTCTATATATTCTTTCATCTTATCAAGTTTGGAAGCTCCGCCGGTGATGATGATACCGCAGGGCAATTCCTTTTCTCTCTCCTGAAGTGCCTGGAAAACCGGATTGAATATCTCATCAAGTCTCGATTCAATAATCATTGAAAGGAAAAGATTGGTGACGGTTACCGGCTGATCAGCTGGATTCTTTGCCGGGATACGGATATTCACAGGCACATCCACAAATTGCTGCATGGAAGTCCCTTTGCGGCATTTCAATTTTTCAGCATAATCTTCCGTGATGCCTATCTCCTCAATATCTTTGGTGATATTTTTGCCACCTAATGGCACTACAAGCAAAAATTGAAGAATTTCATCTTTATATATGGCCAGGGTTGTTGACGTATCACCCATATTGATGAGGGCACAACCGGCTTTTCTTTCTTCTTCTTCAGAAACGGCAACGGAAAAAGCTTCGGCAGCCATCGGCATATATTCAATGCGGCAGTTATAGATACGCTCCATGCATTTGTGCAACTGCGTTTTCATCAACGAACTTCCCACAACCAGATGATAATACCCAGTGATAGCATTGCCTTTCTGTCCTTCCGGTTTTTCCATCTCCACGCCATCCACTTCATACATCACCGGAATGGTATCATACACCTCCATACCCTCCATTTGATACGATTTCTCGCATTCTTCGGCCATCGCATTAATCATCTCCTCAGTAATCTGTTTCGAGCGGTTCAGTTTTTTTTGCACTTTTGCATCCACTATCCTCATACTCTTGCCTCCGAAAGCCACCGAGAACTTCTTGATCGGCTCCTGCATACCCGAACTATTGTGCAATTCCTTTAATAATGCAACCACATTGAAGGCCGTACCGGAAGGTTGTCCGATAATGCCGTATTTGATTTCATCAACCTTTCTTTTTTCTTCAGAGATAATCCTGATGGCATTATTCTCCATCACTTCAGCAGCGATTGCCTTGATCCCTGTCCCCGCAAAGTCAAAGGCAACCAGTCTGTTTCTGTCTGTTTTTTCTCCCATATTTATTGATCTACCTTATCGCTTAATCTATTCGTGTTGCCACAACCTGATTGTCGTATTGCACATCGAGTTGTTTGTACCTGTTCCAGCCCATGGTTTTGAATGCCTGTTGGTACAAGCGGAACACACGATTCAATTTATCTTCATAATTATTCAAACGACCCAGAAGAATGATGGCATCCCCTACTCTCGGGACCAGCTCCACTTTCAAATCATTCCGCACGTGGATTTGGTCAATCTGAGCATTCCAGAATTTATCCTTTGCAATGTAATCCACGAAATCATATAACTTTCCAGTGGCCATCGACTTCGTCACCCTGCCTGTAACTACCGGCACATAAGCGATGACATGCAAGGGAACCGGCAGAATTTGTTTTTCATCATCCACATAATAACTCTCAACACCATTCACCATAAACTTTGGATTGCGCAATACAATATTCAACATTACCTTCCCATCTGGAGTATGATAACAAACCGCCTTTTTCACCAGCGGATTTGCCTCTATCACTTGCTCAATCCGGTCTATCCTGAGGCGATCGAGCGATACCCCTATAGGGTGCAGATCGTTATCTCTAAGAATATTGTTCACTTCCTGCTCTGTGATCAGCTGTACTCCACCATTCAGATGAATATCCAGATTTTTACATTTGGTCTCGTTTTCGTTGACGCGAAATTGCAATTGTGAGAAGACAAGATATCCCAGCACAATGATTACGCCCAACGACACGAATATATATTTAAAAACCTGTTTCTTCACTTTTTATGATAACACGTTTATAACTCTCTTAACTAATATAATTATTACTATTAATGCGAATCAGAACTTGAAAAATGCTTTTCTTTTCTCGCTTCCGTAGGAAGCAAAGTTTTGTAACCAGTAAGCTTGCTTACTGGGATGACAGAACACCTCACCTCACTCTCTGCTTCCATAGGAAGCAAACTTCAGGCACTACGTGTTTGCTGCCTACGGCAGCAGAGGGTTGTTGAGGATTTGTTCTTTCCAGTAAGCAAGCTTACTGGTTACAAAACTTTGCTTCGTAAACGAAGCAAGAATACATTCGCTAATGTTTCAAATACTTCTGACAATAACCTTTCTACGACTGATTGGCATTATTTATTTGTTCGTTTTTATTTTTCAGCAGATGTTTAATCTGTGGCACCATGGTATCGATATCGCCGGCACCAAAGGTAACCAACACCTCCATATCTTTTTTATTTTTCAGCAATTCAATCAGATTTTCCTTTTTACAGATAACCTTGTTAGTCAAAGTCACTTTATCGAGTATCATTGCCGAATCCACTCCCGGAATGGGAAGTTCTCTCGCAGGATAAATATCCAGCAGGATCAGCTCATCGAGGGTTGACAAAACACGGGCAAAATCATCCGCAAAGTCTTTTGTCCTTGAATAAAGATGCGGCTGAAAGATTCCAGTAATCTTTTTCCCGGGATACATCATCCTGATAGAAGAAATACCCGCATTCAGTTCACTCGGATGATGCGCGTAATCGTCGATATACACTACCTCCGGTGATTGATATACGATGTTGAACCGGCGGTAAATTCCCGAAAAAGATGAAAGTCCGGTACGCAATTCTTCGGAAGTAACTCCGCTTAACCACGCCAGAGCCATAGCAGCCACACTGTTTTCCACATTTATCTTTACCGGCACACCCAGACGCACGTCAGCAATTCTATCTGTAGGAGTTACAAAGTCGAACCTGATCTCTCCGGGTTTGCTCTTTATGTTTTCCGCATGAAAATCACCGCCTTCGTCCATCGAATAGGTAAACATTTTTACCCCTTTCCGCAACACCGGGTGAATATCAATTCCTTTTCTTATAATCAGTGCACCACCCGGCAATACCAACGAAGCAAAATATTCGAAACTTTCCTTCACAGCTTCATGAGTTTTATAAATATCCAAATGATCAGCATCCGCAGAAGTAATAACCGCCATGTAGGGTGAGAGATGATGGAACGAGCGATCGTACTCATCTGCCTCTATCACCACGAAATTGCTTTCCTTTGAAAGCAACAGGTTGGTATTGTAATTATTTGAAATACCACCCAGAAAAGCATTACAATCCACTTTCGACTGCCGCAGCAAATGGGCAGTAATGGTAGAAGTGGTTGTTTTACCATGAGTTCCGGCGATACATATCCCTTTATTCTGACGGGTGATATAACCGAGCACTTCAGCTCTTTTCATCACCTGAAATTCTTTTTCGCGGAAGAAAACCAGTTGTGGATGATCCGCAGGAATGGCAGGAGTGAGAACTACCAGGGTTTTGTTCTTATCCAGGAACTTTGTTGGAATACCAATCTCACGTTCATCGTAAGTGATCTCCATGCCTTCATTCTGTAAATCTTCTGTAAGTTTGGTTTTGGTCCTGTCATATCCGGCAACTTCAAATCCTCGTGCCTGGTAATACCGGGCAATTGCACTCATACCTATACCGCCAATCCCTAAAAAATAAAATTTTGTAAACTTCTTCATGTAAACAGTTACGCTTTTTTCAATAATTTCGATATTTCTTCTGCTATTCTGTCGGCAGAATTTTGCTCCGCTAAAGTACTAATATTTTTGCTTAATTCCATCAATTTTGTTTCATTTTGTATGAGGCTCAGTGCTTCAGGAATCATTTGTTCACGGGCGTTGCTATCTGTTATCATTACAGCAGCATCTTTCTTTACCAACGCCATCGCATTTTTTGTCTGATGATCCTCGGCTACATTGGGCGAAGGCACCAGAATCACCGGTTTGGAGAGCAGGCACAACTCTGAAATCGAACTGGCACCGGCACGCGATATTACCAGGTCGGCAATGGCGTAAGCATAGTCCATCCTCGACACAAAATCGGTCACGATGATACGTTCATTTGCAAAAGGAGTAAAAGCTTTGCGGGCATCTTCAATATAAAACTTGCCTGTTTGCCATATTACCTGAATGCCTGATGCTGAAAGTGCTTCCAGATGAGCAATAACGCTTTGGTTGATAGTACGTGCTCCCAGACTTCCCCCCACAATCAGTAAAGTTTTTTTAGACGCATCCAGACCAAAGAAACGAAAAGCTGCTTCTTCCTTTGCAGCTACCGAAAACAAGTCCTGCCGAACGGGATTGCCTGTTTTTACAATTTTTTCCTTCGGGAAGAACTTTCCCATCTCATCATAAGCCACACAAATACGGGCAGCCTTTTTAGCCAGCAGTTTATTCGTCACCCCGGCATAAGAGTTTTGTTCCTGAATCACCGTTGGCACTCCAAAAGCCGAAGCAGCACGTAACACCGGCGCACTGGCATAGCCTCCCACCCCGATGGCAACTTCAGGTTTGAACTTGCGGATGATACTGCGGGCTTTTAAAATACTTCTCATCAGGTTCCAGAGTACTTTTACATTCTTCAGCATATTTTTTCTGTCGAAACCACTTACGGGCAATCCTTCGATAGGGTAACCTGCAGCTGGCACGCGGTCCATCTCCATTCGCCCCAAAGCTCCCACAAACAGAATTTCCGCATCGGGATAACGCTGTTTAAGCGCATTGGCAATACTGATGGCCGGAAATATATGCCCTCCCGTACCTCCGCCGCTGACTATAAATTTATGTTTCATATTTTTATAATTCTTCGATTATTTGCTATAGATCATCATCCTCTTCAATAACAAACTCCTCAGTCTTCCCGACAACAGGTTGCTGTTCTTCCCTTATCTGACGGGCAACTCCGAAGATAATGCCAAAATAGATACTGGTAATCAGGATAGAAGTTCCACCACGACTGATCATTGGTAATGGCTGACCGGTCACCGGGCCGAGGCTGGTGGCCACCGCCATACTTACGAAGGCCTGCAACACGATCATGAGCGATAAACCTATAACTAATATTGCAGGAAAGACGGTTTTACTCATCGTAGCAATTCTTCCCGCCCTAAAGAGCAGAATCATGTACAACAAAATTACAAAAATCCCTCCTATAAGTCCCAATTCTTCTACAATAATAGCATAAATAAAGTCGGAATAAGCCTGTGGAAGAAAGTCTCGCTGCACACTGTTCCCCGGCATCACGCCCGTCACACCTCCACGGGCGATGGCAATACGTCCGTGTTGCACCTGCAGATTTTCATCATTGATCACGTACTTATTTTCCTTATCGTCGCCCTCTGTAAGATATCTGTCGATACGGTTCACCCAGGTATATCCCCTGTCGAGAAACTTTGGCATACTCTCCTGAGGAACTACCTTGAAGGTAGCAAAACCAAACATAGCTACCGCAACAATTCCACCTATGACCAAAGCAAGTTTCTGCCAGGCAATTCGTCCGATAAACATCATGATCAATATCACCCCGAATAAGATTGCCGCTGTGGAAAAGTTCTCCAGCAATATCAGGGCGCAAACGATGGCAGAAATCACCATCAACATTCTGAAGAATTTTTTCTCGTTTTGTTTCGAATCTTTTATTCGTGCAATGAAATCTGCAGCAATAATGATCAACGATAATTTTCCGAATTCAGAAGGTTGAAACTGAAAACCTCCCAACTCCAACCAACGGGTTGCATCGTTTTCCGATTTTCCCTTAAACAACACCAGCACCAGTGTTGCAACTGAAAATGCCAGCATGATAAAAGCTCCTATTCGTATATATTTATAAGGAATCAAATGTACCAGCACTGCAATGAAAGCCCCCAAAGTGAGAAAGATCACATGCCGCAGCATGGGCACCGTATGATTGATGGATTTATAGGCCAGGGTACTTGAGGCACTGTACATCTCAACAACCGAGACTATACACAAGCCTATGAATACCGCCCATAGAACACCATCTCCTTTCAGGTATTTTTTTAATATTGAATCCATTTAAAAGCTTTGTTAGCAATTATAAATTTCTGACACAAGCTTTGAACTGCCGGCCACGGTCTTCGTAATTTTCGAACAGATCGAAACTTGCACAACAGGGCGACAAGAGCACTGTATCGCCATCTTCGGCCAACTGATAGGCCTGTTTTACGGCATCTTCCATTGATGTTACATCAACGATCTGATCCACTTTACTATCAAAAAAACGATGAAGCGCATTGTTATCCACACCCATAAAAATCAATGCCTTCACTTTTTCTCTCACCAGTTCTTCTATTTCACTGTAATCATTTCCTTTGTCCGTCCCACCAAGAATCAGTACTACCGAAGTTTTCATGCTTTGTAAAGCGTACCAGCACGAGTTTACATTGGTTGCTTTAGAATCGTTGACATATTTCACATTTCTTACCGTGGCAACATATTCCAGACGGTGTTCCACCCCCTGAAAATCGAGCAATGACTGACGGATATTTTCCTTTTTGACATCGAGAATAGTTGCTGCTAACCCTGCAGCCATGGTGTTGTAGGTATTGTGAATACCCTGCAATGTAAGTTCTGATGTTGGCATAACGAATAATGATTTAAGGGTATCGATAACTATTTTATCTTCTTCAAGAAAAGCTTTGGTTTTTTCGTTCCTTTCCAAAGCAAAAGGATACAAGGCTGAAGCTACTTTTCGTTTGGCTAACTCGGCTTTGATCACCGGATCATTCTCCCAGTAGATAAATGCATCATCGCCGGTTTGATTCTGCATAATGCGGAACTTGGCATCCACATAATTCTGGAACTCATATTCGTACCGGTCGAGGTGATCGGGCGTAATATTCAGTAAAATCGCTATGTCGGCCTTGAACTCAAACATATGATCGAGCTGGAAACTGCTCAATTCTATGACATAATAAGCATGTGGTTCGAGTGCCACCTGCAACGCCAGACTGTTGCCTATATTACCTGCCAGACCCACATCCAGCCCGGCTTTCTTAAGGATATGATAGATCAGTGTAGTGGTCGTCGTTTTCCCATTGCTCCCAGTAATGCAAATCATTTTTGATTTGGTAAATCTTCCCGCAAACTCTATCTCCGAGATGATCTTTATACCTGCAGCCGTAATCTTTTTGATGATGGGTGCCTTATCCGGAATACCAGGACTTTTAATAATCTCGTCGGCGTTTAATATCAGTTCTTCAGTATGTTGCTTCTCTTCCCAGGGGATGCTATGATCCTCCAGCAGCGATTTATAGGATGATTTGATCGCGGAGAAATCCGACACAAACACCTCATAACCCTGTTTCTTTGCGAGAACGGCAGCACCCGCTCCACTCTCACCTGCGCCTAAAACAACGATTCTTTTCATCAATTAAATTTTATTTGATCCTCCGGATAAATCCTGAGGCTATTGATTATCTGATTTTCAATGTAATGATTGTTAATGCTGCCAATATCAACCCGATGATCCAGAAACGTATCACGATTTTCGATTCTGGCAAAGGAATCCTCGGATTTTGAATCAGGGCAGGAATACTTCCATCTCCCGGTTTCTGGAAATGATGATGGAGCGGTGCTATCTTTAGAATTCGCTTGCCTTCACCATATCTCTTCTTGGTATATTTAAAGTAACCCACCTGTAACATCACCGACAGACTTTCCACCAGAAATACTCCGCACAAAATGGGGATCAACAGTTCTTTACGGATGGCAATGGCAAATACAGCAATGATCCCTCCGATAGTCAAACTGCCGGTATCGCCCATAAAAACCTGTGCCGGAAAAGCGTTGTACCAGAGAAAGCCAATGGTCGCCCCTATAAATGCTCCGGCAAAAACAAGCATCTCACCCGTTCCGGGGATGTACATGATATTTAAATATCCCGCATAATTCACGTTCCCCGACACATAGGCCAGTATCCCCAGTATCACTCCTATGATGGCCGACGATCCAGTTGCCAGTCCGTCCAGTCCATCAGTTAAATTCGCTCCGTTGGAAACTGCCGTTACAATGAATATTACTACCAGCACAAAAAGGATCCATCCGTAAAGTTGTGCATTCTCTCCTTTTGATTTAAAGGCATCAGCGTAATCGAGGTTATTATTCTTAAAAAACGGGATAGTGGATTTGGTGGATTTCACATTCTGCTTAGCATATTGCACATCTTCCACCCGTTTGCTATCTCCCTTAATTTCAATATTCTCCCGGATCACTACGTCAGGACTCAGGTACAATGTCATACCAACAATCAAACCCAATCCTACCTGACCCACAATTTTAAACCGTCCGCTCAGTCCTTCCTTATTCTTTCTGAAAACTTTGATATAATCATCCAGAAAACCTATGGCACCCAGCCATACGGTGGTGATAAGCATCAGGATAATATAGATATTGGTCAAGCTGGCCAGCAGTAAGGTGGGTATCAAAATAGCGATAATAATAATGATTCCTCCCATGGTTGGTGTACCTTTCTTCGACATCTGTCCTTCCAAACCCAAATCCCTCACGGTTTCACCAATTTGTTTTTTCTGTAGATAATCAATGATTTTTCTTCCGAAAAGTGTCGACAGGATCAATCCGAGAATAAACGCTAATCCTGCTCTGAACGAGATATAATTAAACATTCCCGCTCCCGGAATATCAATGATTTTATCCAGGTATGTAAAAAGATGGTACAGCATATTATTTACATTTTTATTGTTTCAATGTCCTCCGGCTAAAGCCGGAGGCAATTTATTATCTATTTCAATCCCCTGAGGGGCAATTTATTATTATTTCTATCCCCCCGGTTAAAACCGGGATTCTCTTTTTATCTCTCCCCCCGGTTAAAACCGGGGGCAATTCACCGGCTGAAGCCGGGGACTAATTAAAACAGCTTTTAACCTCCTCGCGATCATCGAAATGATGCTTCACTCCCTGAATGATCTGATAATCTTCGTGACCTTTACCAGCCACCAGCACCACGTCGCCGGCCTGAGCTAAGGCGCAGGCGGTTTTTATGGCTTCGCGCCTGTCGATGATGGTGATACTTTTCGATTTCTGTGTCACATCCAGTCCGGCCACCATATCGTTCAAAATCTCCTGAGGATCCTCAAAACGGGGATTGTCGGATGTAAGAATTGCTTTCCAGCTACCATCCACGGCTTCGCGGGCCATCATGGGTCGCTTGCCTTTGTCCCTGTTTCCACCGCAGCCTACCACGGTAATCAGTCTACCGTTTCCCTGAAGGATTTGATTGATGGTGGAGATAACATTGTTCAGCGCATCCGGCGTATGAGCGTAATCCACAATTGCCGTATATCCCCCCGGAGCACGCAGGGTCTCAAACCGTCCGGATACTGAATTCAGGGAACTGATGATTCTCAGCGCTTCCAATTCATCAACACCCAGCAATACGGCTGCTCCGTACACTGCACTAAGATTACTGGCATTGAACCTGCCAATAAACGAAACATGTACCTCATGATCGTTTATATCCAGTAACATTCCGTCAAACCCATGTTCCAGTATTTTTGTTTTAAAATCGGCCATTCCTCTCAGGGAATAGGTATATTTTTTTGCCTTAGTGTTTTGCAGCATCACCAGACCGTTTTTGTCGTCCAAATTAGTCAGCGCAAAACTCTCATCTGACAACTGATCGAAAAATTTCTTTTTTGCGTGCAGATAATTCTCAAAAGTGAGATGATAATCAATATGATCGCGTGTCAGATTGGTGAAAATCGCTCCATCAAAATCAAGACCTGCAATTCTTCCCTGTTCCACCGAATGGGAACTTACTTCCATAAAAGCATATGTACATCCGGCCTGCACCATTTTGTCCAGCAAGTCGTTCAAGGCGAGCGCATCGGGAGTAGTATGAGTCGCTTCAACAGCAACGTCATCAATATAATTGCAAACAGTCGACAATAAGCCGGCTTTTTTACCTGTTTTACGAAAAAGTTGATAGAGCAAAGTAGCAATAGTAGTTTTACCATTAGTACCTGTCACGCCTACGAGGGTAAGTTTTGAAGAAGGGAAATCATACCAGGCTGAAGCCAGATAGCCCAAAGCTATGGCACTGTTTTCTACCTGCACGAAAGTTACTCCGCTCTGCTGGAAAATTTCTTCGCAAATCACCGCCACAGCTCCTTTTTCTATTGCTGCTGGGATAAAATCATGGCCATCCACCGCAGTACCCCGGGTTGCCACGAATACATTGCCTGCTACCACCTTTCTTGAATCGAATTCAATACCGGTAACGACTATATCTGTTGTTCCTGTTACCTTCGCTACCGGCAGGCTCAATAAGAGTTCTTTTAAATTTTTTGTTACCATAACTTCCCTTTTATTTTAAATCGAGTTGAATAACTGTCCCGCTATGCAACCTTGTTCCCGGCGTCAGACTTTGCGCCACGACTTTGCCCCTCCCGTTAATGATCACTTTCAGTCCGAGATTTCCCAACATATAAACAGCATCCTTTGCCCCCATGCCTTTCACGTCAGGAATCAGACCTTTGTGAATCGTATAGGTATCGACACTGATCTGGTCGCCATCTGTTTCGTTTTGTTTCACCCAACCGTTCCACCGGGTAGTATTTACCGGAATAGCCAGGGTATTTACCACTGTTTTGATGGGTGTTGTAGCTCCATTTTTCACAGCAGGCATATAGGCATAATGCCTGAGAGTGTCGTTTGCCAACCGTTCGGGTGTCCAGTTTGATTTCAACAATACAATGCGTTCAGCCACTCTTTTGAAAATGGAACCGGCCATTCCTCCTCCTGAAGGAAGACCGTTAGGAGCTGTAAGCACCACAATACAGGTATATTCAGGATTATCAGCAGGAAAATATCCACAGAAAGAAACATTATGCCGGGTTTGTCCCGCCTTGTATCCCAGACTCCCCTGTGAAATCTGAGCAGTACCTGTCTTTCCGGCAATCCTCACAATCTTCGACCTTACCACTTTGGCTGTTCCGTATTTGCCTTCTACCACGCCCAGCATAATTTCCCGTACATCTTTCAGTGTAGAAGGTTTACAGATGGACGATTTGAGGACTTCCGTTTCATAGGTCTTCACAATTTCTCCGTTTCGCTTAATATCTTTTACAAACAATGGCTTCACCATGGTACCATTATTCGCAATAGCATTATAGAATGTCAATGTGTATATTGGTGGAATCTTGGTTTCGTAGCCGATTGACATCCATGCAAGAGAAGTTTTATACCACAAATCCTTGTCTTTTTTCGGATGTTTGATCCACGGCCGTGCAATGCCTTTCATCTGAATAGGCAAAGAGTCGTTCAGTTTAAAATCATACAGCTTTTCAACGTATTTCTCTGGACGACCTTCAAAGGTTTTGAGTACCATTTTTGAAGTACCAACATTGGATGAAGCATGTATAATTTCATCCACATGTAATCTTCCGTAGCCACCCTTATGGTAGTTATGGTCTTTCATCACCCGGCCGCCTATGGGAAACAGACCATTCCCCGTATCGAACACATCCGTTTTTTTTACAATGCCTTCGTCCAGCACAGCCATCAAAGAAGCTATCTTGAAAGTAGAACCCGGTTCTACCTCATCACTCAGGGCATGATTTTTTCCTTCATAATAGGTTCCGGTTTCCTCATTTCTGTCGAGATTTACCATGGCTTTTATCTCCCCGGTCTTCACTTCCATCACCACCACACAACCCGACCGTGCACCCAGGTCTTCAATGGTATCGCGCAGGGCTTTTTCGGCAATATCCTGTATCTCAATATCAAGGGTAGTATATACGTCCAATCCGTCGACCGGCTCCACCTCAACTGTCTCAATATATTTATTTGCCACTTTCTGGCGCGTTGATACTCCGGCAATACCCACCAACTGATCATTAAAAGAACCTTCGATTCCACTGCGACCACCTTTTACCTCATCAGCATAAACGTCACCGATGGTCCTTGAGGCAAGTGAGCCGAAAGGTTTTACACGTCGTACATATTCTTTGGTAATGAGTCCGCTTTTATTTCTTCCCAACCGGAATAAAGGTAATTTTCTTAAATCCTTGAGTTGAGAATAAGATATTCTTTTGGGGTACAAACGCAACTCACCTTTTTGCTGATTGTATGCCTGCTGGAGCATCTGCTTATAGGCACCCGCAGTTTTATCGCCAAAGAATCGCGACAACCCGATCGAAAGCGAATCAACATTTTCCCTGAAAAGCTTTCCTTCCTCAAGACGCAGGGCAGGCACCCTCAAATCCATATAAACATAATAGGTCGGAATAGAACTGGCGAGCAAACGGCCGTCGGAAGCAAATATATTTCCCCTTTTCGGTTTTACAATAATGTCGGTAATCCTTTGTTTCTCGGCTAATTTCATCCATTCATCTCTTTCAAAGAACTGAATCTGGACAATTTTATAAATCACCAGCAAAAAGAGCAGTGAAATAATAAAGTACATTATTCCAAATCTCAGAACGATATTTTGACGTTTATCCGGCATCGGCATTTTTCTATTCAACAACGGGTTGTGTTGCAACAACAATAGGCGGCGTCGCACCAGGTCTTAGTTCCATCCCCTTATTCTGCAACAAGAGGAGAATATTGGATTGCCGGCTGATTTCCATCAACTCGGCCGAGATCGTCAGCGATTCATATTTGGCATCCTGAATTTTACGTTTCAATTCGGTGATGTCGGTAATTTGTTTTTCACTTGAATAACGGTTATCAATATAAAAGATACTCAACACAACCATCAGTGCGATCAAAGGATATTGTTTCCTGAAAAATTTCTTGGTAAGAATGTTTCCATTCAGGATATCGCGAACGCTGCTCGACCTTAAATCCGAGAAATCCTCGCTTTGACGAATCTTTTCTATTAAATTCTTAAATACCGGCATCCTTGTTATGCATTCAAAGTTGCTATTCTTAGTTTTGCACTTCTGGCCCTGGGATTTTTAGCCACCTCTTCATCTCCCGCCACTATCACCTTATTGTTCACCGCCTTCATTGGCGCGATCACATTTCCATAAAAATCCTTCTCCAGTTTTCCTTCAAAATTTCCCGAACGAATGAAATTTTTCACCAGTCTGTCCTCGAGCGAATGATAGGTCAACACAACCAATCGCCCCTGAGGTTTCAGTACTTCAACACATTGACGCAACAATGATTTCAACACTTCCATCTCCTGATTCACTTCAATACGCAATGCCTGAAACACACGCGCCATATCTTTTTTTTCTTTTTCTCTTGCGAAAAAAGGTTTCAACACTTCTACAAAATCAAATATCCTCCGAAACGGCTCTTTCCCACGCTGAACAACAATTGCTTTAGCAATCTTACGCGCATTGTGCAGCTCTCCGTACAAATAAAAAACATCCGCAAGTTTTTCTTCCGGATAATCATTCAATACATTTGCAGCAGTAAGCAGCGATTTACGGTTCATCCTCATATCCAGTTCGCCGTCGTAACGAAACGAAAATCCACGTTCGGCCTCATCAAAATGATGAAACGATACTCCCAAGTCAGCGAGAATACCATCCACTTTTTCAATCCCATGGAATTTAAGAAAATTCTTCAGATACTTAAAATTGCTGTGCACAAAGACAAAGCGCTCATCGGGAATGATATTATTGAACGCATCTTCATCCTGATCAAATCCCAGCAACTTACCCTTTTTCCCAAGTTTCCGGAGAATCTCTCCCGAATGCCCACCACCACCAAACGTACAGTCCACATAAATCCCATCAGGACTGATATTCAGCCCATCAATGGTTTCAGTGAGCAGCGCCGGTACATGATAAAGAGCTTCATCCATGGGGTCAGATATTTATTTTTTCATCATTCTTTCTTTCAACAGGGCAGCAAAATCAGGAGCCGGTAAAGCAGCCTGTTCAAATTTTGACTTGCTCCATACTGCAAACCGATCGATCATTCCTACGAAAAGCACTTCTGAATTTTCAACCGCAATGCCCTGTAAGTGTTTTTTTGCAATTAACACCCGTCCCTGACTGTCAATATCGAGCCATTCAGCATCCGACACAAATTGCATAAGCAACAACTGGTCCACCTGATCCCACTCATCGAGCTTCGATTTAAACTCTTCCACCTTGGCATTCCAAACAGCAACAGGATAAATGACAAGACAATCATTTTCAGCATCCCGGCGCATCACAACACGCTCCCGGTCGCTCTCAGGAAGGATTTTACGGTAAACGGACGGAATAAAAATCCTTCCTTTTACATCTGCTTTTGCTTCATATTTTCCTATGAATGTTGACATATATTCAGGGTATATTTTTGCAACGGTAAAAGTATAAAAAGATTTTCAAATTCCCCACTATTCCCCACAATAAATTTATCAACAGGATATAAATGCATTTTCAAGGGTTTTCAATGAGTTATTAACAAATTTTAAACAGACGTATACCCAAACAAATAAACACCTATTTCATTGAATATAAATAAATTAAATACAACAACAACAGAAACCACACTACAACTCCATTAAAGTGGGGAAATATTTTTCAAACACTATTCATCACTCTAAAACTATTTCCCGTTCAAAATGTTATCTTTGTCAAAAAAAAACGCATCATGACCGATAAATTTGCACATAAGGCAGCCGAATGGGACGCACCCTCAAAAATAGAGATGACAGATAAGTTTGTGGATGAACTATTATTGAATCTGGAACTGAAACCCACATGGAAAGCATTGGAGATTGGAGCAGGAACCGGATTGGTGGGTTTAAAACTATTGCCTTCGCTCGGAAAAGTAGTTTTTGAAGATACTTCTCCAGCCATGCTACAGGTATTGAAATCGAAACTGAAAGGGGATGAAGCCGTTGAAATTATTGAAGGAGAGATTTTTGAATATACTGAAAAGGACATTGATTTGGTATTTTCCTGCATGGCCTTTCATCATATTCCAGACATCGAAAGAGCTTTGACCCATCTGGCAGCGATCACAAAAAAAGGTGCCTACATCATTATCGGTGATTTGGTCACGGAAGATGGTTCATTCCATCGGTTTGAACCGATTCCACACATGGGTTTCGACATGAAAGAACTAACGCAACAATTCGAGAAAGCAGGTTTCAGCGTAAAGAGTGCTTACATTTACGACCGTTTGAAGAGAGAAAGAGTCCCCGAAGTATTTTCGGAATACGAACAATTTATTTTGACTGCCAAAAGAAAATAACCCAGGTAAATCCGCAAAAATACTGGTTTACGATTGCCATTTGGATTTTTATCTAATATAGGAAATTCTAGTTTGCACAGGAATTACTATTTGGGACCATAACACAATACTTATTTCACAAATTTGAATGAAGAACCTTTTACTTTCACAATGTAAGTTCCCGACGGCAGCTCGGCTACCCTAAGGGGAGTCAAAAGAGATTGAAAAGATGATTTTATTTTTTGTCCTGAAAGATTATACAAGTTTATCTCTGCATTTTCGTTATCAAATCCTGCCAACTGAACATATGCACCTCTATCTAAAAGGATAATCCCTTTGTGTGGAAGATCAAATGAGGTACATAAATCCGAAGTACTCCCTTGGCCATTAATCTCATACGATCCTACGGAGGTCCATGTAGATACACGACGTCTCAAAAGTTGATCATACGCAGGAGCAAACATCCAACTTTCTACAGTTTCACGAGGGATAACACATAAATAATTATTTTGAATTGCTATGTCGTTAGATGGTAACAAAACACCCTCAGAAGTAGGAGTTGAAGTTGTCAAAGGATGTGAATCCCATTCTTTATAAATAATGTTCCGGGGAGAAGACGATAATTTAATGTCACTAAAATCAGCCCCGAAATTATTTAATTCCGAGAAGATATTATATCCTAAAAGAAAAAGCGAATCTTCAGGCAATGTACTTGAAGAAGAGCTTCCCATTGCAATATCACTAACCACACTTCCATTTTGATTCAAATTATTTCCAAAAAGGGTTCCTCCAAGTTCTAATCTTCTACCTGCTACATTAACCATTGCCATCTGCGTCGAAGAAGATGTTGTTGAGACATTACCAACCATTGTACATCCAACTATCCGGGTATAAGCATTATTTGAAAGACTCAAATTAGTCACAAGTGTACCTGCTGCATTACCTTTATTCCTGGTCATCGTACAATTACGTATTTCCACACATGAATTATTCCCTGTGTCGGTAGCAGAAGAATTGACAAAAACACAAGCTCCACCGGCATACGTATTGTTACCCTCAAAATAACAGGCATCAACAATAGTTTCCTTAAGTGGCCAAATTGAGATAGCTGAACCTCGTCGTCCGAAATTATTTATAAATTTACACTTCCGCACGGTCAATGATGTTCTTCCTGCAACGGGACAAATTATTGCACCCTGTATTGAAGAGCCTGTTGTGATATTATTTACATAAAAAATATTGTCGCGAAATTCACAATTTTCAACAACGACAGTACCGTGATTGATATACAATGCCCCCATATTAGCGGATATATAATCATTCACACAGATATTTTGAAATGTCACGCCCCGGATAATAAAATAATTGGTACCATATCCTTGTGATCCATCAATCAGAATATTGATCCGTTTTGGAGAAGCGGTTTTGAAACTACCATCAAAAATAACATTTGAGGATAAATTTGAGGCATCAATTGTCAAAGATGCATTGGTCTTAAGTTTCACTCCGGCCTCAAAACAGATAACCTGCCCGGCCAATTCAGGTGCAAATGTTATCACATCATCCGCCATGTATTTTTCAATACAATACTTCAGATCCCCTTTATTGGCACGTCCTACGCCTGCTGCCGATGTTACAGGATTAGTATTTGAAACAATCCATACCCGGTGAGCATATCCTTGCAAAAAAAGACAGCAAAACAGGCCTATACTTATTATTATCCTCATTATAATATTTTAAGAAAGAGAGGCTTCAAATGCATATATACAGATAAAGCCTCTCTTATATACTTGATCAATATCTGAATTTAATTTTTGAGATCAGACCTTCGTTATCAATAATTTTAGCTAAATAAATACCTTTAGATAATCCTTCAAGTGAAAATGCCGATACATTAGTTACCCTACGAACATGTTGACCTGAAAGTGAGATAATATCGACTTGTTTAACTGACGTTGATATATGCATCATATTACCCAACATCCAGGCACTAACAGCATTTGTCCCAACAATTTTTTCAGTTGACGTAACAGGAACACGAGCATCTTCATACGCGCCAATACAAACATAACTATCAGAGCGTGGTGCTCCACGTTGATCTAAAGGATTAGCTCCCAACCATGTTAAAGAAGCTGAAGGAATAACTTTAACATACTGACTGTAAAGACCAATATTATCTGTAGGAACCATTATCCCGCCAACCACTGGCTTAACTAATGGATTTTCAGCCCAGTCAGTGTATGTTACGTTGTGTGTAGCATTCAGTTTTTCTTGTGTTATAGGAGTAGCATAATTGCGTGGACTTGAAAAAATGTTATAGCCGGTCAGCACCAAAGAATCTTCAGGAAGAATAGCCGACATTGAAGCAGCAAATCCTATTTCGTTATTAAGTGTCGGTGGTGTTGCCTGATTATAGTTCCCGGCAAAAAGATTACCGGCAAGTATCATTTTTCTATACTTTGTTGCCACAAAAGGAATTTGAGCAGAATTACTTAAGGTATTTGTATTGCCAACCATGGTGTTATTATATAATTGCATGTATGGACCTGTTACTGGTGCTTCGCTCAGGATTAACGCCCCAAGTTGGTTCCCGGTATTTCCGGTAAGCACATTGTTACGAATGATTACCGTTGATTCTGCTCCTTTTGTCGTACCTGAAGTTAAGGAGTAAACACAGGCTGCTCCTGAAACAGCCGAATTGTTGCTGAAGTAACAGTTCTCAATTACAGTCATGGCCATTGGCCATAAAGTAACACATGCCCCTTTACGTCCGGTATTATTAACAAAACGGCAATTTTTCACGAAAAGATTATTCTTTGTCACAGAAGCAATAATTGCCCCCTGATTATATGAACCACTTGAAGTTGCAGGTCCATATAGTTTATTATCAATAAAATCGCAGTTTTCTACATTTAAAGATCCGTATTTTGAGTTGATACAACCCACTTCTGCATTTGTTGTGGGAGAGACAATCAGATTCTGAAAAACAATATTTTTAACCGTAAGCACAGTAGCGGGGTTAGCATTATTTGGCAAACTACTAAAAAAACACAAAATATTATTAATCGGAGTAGCTGCTTTTCCACTGGCATCGAATATAACTTTCGAAGTAAGTTCAGAAGCGTCTATTGTCACGCTTCCTTTTTTCAGCTCCCAGGATGTCTGAAAGAAGATTGTTTTACCTGCCATAACCGGAGCGAATTTAATCACGTCATTAGCACTAAAATTCATCAATGCGTGTTGCAGACTACCTTCAAAAGGAGTACCATTGGTAGAATTGACGGGGTCATCATACTCAACAACCCATTCTACACCCGACGCCATGCCAAAGCTCAACAAAAGAGCCAACATAAAAATAGTAACTTTTTTCATAACTTTCTTTTTAATGAACCACTTTCATGATCCTAGTTAACAATACATTAATTTTGCTGTAAATTTAAATATAGTATGTCTCTTCCCTTTAATAATATTGTTCATAATATTATTAAGTTTTGTTCAATTATCTCTTTATAAGGGGTGATTCCAGCCCATCAACACCACCTTTACCTTTAACTATCAATATTCGCATTTCTGAAGCATTGGTCAATGGGAAAGAATATCGGGATATATTTTCATCAATTTCGACTTTACCCTTATAGACAGTTAAGAACTGTCCTCCTCCGGAAGTTAATTGAATTTCAAAATCGCAATAAGTATTTTTTGACCATTGAACATCAATATAATCTATACGGGCGTTTTCAACAAGAGGAAATGTAAAATACTCGTTTGCTTTAAACTTCCACGGCAATACATCAAGAAACGATTCTGCTTTTTTTGCCGCTTTACCGGAAACAATGGTTAGTTTATTACGTAAACGAATATCTTCAGATGAAGCTCCAACCATCACATCAAAATCACCGGGTTCAACAACCCAACGCATATCCAGATCGAGCAATGCCAACTGTTTGGGACTTATAATCATACTAATACGTTTTGTTTCTCCGGGAAGAAGATGAACACGTTCAAATCCACATAGATTTTTCTCGTACGTAGTTACACTTGACACTTTGTCACGTACATATAACTGTGCAATTTCATCCCCTGCGCGGCTACCGGTATTGGTAACATCAAAAGAAACCGAGACAGGCTCTTTATCTGTTGCAACAGCCGGAGTTAACGTCAGGTTACTGTAGGCGAAAGTCGTATAACTCAATCCGTATCCAAAATGATATAATGCTCCATTAACACGGCTTTGGTTTCCTTTAACACCCGGCTTTATATTACCATCAACATTAGCAGCCGGTTTGGACGGAAAGTTAAATGGGATTTGTCCGACATGACGGGGAAATGTAACAGTTAGTTTTCCACCCGGATTATATTCACCAAACAATACTTCATACACGGCTTGTCCTCCATGCGCACCGGGATACCATGCTTCAACAATTGCCGGCACATGTGCATCGGCCCAGTTGATCGAATTTGGCCTTCCATTAATCATAACCAATATTACCGGTTTACCTGTTGCATGTACTGCGCGAAGAAGATCTTCCTGACGACCGGGCAATTCAAGGCTTGATCGCGATTTATTCTCGCCACAGGTACGTTCGCCTCCTCCCAATACGATAACAGCAACGTCACTTTCTTCAACAACCTTTACCGCTTTATTAATTCCTGCACGTTCATCGACCGTCAACTCTTCACGAAGAATTTCTGACAATGGCCAGCGGTCATCAACCAGGTTACAACCTTTTTCGTACACCACTTCACATTTCCCATTTAAATTTTGAGATAATCCTTCCAGTACAGAAGTAACCTTAGCTGCAAGAGGGCCATAATGTAACAGAGCAAAACTACGTTCGTCGGCATTAGGACCAACAACTGCAATCCGTTTTATTTTTGACGCATCCAATGGAAGTAAATTGTTCTCATTCTTGAGCAATACAATGGATTCACGTGCAGCCTGAAGTGAAACCTTATTATTTTCTTCGCCATCCACTTCATTATCGGCAGCCTTCAAATCCATTTGGTAAGGAGAATCAAACAGGCCTACCGTAAATTTAACCCGCAAGACATCACGTACACGGTCGTTCAGCGTCTCCTCACTCACTGCCTTTTCCTGTACCAATTCACGCAAAGGCAGAATATAGGTATCAGGAGCACTAAATGTACAACGGACATTGAGACCTGCTTCAAAACTCTGGCGTACAGCCTCTTTCATATCATCGGCAGTGTTATGCTTATTATACAGATATTCAACGGATCCACTATCGGAAACGACATAACCACGAAAACCCATTTCGCGACGGAGCCGCTGCGTTAACCAATAAAAGCTACCCTGAATGGGGACACCGTCATAATCATTATAAGCACACATAATACCTAATAATCCGGCACGTCGTATTACTTCTTCAAATGGACGCACATGAACATTCTCTACTTCACGGGGTGTTGTTTGCGGATCGACTCTCGCCATACCTTCCCTCGCCCCTTTATTATTACTGTATGCAACGAAATGTTTGGCAGTTGCTGCTACCTGATAATTTGTCTGCAACCCCTTAGTCATTGCCACTCCCAGTTCCGATACCAGATAAGGACATTCGCCATAGACTTCTTCATAACGACCCCAACGTTGATCACGGCCAACATCAAGTATAGGAGCATATACATTGGTATAGCCTAATAATCGCGCTTCACGACCAGTAATATAACCGACCTTTTTAATCAGATCTCTGTTCCATGTATGCCCCAGTCCCAACTGAGTAGGAAAATTTGTAGCCCGAAAAGCTTCAACACCTCTTATACCCTCATTGGTCATATCGGCAGGAATACCCAAACGTGTTTCTTCAATAAAAAAACGCTGCACTTCATTTATAGCCCATGCATGACGGGATGCCGGCCAGCAGTTTGGGTTATCAGAAGGCGGAAGACCCCATTGCTGAAATCCATTCAAGTGTTCATCAATTGCACCAATACCGTCTTTCCATATCATTTCTTTCCATTTTGGAGTCGGAAGATCATCCTGGAGCACTCTTTTATAGCCATAAAGCGTGGCTAACTGACAAGTTTTTTCCTCAAGAGTCATCTGCGAAAGTAAATCTTCAATCCTGGCATCTAACTGTGCAGAAGGATTTTCGTAAATATCCATCTTCCCGTTTTTATTAAAATCAATCCATCCCTTTTTATACATGGGACTCTTTCCCAACTTCCACTCTTTAACAGGTTTTCCGGCTTCAGGCATCTGAACGGCACTAAGGTTTAGAGTCGACGACAACACAACAAAACACAACAATAGTTTTCTCATTTTATATTATTATTCTTCTTATTATTTTCTGTCAAAAAAATCAATTAATGGATACGTATTTACATGCATAACTTTCATGGATTCAACAAATTCTTCGTAGGGCTTGTAATCCATACTTACAATTCCTTTGTTCGTTATGTCGCCGTTCAGATTAAGATCCCGATAATTAAAATGTAACCAACCTACACAATTCTTCGCTTTTAACAACCCAATACACATATTCTGGTAATAATATCCACGCTCTTTCTGTCCACGTACAATCCATCCTCCACCATCGTTATTTGCAACAGGAACGCCATTAAACCTTGCATCAGCTCCTTTAGCATAAAACTCAGTGACAATGAACGGAGTATCATTTGTCCACTCTCTGATATTATTAATATAGAAATTCTCTACACTCCATGTATTATAGTAATTAATCGAAATTACATCGCAATAACGGGCACAGGCCTGCAGAACAACTTTATTGTATTTGTTCTGGTCATACAACCGGGTTCCAAGAATCAGGTGATTGTTGTCATAACGCCGAACAGCTTCTGTGGTGGTACGAAAATAATCATCAGCAACGACGGCACTGAATGCTTCAATATCCGAATCAGTAATCTCAACAAGGGGCTTTTCTTTTAACTCTGTTTTCCAAAACTCAATTGCCTTGTCACGAATACGCGATCCGGTCAGCGAACCATCTGCATTTTCCAAAATAAAGTAAATGTTTATGCCTCTTTGCGGCGACTGATTGTTATATGCCTTATGATTCAACTCATTATCAATCATATAACCAATAAAATGAGGATCATTAACATAAAGTGCACATTTTGTTTTCGCCCAATTATCAATAAAATTCAGATAATCATCTTCATAAATCATGTAGAGCCGGTTGTGTTTAGTGTCATCAAAGCGGAAAGAACGTTTTGCCTGTGATTGCCAAATAAAGGTACGCAACATGAAAAGTACCTCCATATATGCTACTTTATTCGTTCCGTTATTGGGGCGTAAAATATTTTCTGCTATTTCTGCCGGCATGCGAACAGGATACAATCCACCGTATATGGTACAATTAAAACCATTTTTCACCAGATACTCACCGGTTTTTTTACTCCATTCGGCATCTCCACCAGGAAAAGCAGATGCATAGTGACTATCATTAAAAGGCCGAACATCCTGCGTACCTCTGATGATGTTCCCTTTACCGGTAGGATCAATAAAATACCAGCGACCATTATTTTTTCCTATTCTGAAAAAGCCTTCTTTCCCTTTTATATCTGTAAATGTCAGGTTATCAATACGACTTCCCCACTCATTAGCTACCTGAATATTGCGAACCGGATAACGTCCTATATTTTCAACCAACAAGGTATTCAATGAATTCGCATCAGTTTTCCAGGCAGAAGACAAATCTTTTTTATACTCAACAGGAAAAACGAAATCTTTGTCATACTTTGGCGGATTAGCTCCTTCAGGGACTAATTCCGGATTATCAGTACATCCGATATTAATGTAACATAGCAACAAACAGATAAAAATCTTAAAAAAACGGGATATCATAACTTCTTCAATTATTTATTAATATCAATTACATAAGTAGCCGTACTTTTCCACACCTCATCTATACTGGTAGTATATTTTCCAGAGAAATCAAAATAGAGTTTATTATAGCCGTCCTGTGCAGTATACATACTACACATAAAGTTATTCCCGGGAAGAAGGGGAGAGAAAACTGTTGATAGCGACGCAGATATACCACTTGCTTCACCCCAAACATTGGCTGAACGGACATTGGCTCCTTTAAACGGCAAAGATGCATTGGGTACCCCGATATTAAAAATGGTAGAATTTCCTTCCATTGTTCCCCTGTCGGTGATAGCTGTTCCATCAGGAAGACTCCTTGCTATGGGTAACATCGCTAAATATGAGTTAACCACGTCAATTGATTTCAACCATTTAACTTCCTGATAAAGGTGTATCTTATCTTTACTAAAAACATAGTATTTACGATGCTCAGCCACCGGATTTTTCGTACCATATTCATACAAAACTGAAGTTTGTTGAACTGTTACATTGTAAGCAGTAAGGTTGACTGTTGAACCTAAAACGATTTCTTTACCATCCGCCCAGGCTTTTGCGTCAACTAATTCCTCGTAACCATGAAATCCTCCCATAAAGTCGGCTTTGGGCACACCGTTTACCGTTTGTTTGATAGCACATTCCCACTCACCACTATAAATAAATTCTTTAGACAGGATATTTGAAAAAACGTATTTACCAGTACGTTCTGCGAGATAAGAATTCACAATCCTCCAGACATTCAGATTCTTAGTGGTATTTTTCGCATTATATAACCGGTGCTGTATATACTTATTGCTTTCACTTTTAGATCCTTTCACATATATATTGAGGGCAAGCGAGGAACCCGTAACAACCAATTCATAGGGATTGTAATATTGTGAAGGAACATCACCGACGTTGTTATTTATTGTAATATTGGACGTTGTTTCCGGATCGACATACAAGCCTGTCTCGTATGATTCACCTGCATTGTAAAAAACATTGTCTTCTATCATTATGTCGGTCGAATTTAATACGAACATATTGCCTTTTCCGGCAAAGCGGGTTTTTGAGGGACTTTTATTGCTATTTATAAACCGGTTGCCAAGCACATGTACATTTTTTGCTGAGAAAATTGCAAAAGCCGACCATGTGGAGTTTTCAACCGTATTCCCTTCTACTAACACATCCCGGGTTGAATAATAATTTACCGGATAATAATCTGATGGATTGTAGTCGTAACCGGCCCCGACAAATAAAGAAGAAGGATCCCGCCTGTCTGTATTACAATCTTTTAGATAATTATTCCGGATAATAACATTGCTAACCGGAGTTCCCAGATACCATTTACTCCATCGTACTACAGTATTCAAAACAAGAGAAGGATATGCCATATTTGTAATCGTATTTCCCTCAATAGTTCCATTACTCATACCTATGTAAAGAGCATGGCACAAGCCTTTACTGAACGAGTTATTCCGGATAATAAAATTACCTCCCATTAATTCGCTATTCCAAAGAATAGATTTTGTATCCAGAGAGGAAGGTAGTGGATCTGCAAATTTTATCTTTGCACGTGTCACCCCTGTAGAAGAGTTATATTCCGAAGTTGACTCCAGTATTTCCGAGCTCCAGCCGAGGGGTTCATACTGATCGGAATATAATTCCAAATGATGTCCGGGAGCTGTAAGATCAATACTTGTCCAGGTTTGTAAGTTTTCACAATAGACCGTATTTTCATCAACTCGTGTTAGTCCTCCGCCCAGGAAGTGATTGGATAAGTGGAGCTGATCATCTCCCGTTCCATCAATCACACAGTTTTCCAAGCGGAAATTCCGATAATGTTCGTGAATTTCCATACAACCGTAGGTTGAAAATAAACGATCTGTACCGGGTTTGGGACGTACTTGCGAGTTAATGATTTGAAGATTATCACACGACATGGATGCAAAAGACTCATATGGAGCGCTCCATATATTCACATGATCAAAGGTAATGTGAGAACTATATTCAATGCGGATTCCTGAAGCATTACGCTTAGGAGTGAAAACCACCTGAGCCATTTGCCCAACACTCAACTTATTTACATCCGATAAATTCTTGTAGTTGGCAACCATCGTTCGGTCGCCTGTTTTTTCATACGAATTAACTGCAGATGATAAGGGAAATGCAAAACCTACATTAGCATCGCGATTATTAATTGAAGGGTCCCATGCCCGACATACGCCAGGATTAATCTCCTCAGTAGGAGGCACATTGCATCCTGTAAAAGAGAACGTCACCCTAAGATTAGACTTGTCGATATTT
>JAYFQH010000044.1:0-46597 GCA_034927265.1 Paludibacter sp.
AGATTCCCTTGTTCTATCTCTGATACTAACGATAATTTGAAGGATAATGTGTAATCCTTTTGACTTCGTTTCCTGTACTGATTTTTAATCTCTTCCATAAAATTACGCTTTTTATTGTAACGCTATTTCAGGACGAGACATATATTTTTTAAAAGCTGTCAATTAAATTTTTGACAGCTTTTTTTTATGTATCTGATGAATGTTATTTTAAGCTTAGTCTATTTATAATTAAGGGAATTACTTCTTAACTCACTTCGATAACTCATATTATTGACGGAGCTTTGCAATACATGATTTTTCAAAAAATCATGTAACTTTGCATAACACACAAAATTAATATGAAAAGAAACAACCTGCTTCCGTTATTACTCCTGCATATTATATTCAGCATCAACCTTTATGCTCAAAACCCTGTTTATAAATTCATCAATAATCCTATTTTAAAAAGTGCCAATATCAGCGTCATGATAAAGGACATGAAAACTGGCAAAGAAATTTGCAGTCACCGTCCTTACAGTGCTACCATCCCGGCATCAACCATGAAGGTAATTACCACCGCCACAGCACTCGAAATACTTGGCCCTGATTTCCGTTATGAAACAACAATTAACTACGATGGCAACATATCAGCCGACGGAACATTGAACGGCAATCTTTACATAGTAGGTAGCGGAGATCCAACCCTGGGTTCTGCGAAAATCGGCGATCAGAACTTCTTATCCAAATGGGTGGAAGCTGTGAAAAAGGCAGGGATTAAACAAATCAACGGAGCTATCTTCGCAGATGAAAGTCTCTTCGACAATGAAGGTTACAATTCTAAATGGTCATGGGATGATATAGGCAACTATTATGCCCCGGGCATCTATGCGCTCGCATATCTCGACAACACACTGCGGGTAACTTTCAGGTCGGGGGCAGTAGGCACCACACCCGACATCACCGATATCTCTCCCAAAATCAAGGGACTGGAAATTGAAAATAACTTACTGAGCAGTAAGATAACATTTGATAGCGCATATTTTTATGGTGCTCCCAAAAGCCTTTACCGGTCAGTGCGCGGAGAAATTCCTGCCAACAAAACTGCCTTTGTTGTGAAAGCAGAGCTTCCCTGTCCGGGATTAATGCTCGCAAATGATTTTCAACAAAGACTTTTTCAGAGCGGCATTAAGGTATCACAATCTGCTGCTGAATTTTCAGCCAAGGAAGTTCAAAATGAGAAAAAAATTGCTCAAAGAACTACAATCTACAAACATCTGTCTGTTCCTTTGAGCCAGATCATCAAAGAAACAAACGAAAGAAGCAATAATCTTTTTGCAGAACAAATCTTCAAATCTCTCAGTCTCAAGTACGACAAAGTAGCCACCAACAAAAGATCGCTTGATATCATCCGGAAATACTGGAAAGATAAAGGGCTGGATGTAAAACAGCTTGTTCAGCACGATGGTTCCGGTTTGAGTCCTGCCGACGCGGTATCTGCTTCGTTATTTGCAGATTTGATGACTTATATGTATACAAAAAGCAATAATAAAGAGGTGTTCTTCAATAGTCTGCCCATCGCAGGCCGAACAGGAACACTTGCCGGTATGCTTAAAAACACAACCCTCGAAGGAAAAGTATTTGCTAAAAGTGGAACCATTGAAAGGGTAAGATCTTATACCGGCTACATCTTATCAGGAGACAAAGAATGGGCTTTCGCCATCATGGTGAATAATGCGAATGGCAGTTCGTGGCAAACACTCAAAGTAATTGAAGACTTACTGATTGATAGCTGCAAAAAATAAATTGTTACAAAATATCAATTTTCGTACGCAAAAAGTAAAAAAATTTATACCTTTGCAATCGAAAGACTTTGAATTATAAATAGTAAGACTATTTTTAATACTGGGTGCTTGTTAGGCAGGCACTTTTTTTTTGACAATTAATCAATATATCATAAACACATTTTTTTGTAATAGCTATGCAAGAAATTAAATTCTACAGCGGTGAAAATCTGCCGCTCGAGTTGCACAAGACACGTATTGTGCAGAAACTTCACCTGGTTCCCATCGAACGTCGTCTCGAAGCTCTTTACGAAGGAGGGTTTAACACCTTCCAGTTGAGCACAAAAGACGTATTTCTCGACATGCTCACCGACTCAGGTACCAATGCCATGAGTGACAATCAATTAGCCGCCATGATGCACGCTGATGATGCCTACGCAGGATCACAGAGCTTCGTTCGTCTGCAAAAAGCTGTTGAGGATGTATTAGGCAAAAAATACCTTTTGCCTGTACATCAGGGACGTGCCGCTGAAAATATTATTTCCGTTGCCTATGTACATAAAGGCAGCCTTGTTCCGATGAACTATCATTTTACTACAGCAATGGCTCATATCACCGACAAAGGGGGGCAGATTGTAGAACTATTGTATGATGAAGCCTATGTCATTAATTCAGAACATCCTTTCAAAGGAAATATGAATATCGAAAAGTTAGACGCCATCATTCAGCAACACGGAGCAAAAAATATCCCATTCATCAGGATGGAAGCATCAACGAACCTGATTGGCGGTCAACCTTTCTCGGTACAAAATTTACGCGATGTACGTGCAATTGCTGATAAATATGGCATCCGTCTGGTACTTGACTGTAGTTTGCTCGGTGAAAATGCTTATCTGGTAATTCAGAGAGAAGATGAATTTAAGGATTCTGACATGGGTACCGTAATTCGTACCATGACAGGTCTGGCTGACCTTTGCTATTTCTCTGCGAGAAAATTAAGTTCATCACGCGGTGGTGGCATCTGTACCAATAGTCTGGAAATATTCAGAGAACTTGAAGCTTTAGTCCCACTATACGAAGGATTCCTTACTTACGGAGGGATGTCAATTCGTGAAGTGGAAGCTATGGCAGTGGGCTTATACGAAACGCTTGACGAAACAGTAATTAGTCAGAGTCCTACTTTCATCAAATACCTGATCGAAGAATTACATAAAAAGAATATCCCAGTCATTCGTCCGGCCGGAGTGCTTGGTGCTCATGTGGATGCCATGCAATTCTGCAGCCACATTCCTCAGAAACAATATCCTGCAGGTGCGTTGGCAGCTGCCTTATTCCTGGTTTCAGGGGTTCGTGGTATGGAACGGGGTTCTATCTCGAACCAACGCGATGAATACGGCAACGAAACTTATGCTGACATGGAACTGTTGCGTCTTGCTGTTCCCCGTCGTGTGTTTACTTTATCCCAAATAAAATACGTTGAGGACCGCATCACCTGGTTATACGACAACCGTCATCTGATCGGCGGGCTGAAATTTAACTATGAGCCACCGGTATTACGTTTTTTCATGGGTAAACTTGAACCGACAAGTGACTGGCCACAGAAACTGATGGCGAAATTTAAAGAAGATTTCGGAGAAAGTTTGTAAGCATATAAATATCCAAAACATAAAAAGGCGCAGAGCTAACAAAGGATTTACATCATCCTTTTATTCTCTGCGCCTTTTGCATGTAATTTGAATTACAATTTTCAGCGTATTCCTGAAAAATCTCTCAATATCCCACCGTTTGTGCTATTACAAAATGGTAGTTTTCATCGAGCCCAATTGCTTTCAACAACTCATTCCCTTTTACTGAAGCTCTTTCCACTACTTTCATTCCCTCCGAGGCACAATAAAGATATACGTTCTGGCAACAGTGTGCAGCATCCAGACCTGCATAAACGGCTCGCTGTTGGTCGTTCATATTAGTGAGTTTTCTGTAATCAGCTATATAAATCAGATTCAGAGGTGCTTTTTCAACAAAATCCTGCGTACCGCAAAATTTCCGGTAATCACCAGCCTTCACCGGCTCAAGGATATGTTTCTGAGGATTATAAAGATAAATTCCATCTGCTTTCACAGCATAAACCTGCAAGGGATATAAAGCTCGTGCAGAAGGGACTGTACGTTTCCCATTTTCACGATTTACCCCATAAGCTACCCACATTAATTCCGATAAATGTTTTTCTGATAGAGCCTTCTCCTGAAATACACGATCGGTTTTACGGTTTTTCAATACGACCATTAATGGCTTACCGCCTGAGGTATCAGGAGCTTTCAGTTTAACGACATCAAATGAGCTTAGAAAAAACACATTGGTTACCAAAACTATAAACACATTAATTGCTTTCATATATTCTAAGATTATATTTTTTTGCCTCAAAGATATCATTTATTCCCGAACTTCTTCACTATCCCTGACGCTGTTTTTAATTCGAACTTTTTACTCTACCTTTGCGTTTAAGTACATTAAAACAAAACAACTCAAGATGAACGAAAAACCCAAATATACAGGCTTGATCGAATTCAAAGACATTCCCCTTAGTGATATTGTCCCCTACATCCATTGGTCCTTTTTCTTCCTTGCATGGAGAATATCCGGCAAATATGAAGGCATTGAAACAGTTTGTGATTGTGCTTCCTGCAAAACCGGCTGGTTACAGAAATTTCCGGAATCAGAACGTGCAAAAGCAGAAGAAGCCATCAAACTCTATAAAGATGCTCAGGAAATGCTTCGTGAATTCAGGGAGAAAAAAGTGCTCACTATCAATGCTTCTATAGGTCTTTATCCTGCTTATGCTAAGGATGACGATATTTTTGTTATCAATAACGAACAGAAGATTTGTATCCCAACCTTGCGTCAGCAGCAACCTTCCTCTGACGGGTTTTGTTACTCTCTGGCTGATTTCATCAAACCTGAAGGTGATTACATAGGTGTATTTGCCAACACTGTACTCGGAGTGGAAAGTTTTGCTGAAGCATTTGAGAAAAATAATGATGATTACAGTTCAATTCTGGCCAAAACCCTTTCTGACCGTATTGCTGAAGCAACAGCCGAATGGTTGCATTATCAGGTTCGAACAAAGTACTGGGGGTATGCGCCTGATGAAGAGAAAAATATCGAAGAAATGTTCAAGGTGCATTACCGCGGCATTCGCCCGGCAATTGGATATCCATCTTTACCCGACCAATCTATCATTTTTGAACTCGACCCGCTAATTAAATTTAACAACACAGGGATTCAACTCACCGAAAATGGCGCCATGTATCCAAATGCTTCGGTTTGCGGACTCTACTTTGCACACCCACAATCAAAGTACTTCATGATAGGTAAGATTGACGAGATACAACTGAACGATTATGCCCGGCGCAGAGGGAAATCACCTGAAGTAATCAGAAAATGGCTGGTATCCAACCTCTGATTGCAGCATTTTTTGTACTTTTGCGTTTTTAATTAACTACAATGCGCATCGATATCATTTCTGCTGTTCCGGAATTACTAGACAGTCCGTTGAATTTTTCTATTCTCAAAAGAGCTAAAGAGAAAGGCCTGGTAGAGATCTGCGTACATAATCTGCGGGATTATGCAACCGATAAACACCGGCATGTAGATGATTATGCTTATGGTTTTGGAGCAGGAATGGTGCTAATGATTGAGCCTGTAGACAGAATCATTACCAAATTAAAATCGGAAAGAAATTACGACGAAATTATTTACACCTCCCCTGATGGAGAGAAATTTAATCAGCCTTTGGCCAACCGGTTATCGCTCACTGAGAATCTGATGATTCTGTGCGGGCACTACAAAGGAATTGATCATCGCATCAGAGAACATTTTATCACCAAAGAAATCAGCATAGGTGATTTTGTCCTTACCGGGGGTGAGATTCCGGCAGCTCTGATGGCAGATGCTATCGTTCGGTTGATTCCGGGAGCTATCAGTGATGAAACCTCGGCTTTATCCGATTCTTTTCAGGATAATCTGCTGGCGCCACCGGTATATACGCGTCCCGCAGAATACAAGGGATGGAAGGTCCCCGAGATTTTGCTTTCAGGTCATCAGGCTAAGATCGAAGACTGGATGCATGAGCAGTCGGTGGAACGAACAAAACGGCTGAGACCGGATTTATTAGAAGAATAGCTACTAACCAATTAACCTATAAATTATGAGTAATATTAAATTGTTTGAAAGCAAACAAATTCGTTCTGTTTGGAACGAAAAAGAAGAAAAGTGGTATTTTTCAGTGCAGGACGTAATTTCCATTCTGACTGAAAGTTCTGACATTAAACAATACATTAAAAGGATTTTAAGTCGGGATTCAATATTAAAAAGCAACTGGGGTACAATTTGTACCCTGGTTGAAATGAACGCAGCTGACGGCAAAAAAAGAAAGATTCAGGCTGCAAATGCAAAGGGTCTCCTTCGAATTATTCAATCTATTCCTTCACCCAAAGCAGAACCATATAAACTATGGCTAGCTAAAGTTGGTGCTGATAGACTTGAAGAGATTGAAAATCCGGAACTTGCAACACAGCGTACCAGAGAGTTATACAAATTAAAAGGTTATTCTGACGAGTGGATTGAGAAACGCATGCGCAGTATTGCAATCCGGGAAGAATTAACTGAAGAATGGAAGAATCGTGGTGTAAAAGAAAAACTTGAATATGCCATTCTTACTGCTGAAATATCAAAAGCAACTTTTGGATTAACGCCAAAAGAATACAAAGAAATTAAGGGATTAAAAAGTCAAAATCTGAGAGATCATATGACTGACCTAGAACTGATTTTTTCTATGCTTGGAGAAGCTTCAACAAAAGAAATAACAGTTAACACTGACACTCAGGGTTTTGATGAAAACAAAAAAGCAGCACAAGCCGGAGGAGAAATTGCCGGAGATGCCAGGAAACAACTTGAGCTGAAATCAGGGAAAAAAGTGGCTTCAGATACAAACTACCTGCCTGGGAAAAAGAACAAAGAAATAGAATTATAGACATTATCAGATATGAAAACAATAAAAACAGGCGTCATTGGTGGCGCTGGCTATACTGCCGGAGAACTTCTCAGAATACTGATCAACCATCCAAATGTTGACATCGTCTTTGTAAACAGCAGCAGCAATGCAGGTAACCCCATCACCGAAGTTCACAGCGGGCTCATCGGGGAAACTGATCTTGTATTTACGGCTGAACTGCCCCTTGACGAAGTCGATGCCCTGTTTCTTTGCTCTGCGCATGGCGATAGTAAAAAATTCATGCAAGAACATGAAGTACCGCAAAAGGTAAAAATCATTGATCTTTCAACGGACTATCGCGCAAAAAGTCCGAGTCATGATTTTGTATATGGACTGCCGGAGCTTAATCATGAAGCTATCCGCAAAGCATCGCATATCGCCAATCCCGGTTGTTTTGCAACTGCCATCCAGCTTGCCTTGTTACCTTTGGCCGCAAAAGGCCTTTTAAAACAAGAGATTCATGTAAATGCGATTACCGGTTCAACCGGTGCAGGAGTTAAACCTTCGTCTACATCACATTTCAGCTGGAGAAACAACAATATCTCCATTTATAAACCTTTTGAACATCAGCACCTGCAGGAAATCGAACAGTCGCTGAAACAATTACAGCCTGATTTCGGCAAAGCCCTCAATTTTATTCCGGTTCGTGGAAACTTTACACGTGGCATTTATGTAACTGCTTATACCAAATGTGATTTGTCGCTGGCCGAAGCCAAAGAACTGTATCATCATTATTACAAAAATGCTGCATTTACTTTCGTTACCGACAAAAACCCGGATATGAAACAGGTGGTGAATACCAATAAAGCAATTGTCTATCTTGAAAAACATGGTGACAAACTTCTCATTGTTTCCATGATCGATAATTTACTGAAAGGCGCTTCGGGACAGGCTGTTCAAAATATGAACCTGATGTTCGGGCTCGACGAAAAAACCGGTTTAGGATTAAAATCTATCGGATTCTAATCCTAAACGATTATTTCCAGGCAGTTTTGTTGGCAATTTTCACTAATGCCAGCATCACAGGGACTTCGACAAGTACACCAACAACAGTCACAAGCGTAGCTCCCGAGTTAAGACCAAATAACACAATTGCAACTGCAACTGAGAGTTCAAAAAAGTTACTGGCGCCTATGAGTGATGCCGGTGCTGCAATATCGTGCGGTAACTTCCAGCGCTTTGCCCATCCGTAACCAATAAAGAAAATCAGAAAAGTCTGAATAATCAACGGTACAGCAATCAGCACAATGTGAAGGGGATTCTGCAGAATCACATCTCCCTGAAATGAAAAGATAATGATGAGTGTAAGTAATAAACCAGTAATGGTAATCCCTGTGAATCTCTTCAGAAAAACATTTTCAAAATAATCCTTTCCTCTGTGAGTTATCACCGAATTTCTCACAATAAAAGCAGAAACAAGTGGGACCACAATAAATAATAATACCGACATAATGAGTGTATTCCAGGGAATAGCTATGCCTGACACTCCAAGCAGAAATGTCACGATAGGAATAAATGCCACGATAATGATTAAATCGTTAACTGCGACCTGCACCAATGTGTAAGCAGGATTGCCTTTCGTCAGATGACTCCACACAAACACCATGGCTGTGCAGGGAGCAGCACCCAGCAACACCGCTCCTGCCAGATATTCTTTCGCCAATTCTTCGGGAATGAGAAGTTTGTATATCACAAAAAAGAAAAACCAGGCAATCCCAAACATGGTAAATGGTTTAATCAGCCAGTTCACCACTATGGTCACTGTTAAACCCCTGGGCATTTTTACTGCATCCACAATGCTTTTGAAATCTATCTTCAGCATCATCGGAAAAATCATAATCCAGATAAGTACGGCAATCGGAATGGAAACACTGGCGTACTCAAATTTTCCTAAAGTCTCAGGAACAACCGGTAAAAATTTACCAACAGCAATACCTGCCACAATACATAATGCTACCCACAAAGTTAAATACCTGTCGAAGAACGACATTTTTGCAGAATCCTTACCCATGAATTTTATATTTTTTTTGCAGAAACAGTAATACTGAAAATTCCTGTCTCACTCTTATTAAATTTAAGAACTTCTTCTTCAGTCAAATATTTGACAAGAATTTCTTCAGGAATTGAAATCAGTTTTTGTTTATGAATAGTTATCTCTTTAAAACCCTGTTTTTCGATTATTGCAAGATATTCATTGATATCCAACGCTCCCGCTACACAACCGGCATACATCACTGCATCCTCTTTTAAAGCTTTTGGTAACTCTCCTTTTATTACCACATCGGATACACAGAAATGCCCGCCGGGTTTTAATACACGTATTATTTCAGAGAATGCCTTTACCTTATCAGGCACCAGATTCAAGACACAGTTTGATACAATCACATCAAATCCATTGTCGGAGAATGGCATAGACTCAATATCTCCCTGTACAAATTCCACATTTGAGTAACCAACTTTTTGATTGTTCAATCTGGCCTTTGTTATCATTGCTTCCACAAAATCCAGTCCTGTCACTTTACCTCTATCTCCAACGATGGCTCTTGCTACGAAGCAATCGTTGCCAGCGCCACTTCCCAAATCCAACACCGAGTCTCCCTCTCTGATAGCAGCATATTGCGTAGGTAATCCGCAACCCAGTCCCATATCGGCATCAGGATGATGACCGGCAATTCCATCATAATCATCACCTATCATACTAAATTCCAGCTCCCCACAACATGAGGTGGTGCCACAACAGGAAGATTGACCTTTAATTAAACTCTGCTGAGCAATCTCACCATATTTTTCCTGTACAACTAATTTTAAATCTTTATTCATTGTTCTATATATTTATGTCAAATTTCTTCAGAACAAACAACATTATAAAATAGGCAATCACTGTTAAGGTTAGTGAAATTCCAAGCGACACCCGGAAATCTACATTCTTCTTCAAAAGAAGCGGAAACAGGAAGAAGAATACCAACGAAGGTATCACCAGCCAGAATACTCCTTGCGACAGCTCAGCAATCTTCAAAGTATCTTTTGTATCGATATACATCCAGATAAATGCCATTAAAGATACTAACGGAACAGAGGCAACAATACTACCTATCAAAGTACTTCGTTTTGAAACTTCAGTGATGGCCACTATAATAACGGATGACAACAACACCTTGATGATATAGTAAATCATGTTAGTTTGTTTTTATATTTTCAAGATAAAACTGATAGAATTTTTCTTTTATCGCATCTCTTATTCTGATAAACTCACTCCGTATAAATTCTTCTGACCCAATTGCATCACCTGGGTCTTCAAATCCAAAATGCAAGCGATGTTTAACTTTTCCCAGAAAAGCCGGACAAGCCTCATTAGCTCCTCCGCATACAGTAATCACATAATCCCACTCTTCGGCGAGATATTTTTCCACAGGGTCGGAAGTATGGTGACTAATATCAATTCCTGCTTCTTTCATTACTGCCACTGCTTTTTCACTTAATTTGCCCGAAGCCCGGGTACCTGCTGAACAAACAAACAGATTCTTATCGAAAGACTGCAACCAGCCGTGTGCCATCTGACTACGGCAACTGTTTCCGGTACAAAGAATTAACACTTTCATAATATACTTAATTTATGTACTGATTTAACAACACGAATCCGGCGACCCGCTACCACACCCACAGGAAGAGGATGGTTTTGCCATTGTAAAACTACGTTGACCTAATTTTGTTGGCAACCGATCCATTGTCCATGCAAGGATTCCTCCTTCTAAATTAAAAATATTCTCAGCATCCCATCCCTGTATGACAAGGAATTGCGCAACTCTCAAACTTCTGGCACCGCTCCGACATGCAAATATTAAATTTTTATCCTTCGGAATATCCTGATATCGTTCATCAAAGGCACTATATGGAATATGCAGAATATTCGGAACAATATAAGCCTGCTCTTCCAGTTCAACCTTCTCCCGTACATCTATAAAAAGTGCTCCGGCTTCTGCTAATTCTTTTGCAACAGCCGGACTGATTTCTTTAATCTCTATCATATCATATTTTATATTTGATTATTTACAATTTTCTCCATCGCAAACATTGCCTGCAATTCTTACTTCACCGAAAAATTGTTCGAAAAGTGCTAATTTTTCTTCTATACAAGCTCCACATAAACAATAATTAATTTTTAAACCATCGATTTCCCCATGAATCAATCCCGCATCACGCAACTCTTTCAAATGTTGCGAAACAGTGGTACGACTCAATGGTAAACTATCTGAAATATCTCCTGAAATACAGGTTTTTGTTTCTGCCAGATATTTCAAAATGGCTAATCTCGCAGGATGTGAAATTACTTTGGCAAAGCTTGCTAACGTTTGTAGCTCTGTATCAAATACTTCTGGTTTTCTCATTGCTTAATGTTTTATGTAGCAAACATACGACATACTTTTTAATTGACAAAATTATTTATAAAAAAAATCTAACAATTACTGTTACCATCATTTTTGAGGAAGTATAAAACAAACAACCACTGATAGAATTACCACCAGTGGTTGTTAATATCGTGCATAAACAACATTGCTCTTACGAAGTCTTTTTTTTACGGGATATTAATAATATTGATATTCCCGCTGCCAAAAGAATAATTGAACCTGTCAGCATTCCTTTCCCATAGAGAGTTAAATCCTGTAAAACAATAATGCAATTTATAAATAGATACAGAGAATACACAATCAAAATAAATGCAATAATTCTTAGTAGTGTTCTCATTGTTGGCCCTAACTATATGCAGTGGGAGAGAAAAATACAATTCTCTTCCCACTGATTTAAAAATAAACTATTTTCTAACGATGGTAGTTGTTGGGGTATATAATCCTCCGGTAATTGCACTAAGCAAACCATCCACAAAACTGTGTGTCACTGTAATTGAATAATTTTGTGCATCACCTGCCATTTCTTTAACATTAGCAGTTGCAATGGGCACCAGGCCTCCAATAAGGAAATGATTCATCTGTCTAACTTCGACACCTGTTTTGGGGCCAGATCCAATAGTTGCTGTGACTGTATAACAGGAAGTCATTGTTACTAAGATAGCTAACGTAATAAATGATTTTAAAAGAAATTTTTTCATATAAATTTAATTGTTTTAATTAGTGCCTACTTTAGGGGCATTGGCATTCCCTTTTATAATTATAAATATATATTTAACCACATATTATAAATAACTTAATATATTACGCAAACGTAACAATTTATTTTTACATATTATTAAATATATTAAAAAAATCTAAAATTAATTCAGCATAATCAAACAAAACATAACATTATTAGAAGTTTAACTAAATAATATTTTAAATGTATATCTGGCTTTTCATAGAGTATGTACATAATTTTACAAAAAAATCTCCCCTGATGTTATGTTTTTTTCTTTCATTCGTCATAACAATAAATGAGTCAGGAACGATTTAAGGCAGAGATACTGCCCATACGCGACAAGCTCTTCCACATCGCTCAAAAAATACTGGTGGAGGAAGAGGATGCAGAAGATGCCGTGCAGGAGGTTCTTCTCAAGCTCTGGCATACGCGTGATTCGCTCGACAAGTACGACAGTGCAGCAGCATTTGCAACAACGGTTACAAAAAATCATTGTCTGGACAAATTAAGGGTAAAAAAGCATAATGAATCCCTCGACGATACACATCATTTGAGAGAAGCAAATGATAATCCATACCTGCAACTGGAACGAAAAAATACCGAAGAGGTATTGAGAAAGATTATCGAACAACTTCCACAACTGCAACAGGCGATCATCAGAATGAAAGACATAGAAGAATACGAGGTAGAAGAAATTGCAGAAATTACAGGAACTAAGGTGGATGCCGTAAGGGTAAATTTATCAAGAGCAAGAAAAAAAGTACGCGAAGAATATATTAAATGGACAACAGCATGAAAATCCGGATGCAACATAAAATGACTTTCGAGGAAGCTGATCAGCTGATTGAAAGATACTACGATGGGTTAACCAGGGTAGAGGAAGAGAGACAACTGAAGGAATTTCTTTTGCAACCAAATCTTCCTTCTCGTTATGAGCCCGAACAGGCAATATTTGGATATTTTAAACCTCAAAGTGAGAAACAGAGGTTCAGTATTCGGCCGTTAATGAGCTGGGCCGCTGTCGCTGCAATTTTATTAGTAGGTATATTCAGCATTCAGATATTTATTCCTGAAGTACATACCAGTCATGCTTACGTTGATGGTACAAAAATTACCGACATAAATGAAATTAAATTGCAGGCAATGTCCACGCTGAATGATATCCCTTCAGGAAACGGAGAAGTTGAAAAAAGTATTAACGATCTGAATAATAAAGACATCATCAAACAGCAACTGGAAACCTTTGTAACATTTGAATAAAAAACATTAAAGATTTATGATATGAAACCAATTAAATTGTTTTTAGCACTGGTAATGCTTACCGGATTCGCATCACTCAACGGCTTACAGGCACAGAACGATCTGGAAATAAAGAAAGCCTTTGATCTTTTCGGCGAGAAAAAGGGGGTTGTCATGGTAGAACTTACTGACGAAATGCTGGATGGCTACGACTTTTCACTTTTTAAAAGCCTTATGATCAAGAACAACCGCGAAGCCGCCGATTATATCCGTAAGTGCCTGAAGAAAGATGAAGTGGGTGCAAAAAAAGTGAAACAGGTTGTAGCAAATGGCGTCCCAACTTCAATATATCTTCAGCTACCCCGTAAAAAAGATTTGTACCGGTTGATCTTATTCAACGAGATGTCAAATCCAGAACATAAAATCACACTGATTTACATTGAGTCAAAAAATGACTCAGAAGATGTACTGAAATTAATTTTAAAGAAAAAATAAATATCAACATTTAATAATCAAACAAAATGAAAAAAGTTATTCCGTTTATTTTAGGATTGTTCCTTGCAACTTCTGCCTTGTATGCAGCCGGTGAAGCACAAAACGACACCACCATCCGGTTCAATAATAAAATTATTCAACTTGAAGACAGCATTGGGCAGGTAAAAGTAAAAGTTCTCGATAATGACTCAACTCCTTTTAAGCCTGTTTACGAAGGCGTTTTTACAGATGGGAAAAGTTATGAGAAATGGACGGTAATGGAAGAGATTGGTCTTCAACTTCCTTTCATGAACAAATTGAAAGGTCACCGTAAATACACCATGGAACCTCATTGGGCAGGTATAGGCTGGGGTTTTGCCAACATCTCAGATCAAAACTATAACTTCAACAATATCAGTGGAGTATCATTAAGATCAGAATCATCCAATGAATTCTTTTTCAATCTGATAGAAAAAATTCTTCCGATTTACCGAAATAATTTAGGTTTAACTACGGGGCTTGGGTTCAACTGGAGAAACTATTTTCTGGACATGAACACACATCTGGTAGAGGTTAACGGCGTTACCGGAATTTACGATGCTCCGTCTGGCGTTAATTACGAATACAGCCGTCTTCGAACTTTTCACATCACTGTGCCTTTGTTGCTCGAATGGCAACCTACCTTTGGTAACAATCAAAAATTCTTTATTACCGCAGGTGTAATCGGAGGTGTAAATACTTTTGCGTCCTACAAGGTAAAATATAAAGACACTAACGACAATACCATCAGGGATGTCGAAGGAAAAGGATTGAATGTAGCACCGGTATCCCTCGATTTTCACGGACAAATTGGTTACGGCGCATGGAATGTTTATGCTAAATATTCTCCATTCAGTATTTTTCAATCACAAAAAGGACCGGATGTCAGAGCTGTATCTGTTGGCGCAATGCTGAATTTTTAAACTTACATTAAACATTTTATTTACAGGGATATGTGATTTAATATTACATATCCCTTCTTTATTTATTGTTGCCTGATGTGGCTCTGAACTAAGAGATATATTTTGTAATGACTATAAATTTCTACAGGAGTTAATAATTTGTGAAAAATTAAACTATTTTTGAGTGCTTATTGAAACCAATAAAATCGAAGTACATTTTTCAGCAAAAAATCCATGAAAAAAGTAAAAGACATCCTTTTCTCAATGACCAGTAGTGTGGTTTTGTTAATCGTTTTTGCAATATCTATCGGTTATGCCACCTTTATTGAAAATGAACAAGGAACTGAACTTGCCCGGAAATTGATTTATAACGCTCTTTGGTTTGAAGTTTTACTTGTCTTACTGTCGGTTAATTTAATCGGAAGCATTTTCCGGTACGAAATTTTTAATAAAAAGAAATTCAGCATATTACTCTTTCATCTGGCTTTTATACTGATGCTGGCCGGAGCTGGAATTACCCGTTATTTTGGTTCAGAAGGCATGATGCACATTCGTGAAGGGGAAACTTCAAACGAAATAACTTCAGACAAAACATCTGTACGCGTCGTAGCTGAATACAATGGACAGAAAGCGGAGAAGACTGTTGAAGCTGTTTTATCGGAAAAGAGTTCGGCCGATTTTAAGGAAACGCTCGAAATCGGTGGGAACAAGCTTGTCTTTGAAAATGAACTTTTCATCCCGAATTCAGTAGAAACAATCGTTCCAGACCAAAATGGAATTCCAGCCATATCTCTTTTTGCAATGAATGCTGAAAACAAAAGTATGGATTTCATCTTACAGAAAGGAGAGTCAAATCTTTTTGAAGCAACATCATTTGCCTTTGAGGACACTACTCAGGATGCTGATATAATATTTTTCAGAAAGAACAATGAGCTTTATTTCAAAAGTGCATTGCCAATGATCAAAATGGGCATGATGGATAATAATGAAGGCACGATTATGCCCGGTACCATAAATTTAGCTGAGCAAAAGACCATCTATAAGACAGAAAATTTACTGTTTGTATTAAAAACATTTATCCCTGAGGCACGCAAGAACCTTACACAGCTTACACCAGACATGGACAAAACGGGCATTATCAAAGAAGGTAAAAATGCAGTTGTCTTCAGTGTCAACGATGGAAACTCATCGCAACGTGTCAATCTTCTAATCTCATCTGATGGCACTGCATCGTCCTCAACTTGTATGATCGATGGAATAAAGGTAACCATTTCGTACGGACCCTTAATTTACAAACTTCCTTTCAGTATTTATTTACGCGATTTTGTTCTCGAACGATATCCCGGCTCAAACAGTCCATCTTCGTATGCAAGCGAAATTACTGTTACCGATACTGAAAATAAAACTGAACTCCCTTTCCGCATCTACATGAATAATATTCTAAAATATCGTGGTTACAGGTTTTTTCAATCATCTTATGATTCCGACGAGAAAGGAACCATTCTTTCAGTCAGCAACGATTACTGGGGAACTTTGATTACATATGCAGGGTATTTTTTTATGATTGCAGGAATGATTCTTACATTGTTTAATAAAAACAGCCGCTTTAGAACGGTTTTGAAACTAAGCAGAGAGTTACAACAAAAAAAGAAAAAAGGACTGTTGACTGCACTGGCACTTCTTGTAGCATTTTCTGGTTCAATATCGGCAATAAATACCGACAAACAAGCACATATTAAATCGCTGAACAGTCTGATGATTCAGGATGAGGTACAGGGGCGAATTGAACCTTTCAGTACTTTTGCTTCTGATCTGTTCAGAAAAATCAGCAAACAGACGTCTTATAATAAGATGTCACCACCGGAAGTGATTCTTGGAATGATCTCTAACCCTGGTCAATGGCAAAATGAACCGGTTATTAAAGTAGGGAATGATGAGTTAGCTAAAGAGCTTGGTGCAATAAATAATTATGTCGCCTTCAATCAATTCTTTGATTTTGAAAATGGTGGCGCTTATCGTTTATCTGAAAAAATTGATCTGGCTTATCAAAAAGAACAGAATACAAGAAGCAAATACGATAAAGAACTTATCAATGTAGACGAACGGGTAAACATATGTTATCAATTGTTTGATGGGAAACTTCTGAACATTTTTCCGGACCCTGCTAATGAAAACGGGAAATGGACGCCCGCAATAAAGCCTGTCACAGTAGGACACCAGGGTGTTTGTCCTCAGCATTCAACCCAGGGAACCATGCCTCCTTCGGGAATAACAGGTATGGATGGAGATCAGATAAATAATCTTTTGGAAGAAAGCACAAACATTCCTGAGAATCAGAATGAGGCATTGTATATAAACTACCTCAACGCAGTTTCAGAAGCCTACACTTCTGGTAATTGGAAAAAAGCCGATGAACATTTATCTGCCTTAAAAAATATTCAAATACTAAATGGGGGAAAGAACCTTCCATCTCCTTCAAAATTAAAACTCGAAATAATTTATAATGACCTGAATGTGTTTGGTAAAATGGGCATCGTCTATGTTCTGCTGGGGATGTTATTACTGATATTTCATGTGATTAATATCTTTAGCACAAAATCAAATTGGGATAAATTGCTCAGCTACGCCATATATCCTTTTGCTCTTATTTTCGTACTGTATACATTAGGACTTGCAGTCCGTTGGTATATTTCTGACCACGCTCCATGGAGCAACGGTTACGAAACAATGATTTTTGTGGGTTGGACATCAGCGCTTTCAGGGTTGGCTTTTGCCCGCCGTTTGCCTATTTCACTAGCTGTGACCGGAATTTTGTCCGCAATTGCTTTATTCGTAGCGAATATGAGCTGGATGAACCCCGAAATCACCAATTTAGTTCCTGTGCTGAAATCGCACTGGCTCATTGTTCATGTTGGTGTTATTACAACCAGTTATGGCTTCCTGGCTATGGGAGCTTTGCTTGGGATGCTAAATCTGATATTGATGATTACACGCACAAAAAAGAACAATATTCGATTGAAACACAACATTCAGCAAATAAGTTACATCATTGAAATAACATTGATATCAGGACTGTTAATGCTTACCATCGGCTGCTTTATCGGTGGGGTTTGGGCTAATGAATCGTGGGGGAGGTATTGGGGCTGGGATCCCAAAGAAACCTGGGCACTGGTAAGTATCCTGGTTTATTCAGCCATATTGCATTTGCGAAATGTACCTAAACTTAATAATCAGTTCGTTTTAAGTAGCCTGTCGCTGGTAGGATTCAGCACAATCATCATGACATTTTTTGGTGTAAACTATTATCTGTCAGGAATGCATTCATATGGAACGGGAACTCCTCCACCAATTCCATCAGCCATATATCTGATTGTTTTAGGGCTTGCAGTTCTCATTTATTGGGCATATAAGAAAGAAAAAAACAATGGCTATCTCAGGTGAATTCTTTAAAATTTAATATGAATAACACACTTCATCGAATCATAATTTCGTTATTTTTCATTGTTGTGATGATATGTTTTTTTACATTGATTTACGTCGGGGAAAGCTTTTATAAGCTACCCATCGAAGAAAGATATTTTCATCCATATTATGAATTGTTAAAACCAAGCGGACCGGTAGGACATGGGTTGGGGATATTAGGTTCATCACTTATTGTTCTGGGAATATTCGGATATATGGCCCGGAAAAGACTGAAAATATTTTCCGGGATTGGGGTTTTAAAATATTGGCTTGAATTCCATATATTTCTATGCACTTTAGGATCTGTTCTGGTATTATTTCACACATCGTTCAAGTTTGGCGGAATTATTTCTGTTGGTTTCTGGAGTTTGGCAATTGTTTGGGTAAGCGGAGTTATCGGACGCTATATCTATCTGCAGATTCCCAGAACAATAGAAGGAAGAGAACTGAGTTTACATGAATTGCAGGACTTGAAAGACCAGCTGGATATAGAATTATACAATAAATACAATATTGATTTTTCATCCATCAAATCAACCCGGTTTTCTCTTATTAAATTGCAACTTTTATCAAACAATATCTCTAAGAATGATTTTCTGAAAGTTAAACTGCTGATTAGAAAGCAAAAACGGTTATTAAGCAGAATCAAACGGCTTGATAAGATGAAAAAACTATTTAAATACTGGCATGTTGCACATTTACCTTTTGCTCTTATTATGCTGATAATTATGCTGATACATATTGCTGTAGTTTTGTACTTTGGTTATAAATGGATATTCTGAGAAATGGAACTATTATTTGAACAAATAATTATTTACGGAGTTGCTGCTTTACTCATTGCGGGAGTTCTGGTGGTTTACATTCTGAAGCAAAAGCGAGAATCAAAGGATGTAACTGAAAAGATTGCCATCGCAAAAGAAGAAGGCGCCTATGAGCCGGTTTCGCTATATCCTGTTGTGGATCCGAACAGATGTATTAAAAGCGGAGCTTGTATTAAAGCCTGTCCCGAACACGACATCCTGGGAATAAGAGATGGACGCGCAACAATTATCAATGCTTCACGATGCATCGGCCATGGAGCATGTTTCAGAGCTTGTCCGGTTGAAGCGATCTCATTGTGGATTGGTACTGAAAAACGGGGAGTCGATCTTCCACAGATTTCGCCTGATTTCGAAACCAACATGCCCGGAATGTACATCGCCGGAGAATTGGGAGGCATGGGCCTGATAAAAAACGCTGTAACACAGGGACGTGAAGCGGTAGAAAATATCGCAAAAAAATTAAATAAAACAGTAAAAACTGATTATGATCTGATTGTTGTGGGAGCAGGGCCGGCAGGAATCTCGGCAACGCTTGCAGCAAAAAAAGCAGGATTAAATGTATTAACTTTAGAACAGGATACCTTAGGGGGAACGGTTTTTACTTATCCACGCTCGAAGATTATAATGACTTCGCCCATGGATTTACCGCTTTATGGTAAAGTAAAACTAAAGGAAACATCCAAAACAGAGTTGCTTGAGTTATGGAATACTGTACTGTCAAAAAATGACATCAATATAAAAGAAAACACGAAAGTAGAAACAATTACCAGAGAAAACAACATTTATACGGTACATACAAATCAAGCGGAAACATTTACCACACAAACTGTTTTACTTGCTTTGGGAAGACGTGGTACCCCTAGAAAATTAAATATCCAGGGTGAAATGAGCGAGAAAGTAGCTTACCGGTTGTTGGATCCTGAATTGATAAAAAACAAAAAAATTTTGGTGGTAGGCGGAGGAGATTCGGCCATAGAATCGGCATTACTTCTCGCAAATGATAATAAAGTAACATTGTCGTACAGAAGTGAAAAATTTAACCGGCTAAAATCAAAAAATCAGGCTTTGATCAATTCGGCAATGCAAACCGGATTAATAGATGTGAGATTTTCGACAAATGTTAAATTGATTAATCCTGAGAATGTGATAATAACCAAGTCAGATTCTGACACAGAAATTATTCTTGAGAACGATTTAGTTTATATATTTGCAGGAGGGGAAATGCCAACAGAATTTTTAAGAAAAATTGGTATTGAGATAAACACAAAACATGGTGAAGTTGTTTTAAAACACAAATAAATCATCCATTATTATTTTATTTTTGAAGTATCTAATTAACTGTCAGACATTCAAAATGAAGTTACACAAGGGATTATTGCTTGTTATTTTATCTTTTTTATTTACAGGATATAATATTCTGGCTCAGATTTCTCCCGGAGATTTGAGTAGCGCACATGCTGATCTTGAGGGTGTAAATAACTGCACTGAATGTCACTCCGCTGGTAAGAAAGTCCTCAACGGAAAATGTTTAGATTGCCATAAAGAAATCAGAGCAAATATACTATCAAAAAAAGGATATCATGCTTCATCTGAAGTCAGGGGAAAAGAATGTGCCGCTTGTCACAACGAGCATCATGGGCGCAATTTTCAGATCATCCGTTTCGACAAAAATAGCTTTAATCACGCTAAAACCGGCTTTACGCTAAAAGGTCAACATGCAAAAGAAGACTGTAAATCATGCCATAAACCGGCATTTATCAAAGATTCAAAACTAAAAAACAAGAAAAACACTTATTTGGGTCTCAGTCAGGCGTGTTTAAGTTGTCACGACGATTTTCATCAGGGTAAGATGTCGTCAAACTGCACCGATTGTCATAACTTTAATTCCTTTAAGAATGCAAAGGCTTTTGACCATAGTAAAACCAGATTTCCATTACTTGGAAAACATTTGAACGTAAACTGCAATCAATGTCATAAAACAGAAATTGTAAATGGAAAACCTGCACAGAAATTTACAGGAATGGCATTTGGGAATTGTAATGCCTGCCACAAAGATGCACATAATAACCGCTTCGGTCAGAATTGTAAGCAATGCCATTCAGAGATTTCTTTTCATACAATCAAAGGAATCAATCAGTTCGATCATGACCAAACAGGTTATAAGCTTGTGGGCAAACACAAAATAGTCGATTGCAAAGCATGTCATACGACCAATCTGACCGATCCGCTCAAACATGAACGCTGCACCGACTGCCATACCGACTATCACAAAAAACAATTCGCAAAAAACAATATCACTCCCGATTGTAACGAGTGTCACAGTGTTTATGGGTTTATTCCAAGCGAATACAGTATTGAACGGCATAATCAAACTAAATTTAAACTTGAAGGAGCACATATTGCAACATCCTGCGCCGAATGTCATAAGAAACAGAAAGACTGGTCGTTCCGAAACATTGGAAGCCAATGTGTCGACTGCCATGAAAACGAACATAAAGGTTTTATCGGGGCAAAATACATGCCCGGTGATGACTGTACGGTTTGCCATGTGGTGAATAGCTGGAACAATGTAAGTTTCGACCATGACAAAACAGATTTTAAACTGGAAGGGGCACATACTCAACAAATCTGTGCGGCATGCCACTATCGTAAAAATGAGAACGGAGCAAAAAAACAGCAATTCCTGGGACTATCTGAAGATTGCTCATCATGCCACAAAGATGAACATGCCGGACAATTTGCCATCAACGGGAAAACGGACTGCTCCAAATGCCATGTATCCGACAAATGGGAAAACTCAAAGTTTGATCATAATATGTCCCGATTCAAGATTGACGGTCAGCACACAGGCGTTAAGTGTGAAGAATGCCACAAACCTGTTGCCAATGAAAAAGGCAGATATGTAGAATATAAGTTTGATAATATTGATTGCTCAAAGTGCCACTCATAAAACACATTAGTTGATTAACACTCAATTCAGTAAACACATGGCTCACAACAAATACATATTCATTTTTCTGCTTGCGGTTTGTGCTTGCACTCTTGCAAAAGCCGCATCTCCGCACGGAAAAGAGTTCAAAATAGATTGTGCCACCTGTCATCAAACAAATAATTGGGAAAACATCAAACAAAACGGATATAATCACAATAAAACTAATTTTCCCCTGACAGGACAACACAAGATCATAAGTTGCAAAAAGTGTCATACCACACTGAGATTTTCAGAAGCAAAATCAGAATGCTCAACTTGTCATGCAGACATACACGAAGGAACAGTAGGCAAAGACTGCGAAAGATGCCATACAACTAATTCGTGGATTGTAAATAATATCCGCCAGATTCATCAACAGGAAGGTTTTCCATTGTTAGGCCCACATAATACCGCCGACTGTAATCGTTGTCATCTGTCATCAACAAAACTCAGATTCGACAATATTCGTTCCGATTGCTACGCTTGTCATTCCTCCGAATATGAATCCACCACCAATCCTAATCATAAATCTGTAGGCTTCGATACCGATTGCGAACGATGTCATAATCTGACAGGACAAAACTGGTTAGGATCCGGTTATAATCACAACTTCTTCCCTTTGAAGGGAGGACATGAGATTGAATGTAACCGTTGTCACACCCAGGGCTACAAAGGACTATCGTCAGAGTGTGTCAGTTGTCATTTGACCGACTACAATACAGCAACAAATCCATCGCATGTAACAGCTAATTTTTCGAAAGAGTGCAATACCTGTCATAGTATTAATTCATGGAAACCTGCAACATTCAATCACGACAGTCAGTTCTTCCCGATTTACAGTGGAAAACACCGTGGAGAATGGGAATCGTGTACTGATTGTCATACCAATACAAACAATTATTCAAGTTTCACCTGCACCAATTGTCATGAACATAATAAAACTTCTATGGACAATAAACACCGGGGAAGAAGCGGATATGTTTATAACAGTGTAAATTGCTACTCTTGTCATCCCCGGGGAAAGGCTGACTAAAGATTTCTGACTAAACACTCCTGTTATATTAAAGAAAAATGACCTACAGAATCCTGGAAATCTCATTCAAATACTTCCTTAGCCTGTTCCTTTTGCTCATAAGCGCCTGTTTATCTGCTCAATCCACGCATGAGTCTGTCAAAGGACAGGTTTCTTTTATAAGTTCTCAAAATGTATATGTGAAATTTGAAAATACGCAGGGAATACACGTTGGCGATACATTATTTGTAGTAAACAATGATAAAATCCTGCCGGCTGTTATTGTAAACAATTTATCCTCCATTTCTTGCGTTGGAACTCCGCTCAACGGCATCATACTTTCAATATCAGACGCTATCATTGCCAACAAAAAAGAAGAAAAACCATCCATCGATGTCATTGCTCAGAAAGCAAATAATGCCATTGCTGTAAACGATATTGCCATTGAGAATATTGAAAAACAAAAAAAAATAAAAGCCGGCAAACAGGAAATCAATGGCAAAATTTCGGTTTCCTCCTATTCCAATGTTTCTACAGATTATTCATCCTATCAACGATTCAGGTATAACCTATCCTTAGACGCCGAACACATTGCCAACACAAACCTTTCGGCAGAAACTTACATTTCATTTACTCATAAAATTAACGATTGGAATAGCATTAATGATGCATTGAGAATTTATAACTTAGCAGCCAGATATGATATTGGAAAAACAGCATCAGTTTCGCTGGGGCGAAAGATCAATCTGAATATGGCCAATATTGGAGCGATTGATGGTTTGCAATTCGAAAATTCAGGAAAACACTTTTCGTATGGAGCAATAGTCGGCTCACGACCTGACACTTATAATTACGCATTCAATCCGGCACTTTTACAGTATGGAGCATTTATCGGACATCGGATACAAAACGAAAAAGGGAATATGCAAACATCAGTTGCTTTTTTTAATCAAATGAATCATCTTGTAACTGATCGAAGGTTTGCTTACATTCAGCACAGCAATTCAATGTTAAAAAATCTCGATTTATTTTGTTCCTTCGAGATGGATTTATATGCTGTAATTAATAATCAACCAACAACAAAAGCAGATTTAACGAGTAGCTATATATCACTACGATACAAGCCTGCAAAGAAATTATCACTCACATTAAGTTATGATGCCCGGAAGAATATTTACTATTACGAAACATTTAAAAATATTGCTGATAGCATCTTTGACAAAGAAACCCGTCAGGGATTTAGATTTCAGGGCATTTATCGCCCATACAAAAATGTAATTTTGGGCGGCACAATCGGCTACAGACTTCCAACAGAAACGAACAATTCCTCTTTAAACGGTAACAGTTACGTGACTTATACAGATTTACCATTGATTGGAGCAACTGCTACCATTAATTTCACGGCTTTAAGAACAGGGTATGTAAATGGGCTAATTTACGGTGGATCACTCTCCAGAGAACTGTGTAAAGGAAAAATATATGCAGATCTTTCGTATCGGTACATCGATTATTCTTTTACAAATGCAGCCAATTCTTTGAAACAGAATATTGCAGAGTTGAGCATCTCCTGGAGAATCATGAAAAAACTAATACTATCGGCTGATTTTGAAAATAGCTTTGAACCCATTGGAAACTATTCTGGTCGCTTGTTTTTGAATATAACCCAACGTTTTTAATTCAGTTGGGGGGGGGTAAGCAATCCCCCACGATCTTCGAACCCCAGACGGGATTTTCAAACTCAATTATGAACTATTTTTTTCAGAACTCACGCTAATATATCTGCCGTATCAATATTACGCTTTCAGAGTATCATATTAAACAAATAGCCTAAAATAATGATAAACAGGGATACTGTTCCAAAAAAAACACCAATAAGTTTCCATGTCATTACTTTTTTAAGGAGGGTAGCTTCCGGAAGCGACAATCCCACTACGGCCATCATAAAAGCAATAGCTGTTCCCAATGGCACTCCTTTCGCCACAAAAACCTGAATTACCGGAATGATTCCCGCAGCATTTGCATACATGGGAACTCCTGCTAGTACGGCTAATGGCATGGCATACCATTTATCTGCAGAAAGATACTGAGCAAAGAAATTTTCAGGGACATAGCCATGCATAGCTGCACCAATAGCGATTCCTATTACAACATAAATCAAAACTTTGCTTACAATATCCCACCCATCTTTGATAATTACAGGCAATCGGTCAATGAAAGGAGTCTTTTCTTCCTCCCAGTTTTCAGAACTTTTCTCAGAATTTACCTGTAACTCTTTCACCCAGTTTGTCAGATATCTTTCCAGATTGAATTTTCCCAAAATGTAGCCACCAACTATTCCCATAACAATGCCGCTTCCTGCATAAATTAAAGTGGCCTTCAGACCAAACAGACCCAAAAACATGGCCACCGCGACTTCATTGACCAATGGCGATGTTATCAGAAATGAGAAAGTAACTCCCAACGGAATGCCTCCTTTTACAAATCCAATAAAAAGGGGAATGGAAGAGCAGGAACAAAAAGGTGTGATGGCTCCGAAAAGCGAAGCAAAGACATATTGCATTCCGAAAAGCTTCTTTTTTGTCAGATAATTCCGCAGTCGCTCTATGGGAAAATACGAATTGACAATACTCATCAGCGAACTGATAAGAAATAGCAGGATCAGAATTTTTATGGTATCATAAAAGAAAAAGTTGATCGCAACCCCAATATGTGTGTCCGGACTTAAGCCCAGGAAATTATATGTAAAAAAGTTAACCAAAGTTTGCAGGAAGTAATAAAGGAATATTAATCCCGGCAAACCGGTTGATAAGGATAGAATAAGTTTTGTTTTATTTTTCATCTCTGTAAATCATCTGGCATTCAGTAAAAATCAAACAGGTCACTGAATCCTGCATTGTATCTTGTTAATCAATAAAAGAAAATAATTATATAGTAGATCCCCACTCCGATAAAAACTATGGACACCACCCTTCGAAACCAAAGTTCAAAAGTTTTTATCCGGTTATAAACTTTTCCGACACTACCCACTGCATAAGCCAGCAACCATGCAAAAAACATCACAGGTAATCCTGTTGCAATGGCAAAAAGCACCGGCAGACAAAGTCCGCTTACACTGGCTACTGTCATCGGAATGAGCATAGCAAAATAAAGTACCCCACTGTACGGACAAAAAGCCAGTGCGAAGACCATTCCTAAGAGCAAGGTGCTCCAGTAACTTCCTTTGCTTTTTTCTCCAATTTGATCTGTAAGTTTCGACAGCCCCGGAAATTTTATTTTGATAAGATCAAGCATCAATAAACCAATGAATATCATCAACGGCCCCAACAATTTCTCTCCCCAACCCTGAAAAAACAGGGAAACATTCATTTTCCCGGCACCTAAATAGATTATCAGCGCCAGTGTGGTATAACTGATGGCTCTGCCCAATGTATAAACCAAACCCTTCATAAAAACCTTTTTTCTGCTCCCGATATCACGGCTGATAAAACCGATTGCAGAGATGTTGGTCGCCAGAGGGCAGGGACTAATGGCTGTCATTAATCCCAATACAATAGCTGTTACGAATGAATACTGAGAGTTCTCAAGAATCTGGTGTAGAATATCCATTCCGGTTTATTTTAAGAGCGGGTCAATAGCTTTCTTTAATTCAGCCTTCAATACTTCCGGTTTGCTACGGGCATACATAAAACCTTTATCAGTAAGATCCATACGTTTATTTCCACTCGTTACCAGCAGTGCCTGACCTTCTGCCTTAAATTTCTTTGCCAGTGCTTCACTCTCTTTCTCATCCAGATTTACACCAATAAATTTGACCTTACCTTCTTTCACTTCTTTTGAATAAAGACTGGCTATTGCTTTCTGTGACTCAGTTTCTACTGCCTGACAAGTGACACAGCGACGGGTATAGTGAAAATAATAGACTTCAACTTTACTGACAGCAAACATACTTGTAATCAGCAATGTAAAAACGGCAATACTTATTATACGTTTCATAAATGCAATCCTATTTGTGGTTTATTTTTTTGATAATATGTCTTTGATCTCTTCCGTCGATGGAACTCTTCCCTTCACCATGACTTTCTCATCGATTACCAGAGCCGGAGTCGACATAATTCCATATGACATGATCTCCACAATATCTTCCACTTTACTGATAGTTGCTTCGAGCCCCAATCCCGCAACTGCATCACGGGTATTTTTTTCCAGTGTTTTACATTTAGGGCAACCGGTACCCAATACTTTTATTTCCATCTGTTTTTTGTTTTTCATTTCGTAAAAGAACGAAATATGCGTGTAAAAAAATTTATTATCTCTTAAAAAATTCGGCCAACATCAACCGGGCTTCTTCCCAGTTTTCACGATTAATACAATATTTGATGAATGGCGGTTTAATTTCCCCCTGTATGAGTCCTGCTCTCTTGAGTGCCTTTAGGTGCTCCGACAATGTTGAGCGAGCAATGGGTAATCCATCAATCATATCACCACTGTAACAACATTTATCGAGGTTACTTGCCAGAAAATCTAAAATATACACCCTGTTTGGGTTCGACAATGCTTTTGCATATCTGGCTAATTTTTTCTGATCTTCTGAATAATGCATGATATATTTTATTACAATAAAACCATTTCGTATTTTTACGAAACAAAAGTAAAGCAAATAATTCAATAAACAATCACCGTTGCATGAATTCCAGAATTTCCTACATAAGGATTTTCTCTCAACTTTTGAGGATTAGATATTTGTAGAGGACAATTGGTAAATATTGTCGGTATCATTTTATAATATTAAAAAAAAATCCTTACATTTGCTGTAATTATATAGCAACCCGATAAACATTCAATTATATGAAATTCAAAGCATCGAGTACAGTACTGCTGAGCCACCTACAGGCAATCAGCCGTGTAATTAACAGTAAAAACTCTTTACAGATTTTGGATAATTTTTTACTTAATCTGGAAGGTAATTTATTAACCATGACAGCATCCGACACTGAAACCACCCTGATAACCTCAATGGAGGTTGAGGATGTGGAAGGTACAGGAAAAGTTGCCGTTTCATCTCGTTTGCTTTTGGATACACTACGCGAATTCTCAGAGCAACCGCTTAGTTTTCAGGTGAACGACTCCAACCTGGCCATGGTAATTACCTCAGCAAATGGAAATTATAACTTCATTGGCCAAAATGGGGATGAATACCCACGTTTACCCGAATTGCAGGCCGATGCCAAAGGAATGTCGCTTCCGGTTTCAACACTTGCTGCCGGAATCTCTAAAACATTGTTTTGCACTGCCGATGATGAATTACGTCCGGTTATGAACGGGATTTATTTTGATATTTTTAACGACGGACTAACACTCGTAGCAACCGATGCTCACAAACTGGTGCGTTACAAAACAAGTTATACTACTGTCTCACTGGGCGAAGGAGAGGAAAAAGCGAATTTTATTCTTCCGAAAAAGCCGGCCAACATGTTGAAGAATATTCTTCCTAAAGAAAGTGGTGATGTTGAAATTAAATTCGACAACAAGAATGCCTTCTTTAAACTGTCAAATTATACCATGATCTGCCGTCAGGTGGAAGGAAGATACCCTAATTACAACGGGGTGATACCAAAGGAAAATCCTTATAAAGTGATTGTCGACAGGTCATCGCTTTTGAACGCTTTAAAACGTGTATCGGTATTCTCAAATCAGGCAAGTAATTTGGTAAAGTTACATATTGCAGACAATAAAATTAATATTTCGGCACAGGATATTGATTTTTCCATTTCAGCCGAAGAAACTATTAATTGCCAGTATGCTGATGATTCAATAAAAATTGGGTTCAAATCAGCATTTTTGATTGAGATACTAAGCAACATCAGTGCTTCAGATGTTGTTCTTGAACTCACCGATCCTTCCCGTGCAGGAATTATTCTTCCATTTGAGAACGAAGAAAATGAGGATATTCTGATGCTTTTGATGCCAATGCTTCTAAATGACTAATATTCAGTAAAATAATTTTAAAAGCAGAAGAACGGGCACTCCATGTTTTTCTGCTTTTGTTTTCATAAAAACTACTCATGAGACTCAATTTAAGAAATCCGATTATATTTTTTGACCTTGAAACAACCGGTATTAACATTGTCAGCGATCGTATCGTCCAGATAGCCTATCACAAAGTGTATCCGAATGGTAAAGAAGAATCGAAATGCATGCTGATTAACCCGGAAATGCCCATTCCTGCAGAAGCTACAGCCATCCATAAAATTACCAATGAGGCTGTTGCTGATTGTCCTACTTTCAAACAGGTAGTCAATGAAATTGTAAAGGATTTTGAAGGTTGCGATCTGGCGGGTTATAACTCCAACAGATTTGACATTCCTCTGTTGGCAGAAGAATTTCTGCGTGCCGAAGCGGATATCGATTTATCAAGAAGAAAATTTGTGGATGTACAAGTCATATTTCATAAGAAAGAACAACGCACTTTATCGGCAGCCTATAAATTTTACTGTGACAAGGATTTGGAAGGAGCTCATGATGCCAGTGTCGACACGATGGCTACTTATGAGATACTACAATCACAGTTAGATAGATATCCTGATTTAAATAACGATATCGAGTTTTTATCAAAATACACTATGCAAAACAACAATGTGGACTTTGCAGGAAAGTTTATTTTCAATGAAAAAGGAGAAGAGATTTTTAACTTTGGGAAATACAAAGGTCAGCGTGTTACTGATGTTTTAAAAAATGATACGGGTTATTTTGGATGGATGCTCTCAGGCGACTTTTCTCTGCATACAAAAAAAGTACTCACCAATATAAAACTGCGTAATTTCAATAAATAATCTCCGGTAAAGTATTTCTGGCATAAAGATTGATGCTTTTAAGAGCTGCATTTATATTTTTTGTCGTATGAGGTTTTATCTCACATTTTTAGTTCTCTTTTCCTGTGTGCAAATCAGCCAGGGGAACACACAGGATCCTGCGCCAGCCCCGGTTCGTACCCCGGAGCAGGAAGCTGCTTTACAAACTCAGAAAATGCAAAATGAGCTGAACCTCAACAAAGATCAGTTACAATCAATTTATGAGATCAACCTGAAGCACGCCCGCGAACGACAGGTCTCCAACTCAAGAAGCAAAGCCCTGGAACGGTCAAAAAATAAAAATTCAGAAATACGACAGGTGCTTACTCCTGACCAATACAACCGACTACAGGACAAACGTTATGAACGTTATCCTGTGGATGGCAGCATCAATAATCGCACGACAGTTCCGCAGCAACAACGGAGTCAACCTTCTTATGAACGGCGTAGCGAAACTGTTACACCTCAGGTAAACAGAGAGAATTTTCAAGAACGAACACCCTCAGTGAGGCAACAATATCCCAATACAAACACTCGTACAGTTACACCTTCATCCAGCAGAAATACACAGGTTAATCCGTCCGGCAGGGACAGTCAAACTCCGGCACCGGTACGTGAAAGAACCTCTACCAGACCATCATCATCCAGTTCCGGTAACAGTGAAAGATCTCAAAGGAGGTAAACATGTCGAATCCTTACTTCAAGTTTAAACAGTTTACCGTTTACCACGATTTGTGCGCTATGAAAGTAGGCATAGATGGCGTTTTACTGGGAGCATGGTCGCCACTCGATGTAAATATGGCAAGTATTCTGGATGTTGGAACGGGAAGCGGTCTTATTACGTTAATGCTTGCACAAAGAACAGCAAATGCTCATATCGACGCCATCGACATAGATGAAGGGGCCATTTCGCAGGCAACAATCAACTGTGACAAATCCCCATGGAGGGACAGGATAAGTGTGCAAAACATCTCTTTACAGGATTTTGCTCCGGCTTGTACAAGGAAATACGATTTAATTGTTTCTAATCCTCCCTATTTTACCAATTCGCTGAAAGCTCCGGATCCAACACGATCGAAGGCCAGACATACCGATACTATCAGCCATCAGGAATTATTACTTCATTCTGCAGGAATATTAAAAAAAACGGGAAGAATATGTCTTATTCTCCCCGTAACTGAAGGTTTGCAATGTGTGAAGTATGCAGAAAGTTTCAGTCTTTTTTGTTATCAGTGTATTTATGTTCATCCAAAACCGGAAGCTGAAGCTAAAAGGGTATTGCTGGAATTTGGCTTTACTGAAAGGACAACATTGATTTCAAATCTGGAGATTGAAACACTCCAGCGCCACAGCTATTCCGAAGCATTTACACAACTGGCAAAGGATTTTTATCTAAAATTATAACAAGGCCTGCACTTTAGCCGCCAATGCTGCTTTTGGTGCTGCACCGATTTGTTTGTCAACAACCTGACCGTTTTTGATAAACAAAATTGTAGGGATATTGCGGATACCATATTCATTTGGGGTATCAATATTATCATCTACATTCAGTTTGCCTATTTGCACCTGACCCTCATATTCTTTTGCGAGTTCTTCAATGCTTGGACCAACCATACGGCACGGACCGCACCACTCTGCCCAAAAGTCAATCACAACGGGTTTCCCGCTATTTATCACATCTTTAATGTTTTCATCTGTAAATTCTAATGCCATAATATCTGTTTTTTGATGTTTGTATTGTTAATCTGATGCAAAACTAATCTAAAATCCTATAACAGGAAAATAAAAATCCATTGAATTGTATGATAACTGTATTGATAATTTCTATGCTTACGTTCAGGAAATCTGAAAGTCAATTTTTCCATCCTCCTTATATTTGCTCAGCATCTTATAAAAATCGCGGTTAATCTTCACTCTGCATTGTCGTGCAAAGAGTTTCACCTTTTGTTGGGTTATTGGATCAATCACATTGAAATAGATATTTACGTTCCCTTTATTTTGAATGACCATATCAGTCATGTCCACCGCAAATTCATCATCCAGCTGATCAAGAGGCATTGTCACCGTAAGTGCATTCACCAACTTATCCTTCACTTCATTCAACACCTCAATCTTCATTATTTTTATTTCAGGAACTACCGGTTCGTTAGGATTCGAAGGTTTTCTGTATTTATAATCAGCTCCCCTTTCCTGCACGGTAGCATGAATCAGCAGGTATAGATCTTTTATCATGTACTTACCAAATTCAATGTAATTATTGCCAAATAGGGCAAAGTCAAAAGCACCTTCATAATCTTCCAAAGTGAAAATACCGAAAGGATTGCCTGCTTTTGAAGTTCCATGCCGGATGCCGGTTACCATACCGCCTATCCGCAACTGTTTCCCCATCAACGGAGCCAAATCCTTTAAATCTGAAGTTCTGGTGTTGCAAACATGATTAATCTCGAACTCATATTCATCAAGCGGATGTGCTGATAAATACATCCCGATGTACTCACGCTCCTTGTTCAGTTTCTCGAGCGGCGACCAATCGGGAGCATAAGGGACCTCTGGCTTTACAATTTCAACCGTATCCAATCCTCCGAAAAGCGAATTGCGATTCAGAGCATTATCGGTCTGAAATTTATTCCCATAACGTATAATGCTTTCAATCACGACTTCACCTTTACTGTTTTCTGTAAAGAATTGTTCCCGTTTAATATCCTTAAAATCATCAAAAGCACCGGCAAGCACCAGACTCTCAATTGCTTTTTTATTACAGGATGTTAGGTTTACCCTTTCAATAAAATCAAATATTCCTTTGAATTTACCGTTCTTTTTCCTTTCCTCAACAACAGCCTCAACAGCGCCTTCACCCACTCCTTTAATTCCTCCGAGACCAAAACGGATATTTCCCTCTTCGTTCACCGTAAAAGTAAGATCACTCTCATTTACATCCGGACCGAGCACATTCATTCCGAGATTACGGCATTCATCCATAAACTTACCCACCTCACCAATATCATCTTTGTTGCGGGTTAAGTTAGCCGCCATAAATTCAGCTGGATAATGCGCTTTCAAAAACGCCGTCTGATAGGCAATCCATGAATAGCAGGTGGCATGTGATTTATTGAAAGCGTATTTAGCAAATTCCGCCCAATCAGCCCAGATTTGTTCAAGTTTTTCCTTCGGTCCGAAACCGTTTTTTGTACAACCTTCCATGAACTTCACCTTCAGGGCAGCCATCTTGTCGATCAGCTTTTTACCCATGGCTTTACGAAGTTCGTCGGACTGACCACGGGTAAAACCGGCCAGGTCACGGCTCAGTAACATGACCTGCTCCTGATACACCGTAATACCATATGTATCTTTCAGACGCGCCTCCATTACGGGGAAAGGATATTCAATCGTTTCGCGGCCATGTTTGCGGTTAATGAATTGCGGGATATACTGCATTGGACCAGGACGATAAAGCGCATTCATTGCAATGAGATCCTCGAACTGCGTAGGTTGCAGTTCTTTCAGATATTTCTGCATCCCATGAGATTCAAACTGGAAAGTTCCGACGGTCAGCCCCTTACTGAAAAGTTCATAGGTCAATCCATCATTAATTGGTATATTATCAATATCAACATCAATTCCTTTTGATTTTTTAATATTGGATAGCGCCTCCTTAATAATTGATAATGTCTTCAGACCCAGGAAGTCCATTTTGATCAAACCAATTTCTTCAATCACCGAACCTTCATACTGCGTCACCAGCATCTCTTCATTCGTTTCCTTATCACTCGCAGTGCTCAGTGGAACCAGATTGGTAAGATCATCCGCCCCGATAATCACCCCGCAAGCGTGAACGCCGGTCTGACGTACAGTACCCTCGAGCATCTCGGCATAACGAAGGGTACTCGACAGATTCTGATCGTATGAATTACGTGCTGCCTGTAATTCAGGGACATACTTCAGACAGTTGGAAAGATTGACTTTTGGTGCTTTTCCACTGGCATCTTCAGGGAACCGGTCAGGAATAAGCTTCGTAAGTCGATCGGCTTCCGACAAAGGTAAACGCTGTACCCTGGCCACATCCTTGATGGATGACTTGGTTGCCATAGTACCGTAAGTGATGATATGAGCCACTCTTTCCTTTCCGTATTTCTCGGTTACCCAACGCAACACCTGCCCACGGCCATCATCATCAAAGTCGATATCGATATCAGGCATGGATATACGGTCCGGATTCAGGAAACGCTCAAAAAGCAAATCATATTTCAACGGATCAATGTCAGTAATACGCAGACAGTAAGCTACCACCGAACCGGCCGCTGATCCACGGCCAGGTCCCACCGACACTCCCATTCCTCTTGCTGCATTAATAAAATCCTGAACGATAAGAAAATAACCCGGGAAACCCATCGTTTTCATCACATTCAGTTCAAAGTCAATACGTTCAGCAGTTTCCTCATTGAGCACATCACCATAACGTTTACGCGCTCCTTCAAGAGTAAGCTCACGCAAATAATCAGCTTCCAGCTTCACCCTGATAATTTTATCATACCCACCTAATTGGTGAAAACCTTTACCAAATTCTTTTTTCAGATCAGCTTCAGAATACTTCTCGCGATAGGCTTCTTCGGTACCAAAAGATTCAGGAATAGGGAAAACCGGCATCATCGGAGCGGAATCTATATCATAGAACTCCACTTTGTTGGCAATCTCAACTGAATTTTCAAGTGCTTCAGGAATATCTCCGAATATTTCCCACATTTGCTCAGGCGACTTCAGATATTCCTGTTTCGTATAACGCATACGGGTCGGGTCATCCAGATCTTTTCCGGTGCTCAGACAAATCAGGCGTTCATGTCCTTCTCCATGTTCTTCTTCAATAAAGTGAACATCGTTGGTCGCAACAAGTTTCGTATTGGTCTTTCTGGCCAAACGAACCAATTCGGCATTCTGGAGGGTTTGTTTCTCAAAAACGGTACGATCAGCATTCGGTTTATCCGTTTCATGTCTTTGCAACTCTATATAAAAATCATCGCCGAAAACTTTTTTATACCAAAGAACGGATGCTTCTGCTCCGGCAAGATCACCTTTTTCTACTTTTTTATGAATTTCACCTCCCAGACAGGCTGAACTGGCTATAATGCCCTCACTATATTTTTCAAGTATCTCATGATCAATCCGGGGACGATAATAAAAACCATCCATCCAACCCATTGAAACAAGCTTGCAAAGATTGCGATAACCGGTTTTATTTTTGGCCAGCAACACAAGATGGTAACCACTTCGGTCTTCCAGGAAATCCTTATCCTTTGAAAAACGACTTCTTCGAGCCACATATGCCTCACATCCAAGAATCGGTTTGAACAATTTTTGTCGTGCTGCCTCAATCTGTTGCGTCAAATTAATTTTTTCTTCTTCGGGTAGGTCTTCTTTGTGCAGCGACTTGTTAAGTTCTGCAATTTCATGATTTATCTTGCTGTTTTTCTTTTTGGCATAATTATAAAATTCCTTGATACCGAACATATTGCCATGATCCGTCAGCGCAACCGCATGCATACCACTTTCAACTGCCTTATCCACCAGTCCCGGGATGGAAGACATCCCGTCAAGAATGGAATAATAAGAATGAACGTGAAGATGGACAAATGACTTCATATAATCGAATGGCATAAAGGAGATTAAAAAAACCGTGCAAAACGTAAATTTCAGCTGTTAAAGATAGCCACTTTTGATCAAAATAAACAGATTGATTTGATAAAAAGTTTTCAACAAGCAGTCAATTCAATTGCTTAACAGAAAATTAATTTACGCTCTGAAAAAGGAAAATGTGAGGGTATGTCATGGATTGAAATTCTTTATCTGCCTGATAATCTCTTCGTCAGAGCCTGAGATGACATGTCTGGCCATCAGATAAAAGTCTTCTCTTTTTGCGAGACCCTCAGAGATAAACTGATATAATTCCTCCTTGTTTTTATTTGCTATCAATGGTCTTACACCAGCCTTGGATGAGGATAATCTTTTAGATAGTTGGTTTATTGTCATTTTCAGATATAAGGTAATTCCCTTCTGGTTCATATAGGTCATGTTATCAAAAAAACAGGGCGCACCACCGCCCGTTGCAACAACTACATTTTCAAAATCGGCCACTTCATGTAAACATTTTTTTTCGATTTCACGAAAACCCGATTCTCCTTCTTTATCAAATATTTGTGAGATAGTGCGATGGTGTTTACCTTCGATATAAGCATCCAAATCAAGAAAACTCAATCCAAGTTGCTGTGCCAGCAACTTACCCATGGTCGTTTTACCTGAACCCATATATCCGACAAGAAAAATTCTTTGCATGATGTTGATGTTTTTGCAAAGTTAAAAAATATCTCCGAACCTTAGGTTAGAAATTGATATTCAAACCTCCGTGAAAATTAATTTCAGGCATCGGGTAACCATCATTGATTTCGTATGTTTGGTTCAACAGGTTATGGCCGGCAAGAAATACTTCGATATTTTTTTGTGGTTTTGCTGACACGCGTGAGTTCAATAAAGTAAAGTTCTGTTTTCTTAAAGGATTGACAGAGGGATACAATTCTTCAACATGCTGTACGTTCAGGTTCAGGTTGAACATTTTATACTGATAATTCAACCCTGCGTTAAGCTGCTGGCGCGGAGCACCTACCACCGGTTTGTCCATATCAAGAAAAGTATAATTTGCATGCATATTGAACCGACTGTCAGGAGCATATCTGATTGCAAACTCAACACCCGTATTAGTAAACACTCCCACATTTTGGCGTTTTGCCGTAGGTCCGACTCCAACTACCTGAATCATATTCTCTCCTTTTGACATGAACGTCGTAAGTTCCGTACTAAGTTTATCTCCTACAAAAGATTGCAGCCAGCCAATTTCATAATTCATCATTTTCTCCGGCTTCAAATCCGGATTGGGGGCGTAAAGGTATAACTCCATGATGGTTGGGCTGCGAAAACCCTTTGACAAAGAAGTTTTCAGACTACTTGTTTTTCCTGCACGAAGAACTGCTCCTGCCATCGGAACCCATTCTTTTCCATAAACAGAGTTATACTCAAAACGTAAACCGGCATTAAAATCAACAATTTTGAACAATTGTTGACGAACCAAACTGTAACCGGCAAATTCGTTGATTGTCTTTAACTGATTAGCTGAAAATCCCCGGTTTGCCGTTCCACCAAACTGTTTGGCATCAAGTCCTGCCGTCAAATGAGTGGTTGTAAACAGATGATATGTCTGATACAGCATTAATCCCGAGTTCCTGTCGGAAGAAACAAAGCCATCGGACAAAACGTGATCTCCAAAGTTGTGGTAGATTTTGAAAGCTCCTTCCGTTTTCTCATATTTATTTTCCACCGACAATGCAGTTTTCCCCCTTAAAATATCAATATTGAAGAGAGCAGGTGCATAAACCGGACCATTATCGTTGGCATTATACTGCGCGAAGTTCACATCAGCAGCTATTTTCCAATGTTCATTCCAGTCATACCCTCCTTTCAAATATCCATTCATAATACGGAAATCAGTATTTTCACGAGTACCATCAGTAGAGCCATAATTTGCCGAAGCAAATAAATGGAATTTATCTTTTTTATATCCCACAGTCGCCGCATATTTCTGAGTATTGTAAGAACCATAAACAGCATTGGCTGAACCGGAGAACCCTTCTTTTTGTTGTTTCCTCGTGATAATATTGATCGCCCCCGCCATAGCATTCGAACCATAAAGCACCGATGCAGGCCCCCGAATAATTTCAACTTTTTCAACATCCGATGACACATACGCATCCGGGAGCGGGTGACCGAAAAGACCTTGGTACTGAGGGTGTCCATCAATCAACACCAGTACCTGTGTATTAGGACTTCCTCCAACCCCCCTGATATTAACAGCTCCCGATCCTCCGGTAGCCACACCAAAACCAAGGATATTCCTTTCAGTAATAAAAATCCCCGGAACGTAAGCACTCAATGTCTGTAGCACATTATAACGACCGCTTTGCTCTATGTTTTGCGTACTAATTTGAGAAACTGACAAAGGAATTAATTTACGCGATGTTTCAAACTTAGCTCCGGTAACAACAATCTCGTCAAGATGAACAGAGTCACGAAGATTATTATGAGCAGATAGAAACTGAAAAAATAGTAATCCTCCAAAGAGGCAGATAAATATTGGTTTCATTTTAATTTTTCAAAAAGATGTATCCACAAAAATACACATTGTTCTCATAAGAATCTAATTCATCCTCTGTTTTTCGAAAAAAAAACGTTTTAAGAAGCGCCTTTCTTTTCGGGTGATATTTTTCCATTATCTTTGTATAATTTTTCAAAATAATTCATTGTGGAAAAACAAAGTGCTGTACTTTTGATTTTTACGGGAGGAACCATCTCCATGTCGGAGGATCCCTCAACCGGCGCATTGAGACCCATTAATTTTGAGCGACTGCAGGAATTGCTGCCTGAAATAAAACAAACAGGTATCAAAATAAAGAGCATTCCTTTTCTTCCTCTGATCGACTCATCGGATGTACATCCCGTAATTTGGGAAAAAATTGCTCTGTGCATAGAAGAAAACTACGATGAGTTTGATGGCTTTGTTGTTTTGCATGGAACGGATACCATGGCTTATTCGGCTTCTGCATTAAGTTTTATGTTGGAAAACCTTTCGAAACCGGTCATTTTTACCGGGGCACAATTACCGATTGGCATGATGCGGTCGGATGCCAAGGAAAATCTGTTGACAGCTATTGAAATTGCAGCTGCAAAAGAACACGGTACCGCAATAGTTCCTGAAGTTTGCATTTTTTTTGAAGATACTCTGTTCAGAGGAAACCGCACAACCAAAAAGAATGCCGAGCACTTCAACGCTTTCAATTCCTATAATTATCCCCCTCTGGCTAAAGCCGGAGTTCATATCAAATATTACAGGACCTACATTCATTATCCGGAACACAATGCTAAATTAAAATTGCGACTCAATACCAATCCGAATATTGCCGTGCTAAAACTATTCCCGGGGATTTCGGAAAAAGTTGTACGTTCCATATTGGAGATTGCAGGATTAAAGGCAGTTGTTCTCGAAAGTTTCGGAGCGGGCAATGCTCCCAGACATAAGTGGCTGTACGATGCACTGAAAACAGCAGTCGACAGTGGCATTATCATTGTAAACAAATCGCAATGCAGTACCGGTACGGTAGAAATGGGCCGGTATGAAACCAGTATCAACCTGTTGAATGCCGGCGTTATCAGCGCATATGATTGTACCACCGAGGCATTGGTCACAAAACTGATGTATCTGTTGGGTGAGTATAATTCTCCTGAAGAGGTAAAACAACGCCTCAGCATTAGTATCTGTGGCGAGATGACAGTTTAATATACTTTTACATTTTTGGAAATAAAATATGGGAAATTTTGCAAAATGGATAGGTGGCGGACTTGGCTGGGCTGTAGGCGGACCGATTGGCGCTATAGTGGGTTTCGCTTTAGGTTCTTTGTTTGGTAGTACGGAGAAGGTTCATTCAGAGCAAACATACAACCGAAGAACCACCGAAGCTGATTTTAAAGCCAGTCTTTTGGTGATGATGGCTTGTGTTATGAAGGCTGATGGGAATGTTCAAAAAACAGAACTTTCTGTTGTAAAAAGATTTCTGGTAGCTAATTTCGGAGAAGAAGGAGCACTGGACGCTCTTCAGATGCTCAAAAAGTTGCTCGATCGACCTATCAATGAAGTAGAGGTCGCTTCACAGATCAATCTTTATATGAATTATTCTGCCAAACTTCAACTGATACGATTGCTTTTTGATATTGCCTATGCTGACGGTGATGTAAATGTTGCAGAATTAAATGTTATCCAACGTATTTCAAATACATTCAATATCAGTAGCGCTGATTTTCAGTCTTTGAAAGCTCCTTATGTGAAGCATATTGACCAGAACTGGGCATACAAAGCATTGGAAATTGAGCCTTCGGCAAGCATTGACGACATCAAGAAAGCTTACCGCAGAATGGCAATGAAATATCATCCCGACAAAGTGGCCAACCTTGGAGATGATATCAAAAAATCTGCTACCGAAAAGTTCAGGTCGGTCAATGAAGCTTATGAACAGTTAAAAAAACAAAGAGGTTTCGTTTAAACAAAGTATTATGAATCAACTGGTAACAATAAGAACCTTCAACGGTTCATCCGATTTAGAAATGGTCAGAACCTACTTGGAATCATTTGAAATTGAGTGTTTTACGAAGGATGAAATCATTAGTCGTGCTGACGTTTCTAATATTAATGGAGGAGCAAAGCTACTGATCAGAGAAGAACAACTCGAAGAGGCAATAACACATCTTCTTGAGGGAGGTTATTTGAAAAAAGAAGATTTTGAACCGACTCCTGAGTTTAAGTTCGTTGATAAAATTCTAAGCAAATTCAGAAAATAAGCAGGTAACTATTCATTCATATGGCGCAAAAACAAATGCAAACGCTGGCGAAAGAGACCGCCATCTACGGAGTAAGCAGTATCCTTGGAAAATTCCTGAACTGGCTGTTGGTTCCACTCTACACCTACGTACTGACAGGCTCGGCCGATTACGGCGTAGTAGCAAATCTTTACGCATGGACAGCTTTACTGCTTGTCGTCCTTACTTATGGCATGGAAACGGGATTTTTCCGCTTTGCTAATAAAAACAAGGAAATTGCCAATAAGGTCTATGGGAACACGTTAATTTCAGTAGGATTTACTTCATTGATTTTTGCCGCACTGTGTATCATCTTTGCTCAGCCAATTGCGAACATCCTGGGATATTCATCACATCCTGAGTACATTGCCATGCTGGGATCCGTGGTAGCTATGGATGCTTTCGGGGCAATTCCTTTCGCTTATCTGAGGTTCAAAAGCCGTCCGATAAAATTTGCCGCATTGAAATTGTTGATGATCTTCACTAACATTCTTTTTAACATCTTTTTTCTGGTTGTTTGTCCGTGGCTCATGAAAATAAATCCGGGATTGGTTGACTGGTTTTATGATCCGGATTATGGCGTTGGTTATGTATTTATTGCAAATGTAATTCAAACTGTGGTTGTTACACTTGCTCTTTTACCTGATGTATTGAAGGCTGAATTCAAATTCGATTTTCCCTTACTCAAACAGATACTCCGTTATTCCCTGCCTTTGCTGGTCCTGGGAATTGCGGGGATCATGAATCAAACGGTTGATAAAATTATCTTTCCATACTTAATTGACGACCCACAACTAGCGAAATCGGAACTGGGTATTTATTCTGCCTGCTTTAAAATTTCAATGGTTATGATGATGTTTACTCAGGCCTTTCGTTACGCCTACGAACCGTTTATTTTTGCCCAACACAAGGATAAAAACAGCAAAGCAGCTTATGCAGATGCCATGAAATTCTTCATTATCTTTTCACTTTTGATTTTTCTGGGAATGGTATTTTATCTTGATGTCTTCAAGTTTCTTATCCGAAGCGACTATTGGGGAGGGCTCAGGGTAATTCCCATTGTCCTTTTCTCATATATCTTTCAGGGAATTTTCTTTAATCTTTCTCTGTGGTACAAATTGAGTGACAAAACAATATATGGAGCCTGGTTTTCGGTAGTTGGCGTAATTATAACACTGGCTATTAATATTATTTTTGTGCCCATTTACAGTTATATCGCTTCTGCCTGGGCTACTTTTGCCTGCTATTTTATAATGATGTTGATATCTTATTTCTATGGACAAAAATACATGCCGATACAGTACAATCTAAAATCCATAGGTATATATACAGCATTGGCACTGGGGCTATTCGTCGTCAGCTTATGGATCAATACCCCGTACTTTGCTCTGAACATGCTTTTAAAGACGGTATTACTTATTATTTTTATAGTATACACCGTAAAAAAAGACCTGCCTTTAAACAGGATTCCTTTCATTCAGAAATTCGTAAAATAGCACTACATGTCGAAACTTCATATTATTTGCCCTGTAAAAGACGCAATAGATACCAGCCTGAAAGCCATTGACAGGATAATGAATTCAGCAGGAGATTCATCTCCGGAATTATATGTTTATAATGATTTCAGCAGCAATGAAAACACTGAAAAACTGCGTGCTTTTTCAAACGAAAAAGGATTTAGCCTGATTAATCTGGAAGATGTTACCAATCATCCTTCACCCAATTACCTGTTGGTGTTGCAAATGGCACAAAAAAATGCTATCGCTGCCGGTGCGCATCTTTTAATTGTGGAATCGGATGTGATGATTCAGCCGGATACCATAGAGAAAATGTATCAACAGGTGACTCTACTGGATAAACCAGGGATGATCGCTGCTGTTACTACTGACGAAACCGGAGAAATCAATTTTCCATACCTGTATGCCAGAAAATTCAGTCGAAGAATTCTATCCGTCAACAAAAGATTAAGCTTCTGCTGTACTTTACTAACCAATAGTCTACTAAATAGTTATGACTTTAATTTGTTAAACCCTGAAAAAAACTGGTATGATGTGTTCATCTCACATCAATCAAAAGCCCTGGGTTACAATAACTATCTGATGAATGATCTTACGGTATTACACCTACCACATAGCAGCCGTCCCTGGAAGAAATTAAAATACAGCAACCCCTTGAAGTATTACTGGAGAAAACTTATTGAACGTAATGATAAAATATAATTTTTGAAATGGAGCATCCTTTAGTTTCTGTAATTATACCCATTTACAATATGGAGGACTACCTCGCTGAAACCATTGAATCAGTTATGAAATCTGACTTCTCTGATTTTGAACTTATCCTGATGGATGACGGGTCTACTGATAGCTCTGCTGCCATTTCCAAATCATACGCCGACAATGACCCCCGTATCCGTTTTTTCACACAGGAAAACGGAGGAGCTTCTACTGCCCGCAATAATGCAATAAAAGTTGCCCGTGGAAGTTTTATTTTGCCTGTGGATGCAGACAATCTTATTTCTCACAATTTTATCAGATTAGCTGCAGAAGTATTAACCCGGGATAATACAATCAAGGTTGTGAGTAGCGAAGCTGAATTCATTGGTAATAAGAGCGGCAAATGGAAATTTCCCCCGTTCAACAAAAAAGTTTTGGCACGAAAAAATCTAATCGACAACTGTGCCATGTATCGCAAATCGGACTGGGAGGCTTGTGGTGGCTATTGCAACGAAATTCTTGGCCGCGAAGATTGGGATTTTTGGATTTCCATGTTCAAGTCGGGTGGCGAATTTTTGCGTCTACCCATCACCGGATTATACTACAGAGTTAGATCAAACTCTAAAAAAGTAAGAACCAGACCTCTAAAAAAGAAGCTCAACGAACAATTGAATGCTCGTCACAAGGCATTTTTCTACAAGCAACTGGGAGGAAAACTACGAAGCAGCAGAACATGGTCAAGGCTTATCAATTTCATCCATCATGTATTCTTTCCTGAGAGAATTTTTGTACACCAACAATGTTCTGAGTTTGAAGACTGGGTGTATTACGCCCCTGAACGGATGACAGAAACCGCCGTGGGATCAAAATTATTCTCTCTTCAAACCGGAGAAGAAAATTCCATTGAAATAATCAAATTTAATCAAGGTTCATTTTGGGGAAAATCCGAAGCACAAAAACATTACGCCAGCTCTGACAATAATCTGAAAATAGGATATTACGAGAAAAGAACTGCTTTTTGGTGTGCTGAAAGTTACTTTATTCAGCTAAAAGAAAAAAAATCTCCATTGAGAGCCTCTTTGATCATTTCCGTATATAAAAATACTGACTTCCTAAAAGCAGTATTAGATTCATTAAAATTACAAACTATTAAAGATTTTGAAATCATTATTTCGGAGGATGGAGAATATCCTCCAATGAAATCATTCCTTGAACAATATAGTTTTGACAATCCATGGCAACATATTACGCAAAAGGATGAAGGCTGGCGTAAAAACCAGTGTCTGAATAAAGCTATTAAAGCCGCAATGTCCGAATGGCTGATTTTTATTGACGGAGATTGTGTCCTACATCCGTATTTTGTTGAGATGCATCTAAATCTCTCGGGAGAGAATAAAATCTTAGGAGGGAAACGGGTAAAGTTAGACGAAGCTACCTCGAAGATGTTACTGACAAATACGATCACTCCAATAACTATTCAAAAAAAACTGAGAAAAAAAATATTTTTATGGAAAGGTGAAATTCAATTTCCGGAAGAGGGAATTTACATTCCGTCAGACGGTATATTCGGAGCTATCCCCGATATTAGAAAAATTTCTCTTTTAAAAGGATGTAATATGTCTTTCTCAAAAAAAGCAATCAATGCCATCAACGGTTTTGACGAAGATTATCAATTACCAGCAATCGGAGAAGATATTGATCTAACCTGGCGTTTCTTGGCTGCCGGATACACCTTGGCTTCTGTTAGAAATCTTGCAGTACAATATCATCTTTATCATCCAGATAATTGGGTTAATCAAGATGAAAATTTAAAACTGATGACCAGCAAGCAAAGCAAAAACGAATATTTCTGTAAAAACGGATTAAAAAAAATTAACCCATGATTTCTATCATTACTTGCGCGAGAACTAAAAATCTACCTGAGGCTTTCGTAAAGAACCTCACAACAACAATAGGTGTACCATTCGAGATCATAATTATTGATAACTCAGAAAATAAATACTCCATTTTCACCGCCTATAATGAAGGGTATGCAAAAAGCAAGTACCCATACTTGTGTTTCGTACATGATGATGTTTTGTTCCACACTCCGAATTGGGGAACTTTACTCATTGCGCACCTTCAGGAAAAACAAACTGGTATTGTGGGGCTAGCAGGTGGAGATATCCTCATCAGAGTTCCATCTTCGTGGTCATCAGGACAAGTACATATAAACATTATACAATCTGACAAAACCGGCAGAAAGCCGACAAAATTATTCCGTCTTCCAGAGAAGTACCCTCACCCCAAACGTTCAACCGTAGTACTAGATGGGGTAATGTTGGCAATGCGACGCGAGCTTATGCAACAAATCCACTTTGATGAGAACCTAAAAGGTTTTCATGGCTATGATTTTGACATCACTATACAGTCAACTTTAGCTGGTTTTACTAATTATGTAGCTTATGATATCAGCCTCGAGCACTTATCAAGAGGCAAGCCAGATAAAAACTATTTTAAGAATTTGATAATTATTTTTAAAAAATGGGAAGCACAATTGCCATTGATTGGACTTAATATCTCTGAAGAAAAAAAGAATAAAATTCCTAAATTTGAGAAAAAAAGACTTAAGGTATTAATTAACAGAATGATAAAAACCGGATTCGAAACGAAAGAGATATTGAATGAGACCAATTATTACAGGCAGTTGATTGGTAAAACAGAAACAAGAGATATTCAAGCTTTCCTATATTTCAATATATTTTTCACCCGGTTGTTTACCCGACCAAAACATTTTTTTAAAAAATAAGATTGTTTTTTCGAACGATCTTATTTCCTTCCAAAATCTGCCGGGATTTCGCCCCATGCTTCGGTATGCCACTTTAAAATTTCTGTGGAATATTCGTTCTCAACTAACCACTTTTCAGCACGGTCAATTAAATCAAATAAATGCTCATTTCGGGCAGTTCTTTCCAATTCGGTTTTTGCCTTTTTCTTTTTCACCCAAGCCATTGCTGTCCTGCTATCAGTATAAATCGGCATCGATAGATTTTTTTGTTTCAGCAAGGCAATACCATGCACTAAAGCAAGGAACTCACCTATGTTATTTGTCCCCTCGGGAAAAGGCCCCTGATGAAACACCTGCTCTCCTGTTTTGGTATATACGCCTCTGTATTCCATATTACCTGGATTGCCACTACAGGCAGCATCTACCGACAGACTTTCCGTCACAGGCATTCCATATTCAGCAGTTTGAGCTATATCCGGCTTTTGCTTTTTTGCATTTTTTCCAATATAATCCCAACAGGGAGAAAGAAAAGCCTCTTTAGCAATTGCTTCTGTCTCAAAACCTTTGTATATGGCATTTCCATATCCATGTATCTGTTTTTTACATTCCTCCCATGAAGAGTATATACCGGGCTCTCTGCCTTCCCAGACCACAAAAAATTTATTTTTGGATTTTCCCATAAAAATTGTACTTTTGTATCACTTTTTCAACCGGCCCTGTAGTTCAATGGATAGAACGAAAGTTTCCTAAACTTTAAATTCGGGTTCGATTCCCGGCGGGGCTACTTGATAATTAATCGTTCTTTGCTTATTTTTATCTATAATTACTGTAAATCAGTATTTTATATCTTATTATTGGTATCACACACTTTCACCAAATTACACCAAAACAAATTATTTCGTCCCCTTACTTGTCCCCTGTTCCAAATTTTATATTTATATTTGTGCAAAAATAAATACTATTTATGGCACAGGCAAAGTTCATTTTAAAAGAACCGAACAGTAAAGGAGATACTTTAATCTACTTATTCTACAATTTCAATAGCCAAAGATTAAAATATTCTTTTGGGCAAAGGATTAATCCGAAGTTTTGGAACGCTGAAAAACAGAGAGCAAAAGAAACAAAACCCTTTCCGGACTACCCCGAATTCATTACAATGTTTAATATTATTTAAACGACCGTAAACAACATTTACAGAAAACTTTTAAACGACAATATTGTTCCAACACCCCAGCTATTAAAAGAAAATCTTAATGCCACACTGGCAAATAAGCAAACAACTGCAAATGTATCTAATTTATTCGACTTCATAGACGAATTAATTAAAAACTCCACAAAAAAGCGATCCACAATACTAAGCTATAAACAAACATTCCGTATACTTCATGAATATTCAGAGCATATAAAAAGAAACATTTCTTTTGATGATATATCGCTGGATTTTTACGAAAACTTTGTTAGTTATT
>JAYFQH010000067.1:0-10952 GCA_034927265.1 Paludibacter sp.
CGGAACCTCTCAGTTCAACGGTTTTCAAGACCGCCGCGATCGACCACTCTGCCATCTCTCCAGTGGCATGCTTTATTTCTAAAGCGGTGCAAAGATAAGGCATTTTCTTAAACTACCAAATATCAGCGAAGCATTTTTATCTGCTTTTTCTGTCGGTTTTTAGTGATTATCTTTATTTTCAGGGAATTTAATCACAAAAAATTTTGATATTTTATTTTCTATTGTTACTTTTGCAGCCTTAAACTTAAGATCGTATGTATCTCTTCTGCCTCCATATCGCTGTCCTGTACAGGGATCGCGCTTAAAACTTTTCAGGTTTTTACTTGTTTAGTTTGTTACCGGTTATTTTCATAACTGGTTTTTCACCTTTTATATTTATTTTTTTTATTCACGCCGACTGGAGTGAGTATGCATGTTTTATCTGTTAATTCAAATTTTATGAATCACTGGAAAAAAGTTTTTACAATCATATGGACAGGACAGTTCTTTTCGCATTTAAGCAGTTCTGTTGTTAGTTTTGCCTCTATACTCTGGTTGAGTTTCGAAACGAAATCGGCCGAGGTACTGGCTTTTGCGGCCATCTTTTCGATGTTACCCCAGGCGCTTATAGGTCCGTTTACGGGCGTGTTGGTGGACCGGTGGAACCGGAAACGCATCATGATTTTTTCTGATGCATTTATCGCACTCTGTGCTTTGGTGCTTGCTTTCCTGTTTTATGCGGGTAAGGTGGAAGTGGCCTATGTGTATGTGCTGCTGGCTTTACGTTCGGTAGGCACGGCTTTTCATTCACCATCGATGCAGGCATCAGTTCCGTTGCTTGCTCCTGAAGATCAGCTGACACGTATCTCGGGCATCAATCAGATGATCCTTTCGGTTTCGAGCATTGCCGGACCGGCTTTGGGTGCACTGATGATTACCCATCTCGACATGACCTATGTGATGTTGTTTGATGTGCTTGGAGCTGTTATTGCCTGCACCAGCCTGCTGTTTGTGACGATACCCAATCCGCCAAAGAAGGCGACGGTAGAGAATCCTCATATCTTCAGGGAAATGCGCGAAGGTTTCCGCGAAATATCCCGGAATAAAGGACTGGTTTGGTTATTCACTTTCTCAATGATCGTGGTCTTCTTTCTGATGCCTGTGGCCGTGATATTTCCACTCATGACGCTTGAACATTTCAATGGAACAGCCTATCAGATGAGTATCATCGAAATGATCTGGGGAATCGGTATGGTGCTCGGTGGTGGAATTCTGGGTTTCAAACAATTTAAAACCAACCCGGTAGTCATGATCAATCTTACCTTTGTGCTGCTGGGGTTGACGTTCCTGTTGTCGGGTGTCTTGCCGTCGAATGGCTTCGTAATCTTTGTCGTGCTCACCGCGTTCGGGGGTGTTGCAGGAGCCATCTATTCGTCACTGTTTACGGCCATCGTACAAAGAACTGTTGTGCCCGAAGCGCTGGGACGCGTCTTCTCTCTGTATGGAAGCGCATCCATCATTCCATCGCTTATCGGACTGACAGCTACCGGATTTATTGCGGATTATATCGGAATTGATTTTGCCTTTATCATTTCAGGTGCCGTGATTATTTTTACCGGAATTGTGGCCATGTTTGTTCCCGAAATGATTCAACTCGGAAAGAAGGAGGTTGCAGCTATTCCTGTGGAAGTGGAAGCAGCTATTGAAGAGAAAGAAAAACCCTTATCCTGAATAAAAAATACCCGGAATAAAATGGATTATTCCGGGTATTTTATAACTATTGATTTCAGTTACACCGTTTTCAAATAGGCTACCACATTATTCTGAATGCGTTCGGTAATGTTTTTTACGTCAGCTTTATTGAAAGTCTCACCGGTGATATTCTCAAATAATTCGATGTAACGTTCGCTTATTCCCTGTACAATTTCATCAGTCATCTCAGGAACTACCTGTCCGGCTTTTCCCTGAAAATCATTGGCCATAAGCCATTCTCTGACAAACTCTTTGGAAAGTTGTTTCTGTGCTTCACCTTTTTCAAATCTTTCCTGGTAACCTTCAGCATAGAAATAACGCGACGAATCGGGAGTATGGATTTCATCGATCAGGTAGATTTTACCATCACGTTTACCAAACTCATATTTGGTATCCACTAAAATAAGTCCTCTTTTTGCAGCGATTTCCGAACCACGAAGGAACAATGCCATCGTATATTTTTCGAGTAGTGCATAATCTTCGGAAGAAACCAGTCCCTGTTTCAGGATTTCTTCTTTCGAAATATCTTCGTCGTGCAATCCGTATTCAGCCTTGGTAGTAGGAGTGATGATAGGAGTCGGGAACTTTTCGTTTTCACGCATTCCGTCAGGAATCTTTACGCCGCATATCTCCCGAACACCGCTTTTATAAGCTCTCCAGGCACTTCCGCAAAGATAACCCCTTACAATCATTTCAACAGGGAAACCTTCGCAACGAAGTCCTACAGTGACCATGGGGTCGGGGGTGGCTAATTTCCAGTTAGGAACTATATCTGAGGTTGCGTCGAGAAACTTTGCCGCAATCTGATTCAGCATTTGACCTTTAAAGGGAATCCCTTTGGGCAAAACTACATCAAATGCAGAAATCCTGTCGGTAGCGATCATGACCAGCAAATCGTTTTTTACAGTATACACATCACGGACTTTGCCATGATAAATGTTTTTCTGACCTTCAAACTGAAAATCTGTATTTGTTAATGCATTCATTGAAAATAATTATTTATTTGGTTGATATTAAGTAAGAAACCGGACTTTCATCTTTCATTAAATGTCTGATCAGCTTATAGGGAAGTACCACTTCAGTTTCACCTATATAATTGATCGGTGCGATTTCATAAGGATTAAAAACGTAACAGATAGCTTCATCGTTGATGTAAAAGTTACCATTCGGTTTTATCGCTTCAAGAATGTATTCCGTGTTTTCGAAACTGTCGATATAAGGCACTTCCTGATTGCTGTGGCTGTCCTCAATAATCTTGTTTTTGATGATCTCGGTCAGTTGTTCTTTATAGCCATCAATGAAAATATCATTTTCCTGAATGATTGTTCCATTCTTCAGATTAAAATTATAGAAGAAGCGCGTTTTAGCCGGATAAGTTCCTCCGAAATCAACATATCTTGAGATACCATAGGAGAAAATATGCTCATCATTCAACAGCGAAAAACCTTCGAGAACAAATGAACTATTGAAAGCCAAACGGTTATCAGCAGTTATCTTCTCGGCAAAATCCAGATTATTCTCAATATATTCTGACTTTAAATTCTTGGCAAAATAATATAAAACCGAATCATCAGGATAAACTACTTTAAAACTACCAAACAATTCACTGGTGATAATTGTTCGAATCTTGTCGAGCATTTTTTCATCCTTGTAGGTGGTAGGCAGTTCAACGTTCATGTCGATGGTCAGAGCGCCAAGGGTAGTATCTTCCGATAGATATTGTTTGTCAATCAGACTGTAATCCTTCGTAATAACTGTTTTAGGTGGTTTTGGGAAGAAATAAAGGATGGTGAGAATAGAGATAACAGCTAATAAGCTGAAAATAAGAAAATAAACACTTTTTTTCATGATGATATTTTTGCAATTTTTGTTGGTGCAAATTTACAACTAAAAAACAGATTATTATTAAAAAAAAATAAAATCGGACAAAGATTTAGTAAATTTATTATTGTCGTTTTATCTTTGTTGTGTTGATTATGACAGGCAATTTAATAAAATACTTATTTTCAGTACTATCTGCATGCTACTTCATTTTTGCAGGTACGGGTTACAACATCGTGGATTATTGTTGCGATGATTGTGCACGTGAAGGTATTGAGTTTGTTGCCCATCATTCCTGCTCCACTGTACACCATCAAAATGATCATGGTTGCTGCGATATACAAAATAAAACTTCGGTTGAAAATGATCATCAGGTACATATTCAGGCTCACTCTCATGACAATGGTTGTCAAATAATCAGGGTACAACTTGATGAATTCTCAGTCATCGATAAGCTGGCAGTTGCCAATCATTTATCATACAACCTATTTATAGACTTTTCCTCTGATATATATGCTCTTCACACACCTGCAGCATATGTCAGACACTCTTGCTATTCTCCTCCCGACATTCCTCTGCTTAGCGGTAGGGATATCCTCGTCAACAAGTCGGTATTGATCATTTGATCCTGACAATTTCTGACCATCTGTATAGAATATGCAGTTGGTTAAGATGTTTTGTATTAAAACATCCGGAAAATAATCAGCGATCACATTATCACTTGTTATAAAAATCATGAAGAAAATTATATTTTTTCCATTGGTTTTGCTTTCAGTTATGTCCTATGCAGGTAATATTATCGGCAAGGTAGTAGATCCGAAAGGAGAACCAATACCCGGAGTACACATATTTTGGTTAAACTCACATTCAGGAACAGTTTCAGGAATCGAAGGAGAGTTTAATATCAAAATTAACGATGCAACAAACAAACTGATATTCAGCAATGTCGCTTTTCAGAATGATACAGTATCAGTTGTACCGGATAATGTTCCTTTAAAAGTTACATTAAATGAAATTATTGAATTAAAAGAAGTTGCTGTTGTACAAAAGAGTCCGGGAATCGTTAAATCACGTTTTGCCGTATTACAAACCGAGAAAATAACAATAGACGAGCTATGCAAAGCTGCATGCTGTAACCTGTCGGAAAGTTTTGAAACCAATCCTTCGGTGGATGTGTCGTACAGCGATGCGGCAACAGGTGCCAAACAAATTAAGATGCTGGGTCTGCCGGGCACTTATGTGCAAATGTTAACTGAAAACATTCCTAATTTAAGGGGCATTTCTTCTGCTTATGGCCTGGGATTTATTCCTGGTCCCTGGATGGAAGGAATACAGGTGTCAAAAGGTACCGGCTCAGTTATAAATGGATATGAGGCTATAACTGGGCAAATTAATGTAGAATATAAAAAACCTCAAACCAGCGAAATTGTTGCTGCAAATTTGTTTGCCAGCGATGCAGGTAGGGTAGAGGCCAATGTTAATGCCGGAATAAAGTTATCATCCGACCTTTCTACCGGTATCCTTCTTCACGCTTCAGATGAATTTATTTCTCTGGATCAGAATGGAGATGGCTACATGGATATGCCGATGATTAAACAGCTTAATTTTATCAACCGTTGGTATTATAAACACAATGATTATATATCTCAGGCATTTATCCGGGCTTTATCTGAAAATCGTATGGGTGGAACTGTAAATGGAGATTATAAAATCGATATTGGCACTAAGAGATACGAATTTTTCCTCAAAAACGGCTATGTGTTCGATCATGCATCAGAAACCAGTGTTGGTTTAATTGTCAGCGGCTCTAAGCATGATCAGATGGCATATTACGGACATAAATCCTATGAGGGTAATCAGGATAATTTGTACCTGAACCTTATCTATCAGTCGAACCTCTCCGAACATCAAAAGATTTCTGCCGGTTTGAGTTTTAATTATGATCTTTTTAATGAATATGTTCGAACAACATCAGCTAATCAAAATATATTTTCCAGAGAATATGTGCCCGGAGTATTTGCAGAATATACTTTCAATTTACACGATAAGTTTATAGCATTGGCTGGTTTGAGAGCCGATTATCATAATTTATACGGAGCTTTTATTACACCACGCCTGCATTTAAAGTATGTCCCGGGCAAATATGTGCATCTACGGGGAACTGTCGGAAAAGGTTACCGCTCACCGAAAATGCTGGCTGAGAACAATTTTTATCTCTCCAGCAATCGTGAGTTAGTGATGAATTCCCGATTGGATTTAGAATCAGCATGGAATTACGGATTAAGTGTGCAGGGATATATTCCGGTGTTTAATAAGGAACTGAGCCTGACAGGTGAATGGTATTATACCAACTTTGAAAATCAGGTGGTGATTGACACTGATACCGATGTTCATGCCGTACATTTTTACAACCTTGATGGAAAATCATTCTCACACAGCATACAGTTTGAAGCAAGTATGGAAGTGGTGAAAGGGTTAACTATGACGCTGGCCCATCGTTTCAATGACGTGCAGACAACTATTGGTGGTGAATTACGTGAGAAACCGCTGACCAACCGATATAAAAGTTTAGCAACCGCTTCCTATCAAACGCCGTTGAAAAAATGGCAATTCGACTTTACTGCTCAGTTCAACGGAGGTGGGCGTATGCCTGATCCAGATATTAATAATCCGCTTTGGAACAATGAATTTCCTGCGTATACCATCATGAATGCCCAGATAACAAAATACTTCAGAACCTGGTCGTTGTATCTGGGATCGGAAAATATCGGCAATTTTATTCAGGAAAATCCGATTATTGACGTGGTAAATCCATTGAGCAACAATTTTGATGCAACCAATATCTGGGGACCTACTCATGGACGTAAAATATATGTTGGATTACGCTGGTCGATCGACCGTGACAATTAATAATCAATTTTAAATCAAAAGAATATGAAAACAAAAAACATCCTTTTAGTACTGCTGGCAATGTTCGTGACCATAACCAATGTAGCGATTGGTCAGAATAAAAAAGAAACCACCAAACAAAGTGTGGTATTTAATGTGGCGATGGATTGCCATAGCTGTCAGCAAAAGATAGAGAAAAACATCGCCTTTGAGAAAGGTGTTAAAGCAATGGACGTCAGTTTGGAAAAACAAACGGTGGCCATCACCTTTGACACAAAAAAAACCGATGTGGCAAAGCTTCAGCAGGCATTTAAGAAGATTGGCTATGAAGCAGTCCTGCCCGATAAAGCACCAACGAAACAATGAATTGTACACTGAAGTTCTGAATAATTCATAAAAATCGTCAAAAACGTGGCTTATGAAGAATAATTATAAATTAAACTTCGTATTTTCACCGCGTAAATAATAATACAGTAGAATCAATTATTTAGTTTACAAACAATTAAAAAAAGAAGTCAAATGAAAAAGAATTTAGTTATTTTAGCGTTACTTGCATTTTTTGCAACAGGTATGGTAGCACAGGCTCCGGCAAAAGATAAGAAAGAAGCTCCGAAAACAGAATGCTGCAAGGAAAAGAAAGAAGCATGCTGCAAGGATAAAGAGAAAAAATGTGACGATAAAAAAGATTGTCCAAAAGATAAAGCATCATGTGATAAGAAAGCATCTGCATCTTCAAAAAAATAATTTTGATTGCATTTACGGAAAAGTCCTGACCGAAAGTCGGGACTTTTTTTATGCTTTTACCTGAAATTTGTACATTTATACTAATTTTGTGAAAACAATAATCATTCACCATCTTCAGTCATTCATGTTCAGAACAGAAGTTGAAATATCACCGGCAAAAAAGAAGATTTCCTACGAAGATCAGTTGATAACTATGGGTTCCTGCTTTTCCGATAATATCGGACAGCGCCTGAGTAACGCCTTCTTTTCTGTAGACATAAATCCCTTTGGAGTATTGTTTAATCCCATTTCAATAAAAAATAGTCTGGAGATATTGGTAAATAACCGGCTATTCTCTGAGAGTGACCTGTTCAGACATGGCTCTCTTTGGAGTAGCTTTTCTCATAGCACTCTTTTTGCATCGGTTGACAAGGCGGAATGTCTGAATAATATTAATAACAGGATAGAAGCTGCAGCAATTCATCTCCGGCAGGCTAACTTCTTGCTCATCACCTTTGGAACAGCCTGGGTTTACGAATTGATCACCTCAGGAGAAGTAGTTTCTAATTGCCATAAATTGCCGGCAAATAATTTTATGAGGAAAAAACTGACGATTGATAAAATTATTACCGTTTACAGCAACATGCTGGATAACTTACATCAGTTAAACCCACATTTGCAGGTGATTTTTACGGTAAGTCCCATCCGTCACTGGAAAGATGGAGCGCACGAAAACAACCTCAGTAAAAGCATTCTGCTAATGGCGATAGAATTGATCAAAGAACAGTATGACTTTATTGATTATTTTCCGGCCTACGAAATACAAATGGACGAATTGCGTGATTACCGTTTTTATGCAGCCGATATGTTACATCCTTCTGATACGGCCATCGATTATATCTGGGAGAAATTTTCGCTGGCTTATTTTTCAGCTGAAACTTTACAAACAAAAACGGAACTCGAACAATTGCGCACTACCATGAATCACCGTCCCATTCATCAGGCTTCGCAGGAATACAAATTGTTCGTACAATCGCTTGAAAAGAAAAAAAAGGAGTTAATGCAAAAATATCCTTTTCTATGTGAACGATTATCATAAGTGCATCGAAATAAAAAAATCCCGTTATCTCTCAATGAAGAAATAACGGGATTTTTATGATTATCAATCAAAACCGGAGTTTTAATCAATTTTGATTTGTTTGTACTTCGGAACGAGTATTTTCATAACGCTCCAGCCAATCAGATAAGCTACTGCACAGAATGAAAATACGATTAGATAACCGGCTTCTTCTCCTTTAAATCCGAAAAGTTCCATTGGTTGGCGAACATACTGAGCACCACTTGCCAGTAATTCTTTGGTCATGACTACCACCTCGTTATCTAGTAAGGTTGTTCCCCTTGAGTAATCAAACAATACGCCGGAACTTTTATTGATAAACACCGAGCCTAATCCTCCCGCCATACCTCCAATACCGGTAATCGTAGCAATAGCGCTTTTGGGGAACATGTCGCCCACAGTTGAAAAGATATTTGCCGACCAGGCCTGATGTGCAGCACCGGCAATACCGATAATGATGATCGGGAACCAGTAGGAATATCCTCCCAGAGGTTGTGCCAACAATGCCAGCAACGGGAAGAAGGCAAATATCAACATGGATTTCATACGTCCAGCATATGGATCCATCCCTTTTTTGTTCACGAAGAAGGAAGGTAACCATCCACCGATGATCGACAGCAAGGTAATCATATACAATACAAATAAAGCGAGTTGTGCTTTAGGGTGTGAAGATTCCATACCATACACAGAGCTTAAATAAGCAGGTGTCCAGAACAGGTAGAACCACCATACACCATCAGTCATAAATTTACCGAAGGCAAAAGCCCATGTTTGTTTGTATTTTAATGTCTGTTTGAAAGGCATTTTCTTTGCATCCTCTTTTTTAGAGGCTTCAATACCATCGGCGTGTGAATTATGATCCTGAAGAATATAATCCAGTTCTGCTTTATTAACTTTAGGATTGGCGTCGGGTTTCTTATAGCCGAACTGCCACCAACCCATCCAGATAAAGCCTAATGCGCCAATTACGATGAAAGAAGTTTCCCAACCAAAGTATTTTGCAATAACAGGGATAGAAATCGGAGCAGCTAAAGCACCAACAGTAGCACCGGCATTAAAAATACTGGTGGCCAAAGCACGGTCCTTTTTAGGAAAATATTCTGCAGTTGCCTTGATAGCTGCCGGAAAGTTTCCTGCTTCACCTAATGCCAGCACTAAACGTGCGAAGATGAATAGTACCACACTCACATTCAGCACCTTCGAAATATTAGCTACTCCGGCAATTGCTTCTTTAGCCCCTTCAAAACCTACAAACCACTGACCGGCAACGATACCCGAAGTGGCAATCCCGCAAAATGCATGTAATACGGCACCAATCGACCAGATAAAGATTGCCCACAGAAATCCTTTTTTAGTGTCCATCCAGTCGACAAAGCGACCGGCAAACAGCATTCCCACAGCATAGAACAACGAAAACAACGAAGTGATTGTTCCGTAGTGGGTATTGGTCCAGTGGAATTCAGGCGCAATAAAGTCTTTCCATGTAAGAGACAATACCTGCCTGTCGAGATAATTAATTGTTGTTGCAAAAAACAGCATGGCTACTATTGTCCACCGATACTGCGTCATTTTTTGAGTTACTTCTCCGATTTTGCTCATGTCTTTATGTTATCAGATGAATATTTACTTTTTACGTACTTTTTTGATTATTTGCAATGCTTCAGCACAAAGCTGTGTAATTCCCTGCCAGTTTTCACTTTTGATCATTTCAGCAGGAAAAAGATTCGATCCCATCCCCACACAGGTTACACCGGCATCAAACCATGCTTTCAGATTGGCTTCTTCAGGTTTTACACCACCTGTAACCATCAGATTCGACCATGGCATAGGAGCTTTTAAACCTTTGACAAAACCGGCACCCAATACATCACCCGGAAATACTTTGCAAATATCGCAACCCATTTCTTGAGCGTATCCGACTTCAGTTACCGAACCACAACCCGGAGCATAAGGAATTAACCTGCGATTGGCTACTTTCGCCACATCAGGATTGAAAAGCGGACCTACAATGAAATTGGTACCCATCTGTATGTATAAGGAAGCAGTTGGAGCATCAACAATAGATCCAATGCCTATGATCATCTCCGGACATTCGACGGTGGCATATTTTACCAGATCACGGAATACTTCATGTGCGAAATCCCCGCGGTTGGTGAACTCAAAGGCGCGTACGCCGCCTTCATAACAAGCTTTCAATACTTTCTTCGAAACTTCAATGTCCTTGTGATAGAAAACCGGAACCATACCGGTTTCTTTCATCACTGATAATACTTCTAATTTTGAGAATCGCATATTTTTATATTTTTTTCAAACATTTCGATATTTAATATCCCCCGGGTTAAAACCCGGGGCTATTCACTATCTGGAAACTCTTCCGGAACCATCACCACCCATCAGGGCTTCTACTTCGGCAACTGTTACCATATTGAAATCACCATAAATAGTATGTTTCAGGCAGGAAGCAGCTACTGCAAATTCCAGCGCCTTCTGATCGCTGTCGGTATAGGTAAGCAAACCGTAAATCAATCCACCCATAAAGGAATCTCCTCCACCCACACGGTCAACAATATGTGTAATATCATAATCTTTTGAAATCTTAAGTGAACCGTCAGAGTACAAGCAACCTCTCCAGGTGTTATGGTTGGCATTGATAGAACCACGCAAAGTGACA
>JAYFQH010000013.1:0-19069 GCA_034927265.1 Paludibacter sp.
CAGCCATGAAAATGGTTGCAGGTACAGCGAGAAGTATGGGTATTACTGTAAAAGGTAGTTTTCCGAGTAATAATTAATTAACACTTCAATGATGAGTAAACTAACAAAAAATCAGAAGTTGGCTGTTGCCAAAGTTGAAGCAGGGAAAGCCTATACATTAAAGGAAGCAGCAGAATTAGTGAAAGAAATTACTACTACAAAATTCGATGCTTCAGTTGATATTGATGTACGTTTAGGTGTTGACCCCCGTAAAGCCAACCAAATGGTACGTGGAGTTGTTTCACTACCCAATGGTACCGGTAAACAAGTAAGGGTTCTTGCATTATGTACACCCGATCAGGAAGCAGCGGCTAAAGAAGCCGGAGCTGACTATGTCGGCCTCGATGAATATATCGAAAAAATAAAAGGTGGCTGGACAGATGTTGATGTTATCATCACCATGCCTGCTATTATGGGTAAATTAGGTGCTTTAGGACGTGTGCTCGGTCCCCGTGGATTGATGCCTAACCCTAAAAGTGGTACTGTTACCAATGAAGTAGGTAAAGCAGTTAAAGAAGTGAAACAGGGTAAAATCGACTTTAAAGTTGATAAATTTGGTATCGTTCATACTTCTATCGGTAAAGTGTCGTTCACTGCTGAGAAGATCGTAGAAAATGCCAAAGAATTTATCTCTACATTGATGAAACTGAAACCGACAGCAGCCAAAGGTACTTATGTGAAGAGCATTTATCTTTCGAGCACAATGAGTGTGGGTGTAAAAATTGACCCAAAATCAGTTGAAGAATAAAATCAAAAGTTTATGAAAAAGGAAGATAAAAGCGCAATTATAAGACAACTTGAATCAACGATTCAATCATATGCCCATTTCTACCTGGCTGATATTGCTGGTTTAAATGCCGCTGAAACAAGTGATTTACGCAGAACATGTAACAAACAGGACATCAAACTGTTGGTGGTGAAAAATACATTGCTTAGAAAAGCATTGGAAAACACAGGCACCGACTTTAGTGAACTGTATGGTACTTTGAAAGGAGAAACATCTTTGATGCTTTCAAACAACAACAATGCTCCTGCAAAATTAATCAAGGATTTCAGCAAAGCAAGTAAAAGTAAAAAACCTTTACTGAAAGCTGCATATGTGGAAGAATCTTTCTATATTGGCGAAAACCAACTGGAAACGTTGATTGCTATCAAGAGCAAAAACGAACTTATCGGCGAAATCATCGGCTTGTTGCAATCGCCTGCTAAGAACGTTGTGTCCGCACTCCAGTCAGGAGGCTCTACTATTCACGGCGTGTTGAAAACATTGTCGGAAAGATAATTTCAAAATAAAAAAATAAAAATAAAATCTATAAAAATTAAGACAATGGCAGATTTAAAAGCTTTTGCAGAACAATTGGTTAACTTGACAGTTAAAGAAGTAAATGAGTTAGCTCAGATTTTGAAAGACGAATATGGTATTGAACCTGCTGCTGCAGCTGTTGCTGTTGCTGCTGGTCCTGCTGCCGCCGCTGCTGAAGTAGTGGAAGAAAAAACTTCTTTCAATGTAATTTTGAAAAGCGCAGGTGCTAACAAATTAGCAATCGTTAAATTAGTGAAAGAACTTACCGGTTTAGGCTTGAAAGAAGCTAAAGACCTCGTAGATGCAGCTCCTTCTGCAATCAAAGAAGGTGTTACTAAAGACGAAGCTGAAGCCTTGAACAAAGCGTTGACTGAAGGCGGAGCTGAAGTAGAACTTAAATAAAATTGCCTGATAATCAGGTTTTTGGTTTAGATTCCCTCATTATGGGGGATTCTAAACCTTTTCATGTCTATATTAATATCGAATTCATTTACTTGAATTTTGCATCACTAAGTTCACCGCATCAACTATAAACTCTTTGAAAATGTCTTCATCAAATAAAGATCAGAGAATCAATTTTGCTTCCATTAAAACCCAGTTTGACTACCCCGATTTTCTGGAAGTTCAATTAAAATCTTTTCATGACTTTTTTCAGATGGATACCTCCCCTGAAAAAAGAAAAACTGAAGGTCTGTATAAAGTTTTCATGGAAAACTTTCCTATTGCAGATACACGTAATAACTTCATCCTTGAGTTCCTCGACTACTATGTAGATCCTCCCCGTTACAGTATTGAGGAATGTATTGAAAGGGGCTTGACATATTCCATTCCTTTAAAAGCCAAGTTAAAGCTATATTGTACCGATCCTGATCACGAAGATTTTGATACGGTTATCCAGGATGTTTACCTGGGACCGATCCCTTACATGACACCCAAAGGTACTTTTGTTATCAATGGTGCTGAACGTGTGATTGTTTCTCAATTACATCGCTCTCCGGGAGTTTTCTTCGGACAGAGCATGCATGCCAACGGTACGAAACTCTATTCTGCACGTATCATTCCTTTCAGAGGATCGTGGATAGAATTTGCAACGGACATCAATAACGTGATGTACGCTTATATCGACCGTAAAAAGAAATTACCGGTTACCACGCTGCTGCGTGCTATCGGATTTGAAAGTGATAAAGATATTTTGGAGATTTTCAATCTGGCGGAAGAAATCAAGGTAAACAAAGCCAGTTTGAAAAAAGCTGTCGGACAAAAACTTGCTGCCCGGGTGCTGAAAAGCTGGGTGGAAGACTTTGTTGATGAAGATACTGGTGAGGTAGTAAGTATCGAACGTAACGAAGTGGTGATCGATCGCGAAACAGTGCTCGAAAACAAACATATTGATGATATTCTTGAATCGGGTGCTCAAACTATTCTGTTGCACAGAGGTGATGCTAATCAAAATGATTATGCTATTATCTATAACACACTGCAGAAGGACCCGAGTAATTCTGAGAAAGAAGCGGTGTTGTATATTTACCGTCAGTTGCGCAACGCGCTTCCTGCCGACGATTCTACTGCCCGTGAGGTTATCAATAACCTTTTCTTCTCGGAAAAACGTTATGATTTAGGGGATGTTGGACGCTTCCGTATCAACCGGAAACTGAACCTCAATATCGACCCTGAAATCAAGGTGTTGACCAAAGAAGATATCATTGAAATTATTAAATACCTGATCGAACTGATCAACTCGAAGGCTGAAGTGGACGATATCGACCACCTGAGCAACCGTCGTGTACGTACTGTTGGCGAACAGCTGTACAACCAGTTCGGTGTAGGTCTTTCACGCATGGCCCGTACCATTCGTGAACGTATGAATGTACGCGATAACGAAGTGTTTACCCCGATTGATCTGATCAACGCGAAGAGTATTTCTTCCGTAATCAACTCTTTCTTTGGAACAAACGCACTTTCGCAGTTCATGGACCAGCAGAACCCACTTGCTGAAATTACACATAAACGCCGTATGTCGGCACTCGGACCTGGTGGACTTTCACGTGAGCGTGCAGGTTTTGAGGTTCGTGACGTGCACTATACGCATTATGGCCGTTTATGCCCGATTGAAACTCCGGAGGGTCCTAATATCGGATTGATTTCATCATTATGTATTTATGCTAAAATCAATGAATTAGGATTTATTGAAACTCCTTACCGCAAGGTTGAGGATTCAAGGGTGGATATATCTGCCAATGGTATTCAGTATTTCACTGCAGAGGAAGAAGAAGATTTAGTGGTAGCTCAGGGAAATGCTCCTTTGAACGACGATGGAACATTTATTCGTACTAAGGTTAAATCACGTTTGGGTGCCGACTTCCCGGTAGTACCCCCAAGTGAAGTACATCTTATGGACGTATCGCCATCTCAGATTGCTTCAATTGCTGCGGCATTGATTCCTTTCCTTGAACATGACGATGCTAACCGTGCGTTGATGGGATCGAACATGATGCGCCAGGCAGTACCGCTTTTACGTTGCGAAGCTCCTATTGTGGGCACTGGTATTGAAGGCCAGCTGATTCGCGATTCACGTACTCAGATTACTGCTGAAGGTAAAGGAGTTGTGGAATATGTGGATGCTGATTGCATTAAGATTAATTATGATCGGACTGAAGAAGAAGAGTTCATTAGCTTTGAGTCTTCGATTAAAGAATATAAACTGCCCAAGTTCCAAAAAACCAACCAGAATACTACTATTGACCTTCGTCCAATCGTAAGAAAAGGTGATGTGGTTGATAAAGGAATGATCCTTACGGAAGGTTACAGTACTCAAAATGGAGAACTTGCAATCGGTAAAAACCTGAAGGTAGCGTTCATGCCGTGGAAAGGTTATAACTTTGAGGATGCTATCGTAATCAACGAAAGAGTAGTTCGTGAAGATATCTTTACTTCTGTACACGTGGTGGAACAACTTCTTGAAGTGCGTGAAACAAAACGTGGAGTAGAAGAGTTCACAGCTGATATTCCTAACGTTAGTGAAGAAGCAACCCGTGATCTGGATGAAAATGGTATTATCAGAGTTGGTGCGAGAATTGAACCGGGTGATATTATCATCGGTAAGATTACCCCTAAAGGAGAATCGGATCCTTCGCCGGAAGAAAAGTTGTTACGTGCGATCTTCGGTGATAAAGCAGGGGATGTCAAAGACGCTTCATTGAAGGCAACTCCTTCATTGTCGGGTGTTGTTATCGGTAAACGTTTGTTCTCAAAAGCCCAGAAAAACCGTAAATCAAAACTGGCTGACAAAGCTGTTCTTCCCCGTTTGGATGAAGAATTTGAAGCTCAGGCTACTGTATTGCGTAATTCTTTGATCGAAAAATTACTGGTGTTGACAGCTGATAAACCGTCAGCTGGTGTAAAAGATTTCTTAGGTACCGACCTGATTTCAAGAAACAGTAAATTTACAGAAGAACGTTTACGTGAAATTGATTTCACAACTGTTCAATTGGTTAAATGGACCCAGGATAATCATAAAAATGAGTTGATCAGACAACTCATTCTGAATTACCTGAAAAAATATAAAGAACTGGATGCCCAGATCAAACGTCAGAAATTCAATATTACTATCGGTGATGAACTGCCAACCGGTATTGTTCAGATCGCTAAAGTGTATATTGCTAAGAAACGTAAGATTCGTGTAGGGGATAAGATGGCTGGTCGACATGGTAACAAAGGGATTGTTTCCCGTATTGTACGTCAGGAAGACATGCCTTTCCTTGCAGATGGAACACCGGTGGATATCGTATTGAACCCGCTGGGGGTACCTTCGCGTATGAACCTCGGACAGATATTTGAAACAGTATTAGGATGGGCCGGAAAAGAACTTGGAGTACGTTTTGCTACTCCTATCTTCGACGGAGCTCATTTGGAAGATCTGAATATCTGGACTGAAAAGGCCGGAGTTCCTAATTATGGTAAAACTTACCTGTATGATGGTGGAACCGGAGTACGTTTCGACCAGACAGCTACTGTAGGGGTCATCTATATGCTGAAGCTCGGCCACATGGTTGAAGATAAGATGCATGCCCGTTCAATCGGTCCTTACTCACTGATTACCCAACAGCCGCTCGGAGGTAAAGCTCAGTTCGGTGGACAACGTTTCGGGGAAATGGAAGTTTGGGCACTCGAAGCATTCGGTGCCGCACATATCCTTCAGGAAATCCTTACCGTAAAATCTGATGATGTTATGGGACGTGCCCGTACTTATGAGGCTATCGTCAAAGGAGAACCAATGCCTGCACCCGGAATACCGGAATCGCTTAACGTGTTGTTGCACGAGTTAAGAGGTTTAGGCCTGAGTGTCAATTTAGAATAATTGTTTAATCGTTTAATTGTTTAACTGTTTAATCGATCTAACAGATTATCAGTTCGACAATTCAACGATTCGACGATTCAACAATTAAACAGTTCATCAAAAAAAGATATATGGCTTTTAAAACTGAAAATAAAATAAAGAGTAATTTTAATAAAATTTCTATAGGATTAGCATCCCCTGAAGAAATTTTAAAATTATCCAGTGGCGAGGTACTCAAACCTGAAACAATCAATTATCGTACATATAAACCCGAACGTGACGGATTGTTCTGCGAACGAATTTTCGGTCCTACCAAAGACTTTGAATGTCATTGCGGAAAATACAAACGTATCCGATATAAAGGGATTGTGTGCGACCGTTGCGGGGTAGAAGTGACTGAGAAGAAAGTCCGTCGTGAACGTGTGGGACATATCCAGCTGGTAGTTCCTGTGGCTCATATATGGTATTTCCGCTCGTTACCCAACAAAATCGGTTATTTGCTTGGTATGCCGACAAAAAAACTGGATGCGATCATCTATTACGAAAAATACGTCATCATTCAGGCAGGTGCTGCAGACAATGGTGAAAATATCGTTGACGGAGAACTTATTTCTGAAGAAGAGTATCTGGATTTGATGGAATCGCTTCCACGTGAAAATCAGTTGTTGGAAGATACTGATCCGAATAAATTCATTGCAAAAATGGGTGCTGAGGCAATTTATGATCTTTTGGCTCGCATTGATCTGGATGAATTATCATACGACTTACGTCATAAGGCTGGTAGCGATACTTCTCAACAGAGGAAAAATGAAGCGCTAAAACGTCTTCAGATTGTTGAATCTTTCCGTGCGTCAAAGCAACGTAACAAACCGGAATGGATGATTGTAAAAATTGTACCGGTTATTCCACCCGAATTGCGTCCTTTGGTGCCATTGGATGGAGGACGTTTTGCAACTTCCGATTTAAACGATCTTTACCGTCGTGTGATTATCCGTAACAATCGTCTGAAAAGACTGATCGAAATCAAAGCTCCTGAAGTAATCTTACGTAATGAAAAACGTATGTTGCAGGAAGCTGTGGACTCATTGTTCGATAATTCACGTAAATCCAGTGCTGTGAAAACTGATGCTAACCGTCCGTTGAAATCTCTTTCAGATTCTTTGAAAGGAAAACAAGGTCGTTTCCGTCAGAACTTGTTGGGTAAACGTGTCGACTATTCTGCCCGTTCGGTTATCGTTGTGGGTCCTGAATTAAAAATGCATGAATGCGGTTTGCCGAAAGATATGGCGGCCGAATTATATAAACCGTTTGTCATTCGTAAATTGATTGAACGCGGTATCGTGAAAACAGTTAAATCAGCTAAAAAAATAGTTGATCGTAAGGATCCTGTGATTTGGGACATCCTTGAATATGTGATGAAGGGACATCCGGTATTACTCAACCGTGCTCCGACTTTGCACCGCCTTGGTATTCAGGCTTTCCAACCAAAAATGATCGAGGGTAAAGCTATTCAGTTGCATCCTCTTTCCTGTACGGCTTTTAACGCTGACTTTGACGGTGACCAGATGGCTGTACATTTGCCATTAGGTAACGAGGCTGTTCTCGAAGCTCAAATGTTGATGCTTGCGTCACACAATATTTTGAATCCTGCCAATGGCGCTCCTATTACTGTTCCCTCACAGGACATGGTGCTCGGTTTGTATTATATTACTAAACCGCGTCAGGGAGCTAAAGGTGAAGGCTTGATTTTTTATTCTCCTGAAGAAGCTGAAATTGCATATAATGAAGGAAAAGTGGCTCTTCACGCATGGATAAAGGTGCGCACACATAATATTGATAAAAATGGCAGTTCTGTTGAGCAGATTATTGAAACGACAGTAGGTAGAATATTATTCAATAAATGTGTTCCTGATAAGGTGGGTTATATTAACGAACTCTTGTCAAAAAAATCATTACGCGACATCATCGGTAATGTGATTGAAGTATGTGGGGTTGCCCGTACAGCACAGTTCCTCGACGATATAAAAGATCTCGGATACAGCATGGCTTTCAGGGGAGGACTTTCCTTCAATCTGAATGATGTGATTATTCCGCCTGAAAAAGAGGAATTGGTAAAAGAAGGTAATGCCGAGGTGGAAGAAATTATGAATCTTTACAATATGGGATTCATTACCAATAACGAACGTTACAATCAGATCATTGATACATGGACACATGTGAACTCCAAGTTGTCGAATATTCTAATGAAACAACTTGCGTCTGATAATCAGGGATTCAACTCGGTTTATATGATGCTTGATTCAGGTGCCCGTGGTTCTAAAGAACAGATTCGTCAGTTGTCAGGCATGCGTGGTTTGATGGCTAAACCTCAAAAATCAGGTGCTGAAGGTGGTCAAATCATTGAAAACCCGATTTTATCAAACTTCAAAGAAGGTCTTTCAGTGTTGGAATACTTTATTTCAACTCACGGTGCCCGTAAAGGTTTGGCGGATACTGCTCTTAAAACAGCAGATGCAGGTTATCTTACCCGTCGTTTGGTGGATGTGTCTCAGGATGTAATTATTACTGAAGACGACTGTGGAACTTTACGCGGATTGATCGCTACTGAAATGAAAAACAATGAAGATGTAATTTCTTCTTTGTACGAAAGAATATTGGGCCGTGTATCTGTGCATGATATATATCATCCTTTGACAGGTGAGCTTATTGTAAGTAGTGGTGAGCAAATTACCGAATCATTGGCTAAGAAAATTCAGGATTCTCCGATTGAACGTGTTGAAATCCGCTCGGTACTTACATGTGAATCTAAAAAGGGAGTGTGTGCAAAATGTTATGGCCGTAATCTTGCTACTGGTAAAATGGTACATCAGGGTGAAGCTGTGGGAGTTATTGCCGCTCAGTCGATTGGCGAACCGGGTACACAGTTGACTCTGCGTACTTTCCACGTCGGAGGTATCGCCTCAAACATTGCTGCGGAATCAAAAATTACTCTTCGTTACGATGGTTTAATCGAATTTGACGAATTGCGCACTGTAAGTGCTAAAGATGATAGTGGTTCAGAGTATGAAGTGGTGGTTAGCCGTTTGGCAGAAATGCGTGTAATTGATGTAAATACCGGCATTACACTTACTACCCAAAACGTACCATATGGTTCCAAACTTTTTGTTAAGAATGGCGAAAATGGGGTAAAAGGACAGGTAGTCTGCGAATGGGATCCGTTTAATGCGGTAATCATTTCAGAAATGGAAGGTAAAATTGAATTTGAAGATGTCATTGAAAACGTAACGTTTAAAACCGATATTGACGAAGCTACCGGTCTGCGCGAAAAGATTATTATTGAATCTAAGGACAGAAATAAAGTTCCAAGTGCACACATTGTAAGTAAGAGCGGTGAGATCCTTCGTACCTACAACTTGCCTGTGGGAGCACATATGGTATTGGACAATGGTGATCTGATCAAAGCAGGACAAATGTTGGTGAAGATACCTCGCGCGGTGGGTAAAACCGGAGATATCACGGGAGGTCTTCCACGTGTAACTGAGTTGTTCGAAGCACGCAACCCGTCAAATCCTGCCGTTGTTGCTGAAATTGACGGTGAAGTAAGCTTCGGGAAAATTAAACGTGGTAATCGAGAATTGAGCGTTACTTCAAAATCTGGAGAGGTAAAGAAATATATGATTCCTCTTTCAAAACAGATTCTTGTACAGGAAAATGACTTTGTCCGTGCAGGGACACCACTTTCCGACGGAGCTATTACTCCGGCCGATATTCTTATGATTAAAGGTCCGACTGCCGTTCAGGATTATATAGTGAATGAAGTACAGGATGTATATCGCTTGCAGGGTGTGAAAATCAACGATAAACATTTTGAAGTGATTGTTCGTCAGATGATGCGTAAGGTTGAAATAATCGAACAGGGAGATACCCGCTTCCTTGAAAAACAAGTAGTGGATAAAAATGAATTCATGGAAGAAAATGATCGTATTTGGGGTAAAAAGGTGATTGTCGATGCCGGTGATTCTGCTACCCTGAAACCTGGTCAGATCATTACTCCACGAAAACTGCGTGACGAAAACAGTGCCCTGAAACGTCGTGACTTGCGTCTGGTTGAAACACGTGACGCGGTACCTGCAACATCAAACCAGATTCTGCAGGGGATTACCCGTGCAGCTCTGCAAACAAGCAGTTTTATGTCGGCTGCATCGTTCCAGGAAACCACAAAAGTGCTCAATGATGCTGCTATCAACGGCAAAATCGATCGCCTCGAAGGTTTGAAGGAAAATGTAATTTGCGGACATCTTATTCCTGCCGGTACCGGTCAGCGCGATCTGGATAAGATTGTGGTTTATTCGCGTGACGAATATGACAAAAAAGCTGATGCGCGAAAAAATGTACTCGATATGGAATCGGGTGGTGGAGAGCAATAAACTTTGCACAATAATATGTAAAAGGATAATCGCCAAAAGTGGTTATCCTTTTTTGTTTCCTCGTTTTTGTTATACCAGAAAATTCTCACTATCTTAGTGCTTTCTATGAAAACAGAAAAAATGCTATTAATTTAATTGTCAATATGCTATGAATCAGAACTATTGTGTAATTATGGCTGGTGGTGTGGGAAGTCGTTTCTGGCCTTTTAGCAGAAACAACAGACCTAAGCAGTTCTTGGATTTTTTCGGTACCGGCCGTTCTTTGCTCCAGATGACCTTTGATAGATTCCGCCAACTTGTCCCTGCAGAAAATATTTTGATTGTATCCAATGTTATATATAAGGAAACTATATTAGAACAACTTCCCGAAATTAATGAAAAGCAGGTTTTGCTCGAACCGCACAGGAGAAATACTGCTCCTTGTATTGCTTATGCCATAAGTCGGATTAAAGCAATCACCAATAAAGCAAATATCATTGTGGCTCCATCTGACCACCTGATTTTGAAAGAAAATGATTTTATTGACACACTCAAATCCGGACTTGAGTTTGTTGAAAGAAATGATTCGCTCCTGACTTTAGGAATCAAACCAAGTCGTCCGGAAACTGGGTATGGCTATATTCAGATTGACGAAGGTTCGGGGAATCTGCGCAAGGTGAAAACCTTTACTGAGAAACCGAATGCTCAGTTGGCTCAGGTTTTCTATGAAACCGGAGAGTTTTTCTGGAACTCGGGAATATTTCTCTGGAATCTCAATGCTATAACGAAAGCATTTGATCAATTGCTTCCAGATGTAGCTACAAAGTTTGCCGCCGGTCAGTCGGTCTATAATACGCCTCAGGAGCAGAAGTTTATTGATACGATCTATCCGACGTGTATGAATATCTCCATCGATTATGGTGTAATGGAAAAGGCTGATAATGTGTATGTACTGTGTTCTGATTTTGGTTGGACTGACCTGGGAACATGGGGCTCGCTGTATGAAATGTCGGAAAAAGACGAGCATGCAAATGTTACGCTAAAATGCAATACGCTTTTCTATGAGAGCGAACAAAATATTATTGCTCTTCCTCAGGGAAAATTGGCTGTGATTGAAGGACTAACAGGCTACCTTGTTGCTGAATCGGATAATGTGTTGTTGATATGTAAAAAAGATGAAGAAGCACGTATCCGCCAGTTTGTCAACGATGCGGTAGTGTCTTTTGATGGCGAATTTATTTAAAATATTAATAATCCCGGTTTCATCCGGGGGTAATAGTAAAATAGATTAGTCCACCCGGTTTTGGTTTTAACGCGGGGTGTGCCGGAGAATAATAATTCAATAAAATCAAAGAACGATGATGAGTTTTTTTAAATTACACAAGCCATTGGTTTATAAATATAAACCAATTTATTATGACCCGAAAAAAGAAGCACTAAAGTCCAGACAGTCGGCAAAGGATGATGCTGAAATTAAGGTGGGTGATGGTACTTTTAAATCTTCTATCAGAAGGGGTTCTTTCAGAGAGATGGCCGAAAAAAACAGAAATTCGAAAGATATTCAGAATCGGCAATCTAATGTGCGGTTAATTATTATCATCCTGATCTTATTTATAATTGCTTATTTTCTGTTGAAATAGAAATACCAAAGGTCGGAGAAAGATAAATCTGCAAAATAATTCTATGAGTGATATAATTCATTTGTTACCCGATTCAGTAGCGAATCAGATAGCGGCAGGAGAAGTAATTCAACGTCCGGCTTCTGTTTTGAAAGAGTTGGTTGAGAATGCTATTGATGCTGGTGCCGAATTTATTCAGATTGTTATGAAGGATGCCGGTAGAACGTTGATACAAGTCACTGATGATGGAAAAGGAATGAGTGTAACGGACGCACGCATGGCTTTTGAAAGGCATGCGACTTCAAAAATCAAGGATGCGGGGGATTTATTTTCCATCCGGACTATGGGTTTCAGAGGTGAAGCGCTGGCGTCAATTGCTGCTGTTGCACAGGTAGAGTTGCGATCCCGTAGGGAAGATGACGAATTGGGGACTCTTATCGAGATTGCAGGAAGCAGGGTATTTAGACAAGAGTCAGTGCAATGTGCAAGAGGCACAACCTTTCAGGTAAAGAATCTTTTTTTTAATGTGCCGGCACGTCGTCGTTTTCTTAAAAGTGATAGCGTAGAAAAAACGCATCTGCTTAATGAGTTCTATCGTATTGTACTTGTGCATCCTGATGTTGAGTTTTCTTTGTATGATGGCGATGATGAAATCTTTCGTTTGCCGACTACGAATGTCAAAGTACGCATCGATCAGGTGTTTGGTAATGCCAAAAGAAAGTTGAATCAACAGTTGTTGAATATTGAGACAGAAACAAATCTTGTGAAAATTAAAGGATTTGTCGGTCGTCCGGAATTTGCACAGAAATCATCCCCTCAGTATTTTTTTGTTAATGGACGCTACATGCGCCATCCATATTTTCATAAAGCGGTTATGCTGGCCTACAATCATCTGATACAGCCCACTGAAAACCCGTCTTATTTTATTTATTTTGAGGTTGATCCACAAACTATTGATATCAATATTCATCCAACAAAAACTGAGATTAAATTTGAAAATGAGCAGGCTGTGTGGTCGATCCTTTCGGCAACAGTGAAAGAGGCTCTTGGAAAGTTTAATATTGTTCCTTCTATTGATTTTGATCGTGAAGGAGCGCTTGAAATTCCTGTTCATCGCGACAATGAGATTGTTAGTCCTCCGAAAACCATCTTTAATCCATCCTATAATCCCTTTGGTACCTCTTCATATAAGCGACCACAAATGGAATGGGAAAGCCTTTATGCCGGTTTTGAAAACGAAAAGAAACAGGCTGAAGACTTTGATGAGCATTTCCAGGCAGAGCCTGAAACACAGGTGATACAATCAAAACTGAATATAGAAGAGGAAATGACGGGTGGTGTTTATTTTCAATTGAAGAATCGCTATATCATCACTTCAGTTAAATCCGGAATGTTAATTATCGATCAGCGGCGTGCACATATCCGTATCCTGTTTGATCAGTTTATTCAGGAAATGCAACAAAAAAAAGGTTTTTCTCAACAGTTGCTGTTTCCTGAAATCTTGCAGTTGATGCCGGAAGAGTCGCCTTTCTTCGAACAAATTAAATCTGAGTTACATTATGCAGGATTTGATTTTGAACAGGAAATTCCCAATCAGTATGTTGTGAAAGGAGTTCCCGCGCAACTTAAAGGAACGGAAAGTATTGTTCCGTTATTAAACAACATCATTGAAAGAGTGAAAACAGCTACTGGTGATGCTATTGCCATTATGCAGGAAAAGCTTGCTCTTTCGCTGGCTGAAACTGCTGCGTTGCCTTTGGCGCAATCTCTTAATAACGATGAAATGACGAATTTGGTGGAGCAGTTGTTTGCTTGTCCATCTCATAATTATACCCCGGATGGTAAGCCAGTTATGACCATTCTGACACAGGAGGAGATACAAAAAAGATTTCAGCTATAGGTAAAATTGATGATAAAGTTTCAAAAAAAAGATGAGGCTGTCATTCATTGACAGCCCCCATCTTTAGTCATTGTTTCCGTTTGTCCGGGAAATTGTTAATTTTCGCCAACCTGAGGTGTTATCAGCTTATATCCTTTTCCGTGGATATTAATGATTGCCACATTCGGATCTTCTTTCAGAAGTTTACGCAACTTGGTGATATATACATCCATACTTCTTGCGTTAAAATAATTGTCATCTTCCCATATGGATTTCAATGCATAGTTGCGTTCGAGGATATTATTAGCATTTGAAGCCAGTAACCTCAGTAATTCCGATTCTTTGGTCGTCAGTTTTTTTGTTTCTCCATCAAATGATAATGATTGTTTTTGTGCGTCAAAAACAAATGCTCCGATATTAAATACCACTACATCTTTGATCTTCTTGCCTCTTACCCTTCTAAGGATTGATTCAATCCTCGAAAGCAATTCTTCCATACTGAAAGGCTTTGACAGGTAATCATCAGCACCTAATTTAAATCCCTGAAGAATATCTTCCTTCATTGATTTAGCTGTCAGGAAAATGATGGGGACATCTCCGTTAATGCTTCGGATCTCAGCTGCAAGAGCAAATCCGTCCTTTTTGGGCATCATTACATCGAAAACGCACAAATCATATTTTCCACGGGTGAAGGCCTTGTAGCCTGCTTCGCCATCAGGTTGGAGGTCAGCGTCATACCCTCTTGTCTGAAGGTATTCCCTCAATAACATGCCGAGGTTTTCATCATCCTCGCACAAAAGAATTTTTACTTTTTCATCGTTCATAATCAATATATTTTAGTGTTGGTAATGCTATAATAAATTTTGTTCCGATATTAATTTCACTGTCGACTTTGATAGAACCCTTGTGTTCCTGTATGATTTTTTTTACATAAGCCAATCCTAGTCCGAATCCTTTTACATTATGTGTATTTCCGGTAGGTACCCGGTAAAATTTCTCAAATATTCTTTTATGATCTTCTTTTTGAATACCGATTCCATTGTCCTCAATGCTGATCATTACGTTTTCTTTTTCGTTCCAGGTTTCCAAAGTTAGAAGTAAAGGCTTGTCGCTGTACTTCAATGCATTATCTACCAGATTGTGGATTACGTTTGTAAAATGCACTTCATCAGCAAGAATAAGATCATTTTTTGCATTAAGTATCGTTGTCATTTTTCCACCCTTATTGGCTACTTTCAGTGAAAAAATTTCAGAAGTATGTTCGATCAACTCGTTCACGTGCATTTCACGCATCTTATAGGTTGATTTTTCAGTTTCAAAGAGCGATAATTTTAGAACTTCTTCTACCATTCTGCTTAATCTGGCAGTCTCATCTTTGATGACCTTTGATATATGTTTCAGCGTTTCAGGAGTTTTACCAACTCCCGGGTCCTGTAACATCTGCGACGCGAGAGAGATGCTGGATATGGGGGTTTTGAGCTCATGAGTCATGTTATTAACAAAATCATTCTTAATATTGTTCAACTGTTTTTGTTTAAAAATAACAATCAATGCAACGATAAATATACATAAAATTAACAGAACAAGTACAATTGTAGGAATTAAAAGCCCCATCGAGCTGATAATGAAATTCTTCTTTGTTGGAAAAGTAACCTGAAGATAAGCTTCTGTTGAGCTTTCTTCTAAGGGGAAAAAACGTTGAGTGTAGATGTTGTTAACAATTTCAGGACTTTCGGAATGAAATTCTTTATTGCAACGGAAAATGATTCTACCGCGTTTGTCAACAATGCTATAGTAAAACGGAAGTTCGACTCCATTGCTTATCAGCATTTTTTCCAGTATGTCGTTGATTTCCTCAAAGTTAACCCTCTCGCTGATGTCTTTTTTGTTACTTTCTCTCAACCACCTGAAAACGGCCTGGTCAAGAATCGTTTTTGATCTTGAAAAATCTTTTCTGAATCTTTCCTGTAAATATTTAGAAGTTTCTTCTATGGTTGCTTTACCATGTCTGGTCGATATTTTGATACTTGGTTTCTCAATTTTATTGGTTGAAACCGATAACTTATTTCCCAGAGTGTCCATCAGATGTCGGGTGTTTGAGTCCATGTTGGCCATGGTTTGGACCTGGTTTAGTTGTTTATGGTAGTCGGACCCTTCTAATGTGAGCGCAAGATACTCCAGGGCCTCGTTCTCTTCTACAAGGACAACCGTTTGCAGTAAACTACGACGAACGCTTTCATCGAATTGATTTTCAACCATCTCCGCATTAACCATTACATACCTGGCCTGGATGATGATAAGCACGATGAAAGAAAAAACCATCGAGAAAATTAGTATGAGTATGGTACTTCTTTTCATAATGATGCAAATATATTATAAAATAAAATGTTAAAATTGAATTAGGGTTCTTATTTAACAATATATAAGGAAACAATGTTTGTAATTTTAGAAAATATAGTAAATAATTCTTAAAGTCAATATATTTGCGTTGTTATGAGTAATGTAAAATCTTGTCGGTGTAGCTCATAATGCTGGAAAAATATTACATTTGCCGAAGATACAAAAGAAAGCGGCATGCGAAAATGGTCAGATTTAATGATAAGTAACTTTTTTGGAGTTTTTAATGATAACTTTTTGAAGAATGCCATTATTTTTATTGCAGTAAGTTGGAATTTGCCATCGTGGTTGACTTATTCACAGCTTATTTCAATTGTATCGGCATCTCTGATAATACCTTATCTCATATTATCTCCTTTGAGTGGCAAGCTTTCGGTAAAGTATGAAAAATTAAAAGTTTTTCGCTTTTTTAAACTGATTGAGTTTCCCATAATGTTTATTGCTATCATCGCATTTGCTTATGAGTGGGTGATGCTGGCTGTGCTTTCAGTTTTGCTGATGGGAGTACAGAGTTGTCTTTATTCACCGGCAAAGTACGGATTGATTCGTGATATCGGAGGTGTGGAGGGAAGTGCCTTTGGAAGTGGTTTGTTTGAGACAATGGCGTTTCTTGGGATATTGGCGGGTACAGTTGTTGCTTCGTTGGTAAGTGACCATTATCAGGTCTGGTTGCTGGGGAGCTTATTTGTTTTGTTTGCGGCTGGTGGATATTATTTTACTAATCGTATCAGGGTAAGAGAACAAGCTCCGGAAGAAACTTCGTCTTTGAAAATTCATTTATCTCCCTTTAGATTTTTAGCTGATTCATTCAGACTGTCAAAACATTTTCCTTTAGTGAATACTGCTGTTTTTATGGTGTCCTTGTTTTGGTTGATTGGGGCGCTTTTGCAAATGAACATCATTATTCATTCAAAAAACTTTTATTTGGCCACAAATACAACCACTGGCGTTGTGATGGCTTTCGCCGCTGTTGGTATCGCTTTCGGAACGTGGCTGGCCGGAATTGTATCCAAAAAGATGAGACGATCAAAATTGATTGTGTTGGGCTTGTCAGGAATGATATTGTCGCTACTTCCTGTCATTTTTCTGAAGATTGATTTGTATACCTTTGCTTTATTGATCTTTCTGACAGCAGTGTCGGGGGGATTGTTTCAGGTGCCGAATCTTACAATTATACAGCAGGCTCAGGCGGGAAGACGGCTTGGCCAACTGCTGGCTTATATGAACCTGATGGTTTTTATTTTTGTATTAATTGCTTCTGTTGTTTTCTCAGGCATAACTTATTTTTTTGATGAAAATAGTCTGGCAGTATTTTTTGTCATAGTTTTGATATGTACTTGTACGCTGATTTCTTCATTAATTATACCTCAAAATCATAATAAACACGAAGTATAGCTTAAACTAGATATAATTCATCGGTATGGTGAGAGACCGGAGCAAAAAGTTTCAGAAAATTATGTCTGTAAGTGGCAAGTTCTCTTGTATTGTTGTTGGAAAGATTATTTGGATAAAAAGCACAAATTCACCGAAGATGTAGTCAGGGCTGTAGTAATTAATCGGAAAGAGTGGTTTTTGCTAAAATATTTATATTTTTGCAATCCTTATACAAATATATACGCTAAAATAAGTACAAGATGAAAATAAAGATATCAAATATCCTGCTTTTATTGGCAGTGTCATTCAAACTTCTTGCTGCAATCCCTGAGGGTTATTATGATAATGCTGATGCAAAAAATGCAAATAATCTTCGTCAGGCACTGAAGACAATAATTTCGGCAAATTATAAAAGTATTTCATATGATAATCTGTGGACAGCTTATGCAACTACAGATATAAATTCTTCCACAGGGAAACTATGGGACGTATATTCTAATTGTTCATTTACGGTTAGTACCAATCAATGTGGAACTTATCAAAATGAATGTGATTGTTACAACCGTGAGCATACAACTCCGAGAAGTTGGTTCGGGGGAGCAGTAGCCCCAATGAATAGTGATTTGTTTAATGTATACCCTACTGACGGAAAAGTAAACGGGGTGCGTGATAATTTCCCATATGGAGAGGTTGGTGCTGCAAGTTATACTTCTGGCAACGGAAGTAAGCTGGGTAATTCTGATTTTTCAGGGTATTCAGGGGTTGTTTTTGAACCGGTGGATGAGTATAAAGGTGATTTGGCACGTACAGTAATGTACATGGCTGTTCGTTATGCTGATAATTTAGCTTCATGGTTGTCGGCCTATTCCGGTGAAACAGATGTGGATGTAGTTTATGACGCGACAAGTGGTCTCACGCCATATGCGATGAACCTGTTTCTTTCGTGGAGCCGGATGGATCCTGTCAGCGCAAAAGAAACAGCCCGAAACGAGGCAGTGTATGGGATACAATCGAATCGTAATCCCTTTATTGATTTTCCGGGACTGGAAGAATACATTTGGGGAAATAAAACCGGAGAATTGTTTTATCTGAACGCGCCTCCTCCCCCGACAAACGCCCCTGTAATTACTGCGACAGGTAAAGTGGTTAATAACGGACAAACAGTTGCTTTTGGTACGGTAAGCGGATCGATACAAAAATCTTTCACTATAAGAACTTCAGGAATTTCCGGGGACCTTACTGTGGCAGCTTCCGGAGCAGGGTATTCTGTTTCAACCGCTACAATTCTTCAGGCACAGGCCGAAAGTGGTTATAATATCACCATTACATTCAACCCGCCTTCTTCGGGTAATTACACCGGTAATGTGTCTATTTCCGGCGGCGGATTGGCGCCGGCATTTGTGTTGAATCTAACAGGGTCTAAATTGTAGAGACGTTGCATGCAACGTCTCTGCATGCAACGTCTCTACATGCAATCATAATCAATATGTTTTTATCATATTTTCAGCACATATTTCACCGCCAAATCAATCAAGCAAGAATAAATGATAAATATTTTTAAAAGTCCATTTGTTCATTAAAAAACTTTTCGTAACTTTGCAGCCCCTTTGGATAAAAACCAAAAAATTAAAAATAAAGTAGTTATAGTTTAAAACAAATTTGAAATGCCTACAATTCAACAATTAGTTAGAAAAGGAAGAGCAGAATTGATCGACA
>JAYFQH010000079.1:0-9007 GCA_034927265.1 Paludibacter sp.
TAATAAATACGGGCTGAGATCATACCCTTTGAACCTGAACGGATAATGCCGTTGAGGGAAGAAGCAAATCTCCGTTTTAATTTTTTTGGACTCTCAAAATAAATTATTAATTCATTCATTTAATTAATTTGTTATGAGAAAGTTATTTATTGCAGCCAGTCTGCTGTTTTCGGGAGTCGCCTTAATGGCTCAGACTTCACAGAAAAAAGATTCGATGCATGTGTTGTTGAATGAAGTTACTGTAACTTCCATTCGTGCACATGAAAAGTCTGCTGTTAGCTACAGCAATGTTTCCGCAGAGGAAATTGAAAAGCGAAACTTTGGTCAGGATATTCCTTATCTTTTATCATTGACTCCTTCGTTTGTCGCTACTTCAGATGCAGGTACCGGAATTGGCTATTCCGGTTTCCGGGTTCGTGGTACTGACGCTAATCGGGTAAATGTAACAGTGAATGGTGTGCCTTTGAATGATGCAGAATCACATGGGGTGTTTTTTGTGAATATGCCTGATTTTGCCTCTTCTCTGTCGTCAGTACAGGTGCAGCGTGGTGTAGGTACTTCCACAAATGGTGCTGCCGCTTTTGGTGCCAGCATGAATATGCAGACCGAAGGATTGAATTCTAAAGCATATGCTGAATTGTCCGCCAGCATCGGTTCTTTCAATACCAATAAAAATATGCTGAAAGCAGGTACAGGATTGATAAATAAGCAGTGGGCGTTTGATGCGCGTTTGTCAAAAGTTACTTCCGATGGCTATATCGATAGGGCATGGGTGGACATGAGCTCCTATTATTTCTCCGGCGGATATTTCGGAGAGAAATCAACCCTGCAATTTGTGACTTTCGGAGGTAAAGAAAAAACTTATCAGGCATGGAACGGCGTTACGTCTGATTCGTTATTGACAAACCGTACATATAATGAGATAGGTAAATATAAAGATATTAATGGAAATAAGAGCTTCTACGATAATCAGACGGATAATTACAACCAAACTCATTATCAGTTACATTGGAATCAGCAAATATTGCCTGAACTGTATTTCAATGCATCTGCACATTATACCAGAGGAAAAGGTTATTATGAAGAATATAAAGAGGATAGATATTACAGTGAATATGGTCTGATTCCTGATACAATCAATGGTACAGCGCAAGCAACCACCGATCTTGTGAGAAGAAAATGGCTTGATAACCATTTCGGAGGACTTATCTGGGCACTAAATTATCAGAAAGAAAATATCAGTGCATCTTTAGGTGGTGGTGTTAATCGCTATGTTGGAGAGCATTTTGGTAAAGTAATCTGGGTCAGAAATGCTCAAAATCTGGATGTAGACCATGAATGGTACAGAAGTCATTCAGTCAAAGACGACGCGAATATCTATGCGAAAATAAATTATGGAATTCTTGATGAATTCATTCTTTCTGCTGATTTGCAGTATAGGTATGTTCGTCATGCAATGTCGGGACAGAATGATAAATTTGATTGGATCGCTATGTCAATGAGACCACTGAATATTGATAAGCCATTTCATTTTTTCAATCCAAAAGTTGGTGCGACTTACCTCTTGACTGACAATCAGGATGTGTACGCCTCATTTTCAGTAGCTAACAGAGAACCCAACCGGAATAATTATACCGATGCCGGTGAAGGTGATCGACCATTGAGTGAACGACTTTATGATACGGAATTTGGCTATCGTTTCAGAACAAAAACTTTTAGTGCGGGAATCAACGCTTATTACATGAAGTATAAACATCAGCTTGTGTTGACAGGTAAAATCAGTGAAATTGGTGAAGCACTTACTTCTAATGTAGATGACAGTTACCGTGCCGGGGTAGAGTTAATGGCAGGCTGTCAAATTTTTAAATCACTTAAATGGGACGGAAATCTCTCTCTGAGTCGGAATGAGATATTGAATTATACAGACATTGCTTATATTTATGATACTGATTATAATCGTATGGGTCAGGTAAACACTGAATATAAAAGAACTAACATTGCGTACTCGCCCAATCTGATAGCGAACAGCATTTTTACCTGCCAGATCGATAATTTTGAACTAGGCTTTTATAGTCAATATGTGGGTAAACAATACCTTGATAATACTTCCTCTGATGAGCGTGCAATGGATGCATATTTTGTGAATAACCTCAGTTTACAATATTCTTTATTTCTGAAAAAAATCCGCTCAATTGATTTTAAACTGATGGTTAACAATCTCTTTAATGAAGTATATGAAACCAATGGTTATGCCTGGTCAGAATATTATCAGGGGGATACAACCCGTTATAGTTACAAATATCTGTTTCCACAGGCCGGAATAAATTTAATGGGCAGTGTGACCCTGAAATTCTGAGTTTTGTGAACATTTAATGTTCCTTATACCATAAACAGGGTATAAAAATACCTTTACCCTGTTATTGCAGCAGCTTCCGGGCTGCTGTAATTTTGCCATATAATTAGAAAAAGAAAAAAGATTATTAATCAAAATAAAAAAGGTATGTCGAAAATTGCAAACAATTTAATGGAATTAGTAGGGAATACTCCTCTGGTGCAATTCTCTAATTATGCGGTCAACAAGGGTCTACAGGCAAACGTGATTGCCAAGCTTGAATCCTTTAATCCGCTCGGATGTGTGAAAGAACGTATCGCTTTGTCGATGATTGAAGCGGCCGAAAACAAAGGACTTCTAAAGCCGGGTGGCGAAATTGTAGAGCCCACAAGTGGTAATACAGGTATTGGATTGGCTTTTGTCGCTGCGATTAAAGGTTACAAATTAACGCTAACCATGCCTGAAACAATGAGTGTGGAGCGTCGTAATTTATTGAAGGCACTGGGTGCAAATATTGTTCTTACTCCCGGACCTGAAGGCATGAAAGGTGCCATTGCAAAAGCCAATGCCATTGCTGAAGCATCTGGAAATGCATTTATCCCTCAACAATTTGAGAATCCGGCTAACACGGAGATACACAGAGTAACCACTGGAGAAGAAATATGGAGAGATACAGATGGAAAAGTTGATATTTTTGTAGGTGGTGTGGGTACTGGTGGAACCATCAGCGGTGTTGGTGCAGCCCTCAAAGCTCACAATCCAAAAATTCAGATTGTAGCTGTGGAACCTGCGGATTCACCTGTTCTTTCAGGAGGAAGTCCGGGGCCACACAAGATTCAGGGTATTGGCGCCGGTTTTATCCCTAAAAATTTCAATCCTGAAGTCGTTGATGAGATTATTCAGGTGACTAATGATCAGGCAATTCTGACTGCCCGTCAATTGGCAAGAGAAGAGGGGATGTTGGTTGGAATATCTTCTGGTGCAGCCGCTTATGCTGCGACTTTGCTGGCGCTTCGTCCCGAAAATAAGGATAAAAACATCGTTGTGTTGCTTCCGGATACGGGCGAAAGATATCTTTCAACACTTCTATATGCTTTTGAAGAATACCCTCTTTAATAGTTATCAGTTAAGAGTTGAGAGTTGAAAATGAAATTAACTCTCAATTCTCAACTTTCAACTCTCAATTTGAATAAATCATTTACAATAATATAAAACAAGAATTATGGCAGAAAATAATTATAAATTTGAAACCTTGCAGGTGCATGCAGGACAGGAAGTTGACAAAACAACAAATTCAAGGGCAGTGCCCATTTATCAAACTACTTCATATGCATTTGATGATGCGCAACATGGAGCTGATCTGTTTGGATTGCGTAAGTTTGGCAATATTTATACCCGGTTAATGAATCCTACTACCGATGTTTTTGAAAAAAGGGTTGCAGCACTCGAAGGAGGAATCAGTGCCTTGGCAACATCATCAGGACAGTCGGCACAATTCATTGCGATCAACAATATTGTGGAAGCCGGAGACAATTTTGTATCCACAGCTCATTTGTATGGTGGAACTTTCAATCAGTTTAAAGTACAGTTTAAACGTCTTGGTGTTGAGGTTCGTTTTACTCCTAACGATGAGCCAGCTGAATTTGAAAAGCTCATCGATGAAAAGACAAAAGCCATTTATCTTGAAACCATCGGCAATCCGGATCTGAACATCCCTGATTTTGATGCTATTGCCGCAATAGCAAAGAAACACGACATACCTTTAATCGTGGACAACACTTTCGGAGCCGGTGGTTATCTTTTCCGCCCGATAGAACATGGTGCGAGTGTCGTTGTTGAGTCGGCTACCAAATGGATTGGCGGACATGGTACTTCGATTGGTGGGGTAATCGTTGATAGTGGAAAATTCAACTGGGGGAATGGTAAATTTCGGACATTTACAGAACCATCTGAAGGTTATCATGGATTAGTCTTTTGGGATATTTTTGGCGCTAATGGACCATTTGGTAATATTGCCTTTAATATTAGAGCCAGAGTGGAAGGATTGCGCGATTGGGGAAATGCTATAAGTCCATTTAATTCATTTTTGCTTTTACAGGGTTTAGAAACTCTTTCATTGAGAATGGAAAGACATGTTGCAAATGCTCAGGCACTTGCAGAGTGGTTGGAGCAGCATCCTGCGGTGGAATATGTTAATTATCCTGGTTTGAAAAGCAATAAATATCATGAACTTGCAAAAAAATATCTGAAAAAGGGATATGGTGGAGTATTGACATTTAAATTAAAAGGAGATGCACTTTTAGCTGATAAATTGATTGATAATCTTCAATTGTTGAGTCATGTTGCCAATGTAGGAGATGCTAAAACGCTGATTATACATCCAGCAGCAACAACTCATGAACAGTTGACGCCGCAAGATAAAGCTGCCGCAGGTGTAGTACCTGGCTTGTTGAGAATTTCAGCGGGAATAGAAAATATCGAAGATATTAAAGCTGATATTCAACAAGCTCTTGATAAAATATAATTTGTCCCGAAAACAAAGGTAAGTTGCTTGATAAAATAACCTGAGTGATTCTTATAATATTATTGAAGAATCTCCGGGTTATTTTTTTATTTCAGGATAAATGATACGTGTGTGGTACATATTCATTATTTTTTCTTTAAATATAGCTTTTACCGTTTCTACATCTCTGAAGCTAATTGGTGCTTCTTTAAACTGACCATCAGCAATCTGGCTGTTTATCATATCTTCCACACAATTATTTATGTTTTCTTCTGTATATGTTACCAAACTCCTTGCTCTTGCTTCTACAGCATCAGCCATCATTAATATGGCTGTTTCCTTTGTATCAGGGAGCGGCCCCGGATAGGTAAATATAGCGTCGTCTGGCTGGATGCCGGGGTTAGCGTTGACAAATGAGTTGTAGAAATATTTAGTTTTACTGATGCCATGGTGTGTGTTGATAAAATGGATGATTTGTTCCGGAAGGTGTTCTTTTTTTGCAATTTCGATCCCGTCATACACATGTCCAATGACAGTTTTTGCAGCTACTTCAAATTTCAGTTCGCTTAGAGGGTTGTGTCCTCCTAATTGATTCTCAATGAAAAACTCAGGATGTTTCATTTTTCCAATATCATGATACAGGGCACCGGTGCGTACTAACAGACTGTTAGCACCGATTTTTTTCGCTGCTTCTGTCGCCAGATTTGATACTTGTAAGGTGTGTTGAAAGGTTCCCGGAGCTTTTTCGGCGAATAGCATCATCAAATCGCTATTGATATTTGTGAGTTCAAGTAATGTAATGGCAGATATCAGACCAAAAAGTTTCTCAAAAATGTATATTAATAAGTATGCAAAAAGTAAAAATCCACTGCTTATCGTAAAATAAATTAGTGCCTGCCAATGTATTCGGGACAGGTCACCTTCGCTCATGAACTCAAAGGCGAGATATACGAGGAAATATGATATCATTATTATTAAAGCCGTTTGTGCAAGTTGAGAACGTTGAGTCATATCTTTCAGGCTCGATACAGCTGTCATACCAATGGCTATTTGAATCAACAAAAATTGAAAAGCATTATCAACCATCAATGAAATAATAAGCACGGCAATCAGATGTGCGAACAAGGCAGTTCGGGAATCAAAGAATACACGTACAATGATGGGCAAAAGCGCAAAAGGTAAAACATAATAGCTCACGGAGGTATGTTGGATCACAAACGAGGCCAACGATATCATAATTAATATCAGAAGATTTATAAATAGCAGATTATTCAGATTGTTGAAAATCCGAGGTCTGAATAGTGACAGATAAAGAAAAAATAAAAGAGTCAGGCCGGCAATTACAATTACTTCTCCCATCAATACTAAATAAGACCGCTGAAAGGATGCTTTCCGTTTGTCATACTCGATTTTCATGGAGTTTAATACCAAAAATAGTTCCTCGTTAACAATCTCTCCGCGGTCGACTATCCGTTCACCGGCCTGTACAACTCCGGAGGTAAGTGACAGATTTTTTAATTTTTCTTTTTTTGATAAATCTGAAATTACACTGTCGTATTTCAGATTTTCAATGATATAAAGATTAAAATTATAATTATTGATAGGAAAAGATGCCGATTTTATGAATTCCTGATAAGCCATCTTAGGAGTATAGAGGTTTTCAACTTTGATAACTTTAATTACTTTGTTTGGCAAAATACAATTCAATTCAGTAATATTTTCTTCTTTTAGTCTTTGGTATTGGTCTGTAGCGATTATTGCCTTGTCGTATATCGTCTTAAATTTTCGTTGAATAAGTTTATCGAATTTATGTTCGTTTCCATTTTTATCAAAATAATCTTTTGCAAATCTCTGATATTGAACGTTCATAACTGAGGTGTCAAGTTTAAAGTAGGGAATAAAATGCTCAAGTAAAGCTGTTTTTTCTTCTTGAATCTGCCTTTCGCTTTTATAAACGGGAAAATCAAATGAAGCTGTAACCAGATCATACGACCAGGGTTTCCCTATCTCAAATTGATATTTAAACGTGTCCTGATTGGGCAATAAATATGATATGATAATAATAACACCCACGAATAAAAGCGATTTCATGATGTTTTGCCAGGCGTTCGAGGAGATTTTCAGCTTCATGTTGAATATTCTTGATATGAGATGCAAATATATTAAAAATTAAGTACTTTTGTAAAAAAAATCATATTCATCATTAATTGTATAATATGTACGGACTTGTAACTCTTCCAGTTGTCCCGTTACGTGCTTCTGACAGTGAACGTAGCGAAATGATATCGCAATTATTATTCGGGGAATTTGTCGAAATAATTGAGCAATCAGAGAGATGGTTTTATATTAAAAACTTAGCTGATGATTATTTGGGATGGATTGACAGGAAGATGATTAAATCCGTTTCAGGTAAAGAGTTTGCTGCTGCTCAGAGGTCTGATAGGCTTAGATTGTCAAGACCATATTCAATTATTTATCATACTATTGATAATCAGACAAAGCTTTTGCCGGGAGGAAGTATTGTTTATGAATTAAATGGTGATGATTTTCAAATTGGTTCGGAAAACTGGAGTTTGATTGATCCCGTATATATTCCCAAACTGCCCTTTTCTACCCATCAGGTCATCGAGGTTGCTATGCAATACCTCAATGCACCGTATTTATGGGGAGGAAAAACTATCCTTGGCGTAGATTGTTCCGGTTTAGTTCAGCTGGCATTTGCTATTGGTGGGTATTTATTGCCAAGAGATGCCTCACAACAGGTAGTAAAAGGTAAAACTGTTGATTTTTTATCCGAAGTTTTGCCTGGAGATTTGGCGTTTTTTGAGAATGATGAAGGCCATATATCACATGTGGGAATCCTGATTGACAATTCAAAAATCATTCATTCATCAGGATGGGTGAAAGTTGAAAATATTGATGCGCAGGGAATCATTTCGTCTTTGACAGGAGAATATACACATCACTTGCGTGTGATAAAACGGATTATCGTTTGATCAGTATATTAATTACATTGTAGATTATCCCAAATGAACCAATGATAATTATTATCATCCCGATAATTCTGTTCATCATTTTTAATCCCCTGTAGCTTAGTTTGTTCCTGAATCTGCTCACTAAAAAGGTCAGAACACTCCACCATAAAAATGCCCCTCCAAGTATGGATAGTAAGCCGATTATGTTAATGAGTAAGGTTGTGTCATTATTAAGAAACTCCAATCGTGCAAATAATGCGAGTAAAACAAAAAGAATGAGGGGGTTTGATAATGTTAATATAAATGAGCTGAAAAAGTCGTTCATCAGCGTTTCATTTTTTCTTTGATCAGGCATTGGTTGTCTCGAAGGATTGCTACGGTTGATAAATATTCCGAAAATGATTACGATGATACTCCCAATGATTTGTATGATTAGTTTCTTATCTTCAAGGAAATCAACTACAAAGCCAATAAAGAATAGAGCTACAATCGTATAGATTAAATCGGATGTTGTTGCACCCAGACCGGTGGCTATGCCGTAGCGTCTTCCTCTGTTGAGGGTTCTTTGTACGCAAAGCATGCCGATGGGCCCTAAAGGCACAGACACAAATAAGCCAATGATTATTCCTTTAATAATTGTTTCAATCATTCTATCCGTAAATTGCGCAAATATAAACTTTTTTATCGAATTATCTTCTGTTACATAAATCGTTTTGTTTGATGAAAAAATAATGTGCAATGACAACTATTATTTGTCTCCTGATAGTCCTGATTTTGCTTTGTGTGCGTTTTTTTATTTTTTTTAAGGAATAAAAATGTTCATATTCAGCCATTAACGTATTGTTCTGGAAAATTCCGAAAAAAAAAGGTTAAAAATATTTTGGTGTGAAGGAAAAAGTATCTATCTTTGCACCCGCTTTGAGAGAGAGGCGAGGGACATTAACGGCGGGTTTTTATTAGAGTTTTTCTTATAATGAAAGGCAAAAGTTATAAGTCACAGAAAGGCAAAAGTTATAAGTCACATTATTGAGATGTAATAAATCCGAAAAAAAAGTAAATAAAATTTGTGGGATTTCCCAAAAGTATTTATCTTTGCAGCCCTTTGAGCAAAAGCGCGAGTTTGTTATTAGAGAGGGTTAGATAAGAATAAAGGATTATATTCCGGGAGCGGAGTAATAGTTATCACAGGGAGAGTGG
>JAYFQH010000058.1:0-3644 GCA_034927265.1 Paludibacter sp.
AAACCTATCGCGTATGACATGGCAATCAGCCAGGTTCAGTCCGGCCGTGCCGGTTATTTTCAGTGTGCTAACTGTCGATATATCCGTGTTACCAAGTACAGCGGTAATCTCCGCATCCATGGAACCTGTTGTTTTGTGTTCGATAGAAAGAGTTTCTGTTGTTGGGCTTCCAGATTCTACAACAAGCCTTAACTGAATGGTTGCAGGTTCATTATTCGGCCCTGTACCTGATAAACAAACGGTATATAATCCCGGTTGTGAGTAAACGTGTGTTATTGATGCTAAATCTGATATACTTTCTATTGGAGACCCATCTCCAAAATTAATAGAAGTGCTTGTATTCAATCTGCTCCAGAATGAAACTCTTGTGCCGGGATTGATTTCCCGGGAAGGATAATAATGAAGATATCCGGACGTATTGTTTGTTTGATTATCAGCTGTACCGACAATTACCTGAAGGTAATTTTTATCTATGGAACCATTATCAGCAACAACAGTAAGTTCTTCGGAATATAATCCCGCTTTTTCATACCTTACATTTGCTGTCATGTTATTAACAACAGTGCCATCGTGAAGTCTCCATGAGTATGACGAAATATTTCTACCATTCCGTGCAACGCTTCTGTTCCCATCCAATTCAATTGTTTCTCCGGATTTGGCATAGCGGTACCCTCCGGCAATGGCCAATAAATCGTCGTCGTATGTATTAAAATAGGCTTCTATCATCGTCGGATAAGTGGAGAGTTGCGTTGCGCCCCATTCAAAGCTGATGTGCAAATGAGGATCTCTTTTTTGAGCTTTATCATTTCCGTTATAAGTAGAACCGGTTTTCCCTATAAATTGACCTGCGGTTACATTCTGTCCGAGAGTAAGACTGGGATCGCAGCTATATAAATTCATGTGTGAAATCCGGTTTTTAACATTGCCTTGATAAGTAATGTAAAAAGGATTCGATTCTGTCCCATCCCCAATCGTACTCATATAACCATCATAGATAGCAACAACGTCCAATCGGTCAGGAATTGAGCCAAAATCATCTCCCCGATGATAATACAGGCTATTATAAGGCACTAATTGATTCCATGTATTGTTGTATGAGGATGAGTGGAAACGGTAATTTTTGATGGGGAAGACCGCAAGTTGAGGCCCCCATGTTTCTCCGGACAACACCGCAGAAAACCTGACATCGCGTTTTATATCGTTGAGGTGTTGGTATGTACAATTGTGCCCCCAATTATATGTAGCTTCGACATACAGTTTGATGCCATTGATCTCTTTTGGAAGTTCGTAAGGTCTGCACCATAGCGTGTGTTCTTCTCCGTCAATACTGACGATCACTTTTGCTTTCTCGAGAATATCACCCAAACTGTAATTTGGTTGATAAAATTCCTCAAATGAGATTAGTTTGATTGTCCGGCTAATACCTCCACGTTCAAGAATAAATTCTTCTCCTTTGTTCAACTCAAACACCGTAGGCCAACCTTCATCATTTCGTATTAAGATTTGATCATCATCCTCCGAACATAAATCCTCCGGATCAATGTAAAAGTTCACATCGTTTTCAAAATTTTCCCTTATATTGTTTTCAAATGTATTATTTTCCTCTGTCAGGCATATTTTATTACCAGATTTTGGACTAAAAGAATCAAAAGCGGAGATAAGCGGTAAGATTGAAGTAGCAGTCTCTCTATCAGGCAGTATCATGTTGTTCTTGAATGTATTATTCTTAATAATTGCCTGTATTCGTCCATGAGTAGGTCTCAATGTAATAATCATTCCTTTTTTCAATCCACGATCAGTTCCATTGTAAAAAGGATCTTTTTTATTATTTTCGAAAGTACAGTTGTTTATGCCGACATCTCCTCCGGTAATGTGTATCAAACCTTCTAAGTTGGTTTGATCTCCGCCATAATCAAAAACCGAACAATCCTGAACAGAGCAATCTTCCAATACTAGTTCGTTATTCTTGCCGGAAGACTGTATAATCCCCCCGCGGCAACCTGTTATATTTTTAAATACACAGTGGTAAAAACTAACTTTGACTGTCAAATCAAGTCCATTCATCAACAGCACATTGCCGGCATAATTATTTGTTGTCCGTCCATAATTTTGTATAGTTAAATCCTGCACAATAAGTTCCAAACCATCATTCTTTTTTTCTGGAAAATAGAAAAGACGTGTTCCGCTTTCAGTACGTTGCAGTATAGTTGTAGCAGCAGATTCCCCTGTAATTTTAATTTTTACCGCTCTCTCCAATTCAGATCGGATTACCCCGCAAGAATACGTTCCGGCTGCCACATTGATTTGTATGTTAGTATATGTTTTTGCCGTAGCATCATTTGCTAATACTGAAAAGACTTTTTCTATCGAAGCAAAAGGAGTCTCTGTAGTCAATCCTGTATTGTTGTTATTCCCTTGGGCAGATACAAAGTAGTTAACTTCTTGAGCTGAAAGGAACTTTGCCGAAAGCAAAAATAATATTATTAAAAAACAATGTTTCATGTTCGGTTAATATTTTTAAATGAATATCCGCGAGACATTCTATTTCATCCATGTATTACACGGATATTCATTTAATTTCACTTTTTTACTATTTTGAATGCTTCATTCTTAACTTTCAGAAAATAAATTCCTTCTGATAAGGAAGAAATATCTATGGATTTATTATTAAATAATTTACCGGTTACTATTTGTTTACCTGTCAGGTCAATGATGCTAAATTGCACATTATCACCGATTAAATCTCTGACAAACAATTCGTTCTGAACAGGATTGGGATAAATACGAATACCGGTTTTTCCTTCGACAGAAGGAAGGGCTGTTGGGCTGTATTCTTCGATGTTTTTCATTTCATTCCACGGAGAGATATTGAAAGCCGTTTTTTTTCCAATGGGAACGTATAGTGTAATATCGCTCAAACTAACTCCTGAAAATGGCGTTGTTCCTAATGTTGGTGGCGTTTCTTTTTCAATATAGATGTTTTTTAATCCGGCACATTTGTCGAAAACCTGATTTCCGATGGATGTCAATCCTGCCGGAAATATTAGGGTCTCAACACGGGAGCAACTTCTGAAAGCATAACTGCCTAAAGATGTAATTCCGGCTGGAATTCTGCTGAAGGTCATCTTCGAGCAATTTTGGAAGGTGCGTGTACCGATGCTGCCTTGCAATCCGGACGGCAGTTCACTGACCGTGATTTGGCGACATTCCTGAAAAGCATAAGCTCCCAACGTTTGTAAACTTGTCGGGAGAGCTTGCAGTTCCATGACCAAACATTGGAAAAGGGCATAGTCCCCGATGCGTGTGATGCTGTTGGGCAGGTTGATGCCGATGATTTGATCGCAGGTATGAAAAGCCCTGTCGCCGATTTCTATCAAGCCCTCTGGCAAAATAAGGTCTTCGATTTTCATGCCGGAGAAAGCACCTTCGTTGGCAGCTCCATTCGGAATTTTGTTGTCTTCAAATTTGGCCGAAGATAAATCCAGTACGTAAAGTGTTGTTTTAAACCTATCGCGTATGACATGGCAATCAGCCAGGTTCAGTCCGGCCGTGCCGGTTATTTTCAGTGTGCTAACTGTCGATATATCCGTGTTACCAAGTACAGCGGTAATCTCCGCATCCATGGAACCTGTTGTTTTGTGTTC
>JAYFQH010000005.1:0-41214 GCA_034927265.1 Paludibacter sp.
TTCTGATCAGATGTGATAATCAACTTAATTATTAATTTTTAAAAACCTATTTATTATGTTAAAGTATTGTTTATTAGAAAATCCGATGGCGACCGACACACCCAATTTTGTCGCCTATGTTTCAAGTCCTGAAAACAAAAACCTGGACGATGTGATTAATTATATGATTGCCGAGGGCACAGGGTTAACGCGACCGCAGGCCATGGCCTATTTTGAGAAGTTAACACAGACCATCCTGTATTTTGTAGGTGAAGGCCACAGCGTGACAACCCCTTTGTTCCGCGTTCGTCCTACCATCACAGGTTTGTTCAAAAACATGCAGGATAGTTTTGACCCGATACGCCATCAGGTTAATATCCGCACAACCACCGGTCTGCGTTTGCGTACGTTCTCGGCCGGCATCAAAATGGAAAAGTCGAGCAGTAACTCACAAAATCCTGCCCCTACAACTTTTATAGATGCCATTACCAAAGAAAGTAACCTGACAGCTACTGCCGGCGGAATCGGCGCTCTGTATGGCACCCTTCTCCGCTTCGATCCTGACGATGTTCAACAAGGAGTCTTCTTTGTCCCTGTGGATACACCGGAAAACGAAGTTCGTGCTGTCGGTTATTCAAGAGTGAAGCCTGCTGAAATTCATTTTCAGATTCCTAATCTGCAGCAGGGAGAGTACATCATCAGTGTTAAGGCAATGTCGAAAAACGGGAAGATCATTAACACCGGAAAATTGAATGCTTCAATTACTGTTTAAGTATGGAAACTATGTTTAATCCACAAGAAGTCGGCAAGGGAATTGCCGACTTCGGCTTTGTAATCGTTGCTGCAGCAGCCTACATGATTTACTCAGCCACTATGTTTATTCTGTTTATTAAGTGGTTCATGCGCATCGTCAATGGCATTATCGACCGTCAGCAGCAGGTATTACAGGAAATCGTCACCCTGCAGAAGCAGCAACAGGAATTATTGGAAAGTATTGATCACAAACTCAAAAAAGTAGCTTGAGCCATGGCAGATATTAATCAATTAATCCCGTTGATAGTAAAATGGGAAGGAAAGTATTCCGACAATCCTGCTGATAGCGGAGGCCCTACCAACAAGGGGGTAACCCTGCAAACCTGGCGGATAGCCGGCTACGACAAGGATAATAACGGGGTAATCGACAAGGAAGATGTTAAACTGATTACTCAGAAAGAAATGGCAGAGACAGTATTAAGGCCTCATTATTGGAACAGATGTCAGGCCGACCGCATTCATAATCAGGCGATTGCCAATATCTTAGTCGACTGGTTGTGGTGTAGCGGGAAAACAGCTATAACTAGTACCCAGAAAATTATAGGTACGGTACCTGATGGTATTGTAGGTGATGCAACCATCAGGGGTATCAATGAATATCCCGATCAGGAAGAACTTTTCTCGATGATAAAAATGTCACGCATCTTTCAAGTGGAGCGATTGTGCAAAGCACATCCTGTGAAAAAATGCTTTAAAAGGGGATGGCTAAATCGCATTGCCGACTTCCGGTACAAAGCATTGATTCTATTATTGTGTATCAGTTTGTGCGGGGGTGGATGTAAATCCACCCGCCTGCTTAACGCCACAACAAATGAACTTGTCGGCAATCAAACTTCACTGCATGAGCTCGCTGCCCTGAACAATCATCAGGAACAAATAAGCCTGACCGACATGTTGGAGTTGATATGCATCACCGACAGTATTACCGAAACCTTCGGGCAAACACTTGGTATAAAGATTCCCGGTGATTCCTCAGTTACAATCGTACCCACAATGATTACGCACCGAACCATTGTCAGTCGCCGTAGCAAGTTACAACAAACCAAAGACAAATATCAGAAAGTAAATGCCGGTGAAGCAGTCATGACCTCAGTTGTAGCAGGGAAGGAAACAGTCTCCAGCACGCAAAGCCTTAAACAAAAACCCTCTAAATCGACAGTATCATGGCGCTTCATAGGAGTGGTTGCTCTAGCTTTAATAATCATCGTTTGTATTCTCTACCTTCAACTTCGTCTTCGGCCGAAATAAAACATCAGCAAAAACCGCCGCTTTTCAGGGAGCAAACAACTCCTTGCAAGCTGCGGTTAAGTCTCTTTCAGGCATCATACAAGCCCCTTATTCATGGCAAACAAGCCTCTTGTACATCGACTACAAGCCCCTTGCAAGCAACCGGAAGTGATGGATTTCACCTCCGGCTTGCTGTTGCAAGTTTTTTTCTGTGATCCAGGATACCGACAACCCAGGTTCCTGCACATTGAAAATTCTCATGGCACATATCCTCCTGAAATCGACCGGAGTCAAACCAGTTATCTGACGAAAAGCCCTTGTAAAATTACGTGTACTCCCAAATCCGCTATCGTAAGCTATCCCAGTGATCAGTTCGTCGGTCGTTAGCAGTTGCTTTATTGCGTAAGCTACCCTGACTTCATTCACCATCTCACTAAATGTTATGCTGTTCAGCTTACTGAACAACCTGCTCAGCGACTCCTCCGCCAATCCCACATACATTGCTGCGTCCGTCAACTGAACTCCATCCTGAAAGTGCTGCTCAATATATGTCAGCGCTTTCACAATACGCTTGTCGGTGATGTTTGGTGTTTTTCGGTTCGTTTTGAAATTGGAAAGCCATGTTCGGAAATTAACAGAAAATTGTTGCAGATAGAAATTTCCTGATACTGAGACATCAGTAAAAGAATGAAGAATTGCATTCATAGTTGTAATCGGTTGAGTGGATATTGATTGTAATAAACAGATGATTACAAAAATAAATGCAATTTTTTAGACGTAATGAGTCTTTTGAAAATAATTATGTTATTTTAATTATTTTATCAATCTCTTCTCAATCTCCGTCTTTATTTCATTTACTGGAGGTATATTCGATACAAAAACTATTTCACCATCAATACACAGTGTTGGGATATTTGAAGCTCCGATGGGCACCATAAACTCCACACCTTCAGGGGTTTTTACCGAACGTTCGATGTATTCCACTTTATCACCAGAAGGTTCACAGGCACGCTTCACGGCCTCAAGCATGTATTGACAAGGTGCACAACTTGAAGCATCCAACATCACAACATCTACATTGCTGTAAAAGTTGGTTATGACAATAATTTTCACTTATCAAGAATATTTTCCAGAACATTAGGTATTTCGCCGAATCAGTTCAGAAAAGAGAATTTTAAGCTATAATGAATCTACAAAACTGAGAGAAACAAAGAGACATTCGTAATGCCTGCAAACATTTGCTGATGAAATAACTGGCTTAAATTATAAATTTAAGTTCCTATAGTTTCCTAGAGTTTCTGACGTACTAAGACACCTGTCATATAAACGAATAATATTTATTTTTCCATTGAAATCGGGGAGTAGTACTATTTTTTTTGAGACGTTGATATTTCTGTATTTCCAACTAAACCAACTCCATCCAACATGTCTGTAATGTCCGCCATCACAAAACTTACCATTGACTACTACCGTAATAATATTTGGACTTCCATCAACGTTAAAAACTATGTGTTGAAGTTTATCTTCCGATAACACACCTGGATCTGTACCCCAAGACATAATTTCGTCTTCTTGTTTCATCGAAAACATGACAGTTTTCTGTTTGGTTACCCATAAGCAGAAGCCATTTCCTTTAGCATCTCTGTTATCTGCAATTACCTGTCCAGCAATAAACTTGTGAGCTTCAATGATCAATTCAACAGAAAAACCACCCAGAGCAAGGTCAGGAAGTGAAGCAAGACCTACTTCCTTTTTTGTTGTTATATTACTTTGTTCAAAAATGACTCCTCTTTCGGTTTGTGCTTTATTTCCATTTTGCGCCCACAAAGCTTCTAAAAATTCATTATCGATTTCATGGACTCCACAAACGGTTTTCTGAGTTTGAGTGATATAATACTTTCCTTTTGACTCGATCAAATCAGGATAACTTATTTTAACTGAACTATCATTATCAAAAAGCAGTATCTCCGGTTGCGACCACTCGATACGTCCGTTCTTTTCAATACCCCCCGAAACCCACACCGGGTTGCGGTAATTCCACCAATGAACTTTACTGGTATTGTGAAACCACAATAGAAATTTCCCGTTTTTACATTGAAAAAGACGGGGACATGCTCGTGGATGTTTTATTGCCCGGCCATCGGCATAAGTCATATATTGTGGCACCGACCAGGTATAACCCCCATCATGACTATAACTTTCACCTATATACCCTTGTTTTGTTCTGAAATTACAAAACAGGCTACCATTTTTAAGCGCTAACAAAGTATGCTCTTCCTGTACTGAGCCCATCGTAGGATTCACTATTCCTACATCTCCTTTCGGCAACATTGTCCATTGTATCTTATTCGGGTCTTTTTCTGTATCGATATTCTTTGATTTCATCAACCAACCTTCTTCAATATCCATTGAATGAAGTGCGTATTTGGAAAAAGTAAAGCACATTTCTCCATTTACAGAAAGCGGTTTGGCCACAGACCAGAAATAGCTTTGATCAGCCTTTAAGTCGTTGATTAGGTCAATAGCTGTTATGCGCACAGGGATTTCACACTTTCCCAAAGACCAGGTAACGCCATGATCATCAGAGAATTGATAGGTAAATTTACGCTTAGAGCAATATATAATATAAATTCTTCCATAGGGGGTGATGTAAGGTATAGCCCATGCGGCACCCGGAGCAACTAGCTTCATTGGCGTCCAGGATTTCCCGTCATCAGTGCTTATTGATGATACAATATTTTTTACCCCGAGTTCACTGTCAGGGCCTGTTGTCATTGCACTTACCCAGTTCCCGTTTTTAGCCACGACTACATAAGCCTGATCGCAATAATTATCATCCGGAATAACACTTAATGGATTTCGAATGTTCCGTATGTCCTCAGCATATAATGCTGAACAAGACACATAAGAGATGAACAGAAATATTTTTACAGATAATCTCATGTGTTTTTTTGTTATCGACTTATCTTTAGATATATTATTCCCATTTATCCGTTCGGAAAGATGAAAGCGGAAAACCTTGTGCAGAATAAATGGTTCCTTTTACATAATCTTTAAATGCATAACGTACCGCAACGGGAGTTTTGACTTCAGGAGCAGACACTTGTATGGTATTTGTCTGATTCACTAATTTTATGGTAGCAGGATAGAATGTTCTGTCTTCTCCTGCAATCTCAAAAAGGCCCTCAGTTGAAGCTCCAAAACTGGAAAAACCTCTGGTAACATATTTAAAATAAAGGATAGCAACATTGTCTTTCACTTCCATATATCTGTAAACAGGACTTTGAAAAAAGAAATAATTAATACTGAACTTCTCATTCATTGGAAAATAAGTTTTACCCAAAGCAAGATATGCCAATCTCTCACCAACCAGTTCTTTATTTGATGGATGAATTATTTTCTCCTCTCCAATATCAGTCAATACAGCCATGCCAGTACCTGATTGTGTTTGAGATATCCTTTCCTGAGCTTCACGCATAAGAACTCCAGTTCCATCTCCGTAATCATAAGGAGCAAGCTGTACAAAATAAATCGGAAATTCACCTATACCCCAACGTTGCTGCCAGTCTTTATGCATTGCAGCAAAATATGCAGGATATTGTTTATAATCTTTTCGGTTACTTTCTCCCTGATACCAAAGTACACCTTTTATATTATAGCCTACTAACGGAGCAAGCATAGCATTATACATCACAGAGGGTTCTTTCTTTGGTTCAACAATCTCACTTTCTTTATCAACTTTATTTTTAAACCCGAACGAAGAAGCAGCTTCTTTAGGTAACCAGGCTTCAATCCATGACCCGCCATAACTACTGTTAATAATACCGACCGGAACTTTTAAAACCTGTTCGATAAGTCGGGCAAAATAATATCCTACCGCAGTAAAAGTCGGTGTTGTCACTGGAGAAGCACTTTGCCATTCTCCGGTGACATTTTGTCTGGGCTTCAATGAATAATCTTTTTTCACTGTAAAGCAACGAACAGCATCATTTGTTGACAACATTATTGCTTCGAGTCCGCCAAGTACAGGTTGATTACTCGCTCCCTGCATAGGCATTTCCATATTCGATTGGCCACTGCATAGCCAAACTTCTCCAATCAGGACTTCTTTTATTGATTTTGTCTGTTTTCCTTGTTTGAAAACTAACGAATGGTGTCCATAACCTGCTTCAGGAGTTTGAATTTTTAATTTCCATGTACTATCATTATTTACAACAACACTATATTTTGTTTTTGTCCAGGAAACGCTTATCGTTAACTTCTTATCAGGGACAGCTTTCCCCCAAACAGAAATTTCAGACTGCTGTTGCAACACCATCTTATCGGAGAAGAAGGCAGGAAGAGTAATTTGTGCATACAATTCAGCTATAAGATTTACAAATAATACAATTAAAGCAAATGATCTTTTCATAACCCACAGTTTTTTTTAAAAAAAAGTATATTCTTTATGGATATTTATTTTTGGAGTTCCGGAATAAGTATCATACGCTCACCGGCTCTATAAGCAAGAATATTCTGTACCACCAATTCTGCCATTCTCTTACTTGCTTCTTTTGTATTTGAGCCACAGTGGGGAGTTAATAAAACATTATCTAAGTCCCTAAAGTCAGCTCCTTCGGATGGAACGTAAGGTTCATTTACAAATACGTCGATTGCTGCAGACGAAATTTTTTTGCTTTTCAAGGAATTATATAATGATTTCTCATCCACCAGATCACCACGGGAAGTGTTGATAAATTGCACACCTTCTTTACATTGTCTAATACGTTCAGCTGAAATAAAATTTTTAGTTGCAGGCACTGATGCCATATGAATCGATACAATATCTGCGTCCCTGACGACTGTTGCAAAATCATTAGAATAGAAATCACACAAATCACTATCAACTGACACATGTACATCGAAAGCATGAACACGCATTCCAAATCCGTATTTTGCTATGCGTGCAACTTCACGTCCAATTTGCCCGAAGCCCAATATGGCAATTGTTTTTCCCTTCAGTTCCCATCCTGTCATCCCATACCATACTCCTTGTTTCATAGCTGAATGTAAGGGAGCAATGTGCTTGTTTAATGCCATCATCAGGGCAAATGTGTATTCTGCCACAGAGTCGGTAAGTGTACCCGGAGTATAACCAACTTTAATTTCTCTTTCCATGCATACATCAATAGGTACCGCATTGTATCCTACACCATATCGGATAATAGCAGATCCTTGACGTAATGTTTCATAGAAATGAAGAGAATATGCTTCAGCTCCAATAACAAAACAGTTAACTCCCTCAGCATGATGTTCAATCATCACGGATTCATCAAGAACATCTGTTAAAATAAAATTAATATCGTGCTCCACAGATGCTCTCAGAAACACTTCATTACTCCTTAAGAATAAATCTTTTTGCAATACTACATTCATAACTTCATTATTTAGTCCACCCGAGTATGATACTCAGAATACTTTTTATTTCTTTGTTGACTACTATTAAGCATTTTGTAAACACTTAATGATTCAATTCTATTTTCAAACGGATAAATGGTAAAACTATAGTTATATTGTTTTTTCATTAACCGGTATTTCTCAAGCGGCATCCCATCCGCATTCCACGAGGTATTGCCTCCTACACCAGCCTGTATGTGATCAATATTGACTGTCAGTATTGAAGATTTTTCCAATTCAAAAGTGTACTTTGCCTTTTCAATATTTTCAGATGTGTAGGGCCACACAGAACAACTCATGGACTGCTTATGTGCAACAAAGAGTATCCCCACTGATTGATTTGATCTTAGATTAAGCCATCGAATACCCGTTCTGTTGCTACACTCCTGAGGCTGAATGTATGAATAAAAGGCATCTTCAACAGTAGTTCTGAATAATCCTAATTCTGCAGCTCCGTTTCTGTCAATATAATTTTCCTGCGGTCCTTTTCCGTAATACTCCATTTGAATTAAATCATTATTTAATCCCATCTGCATACCTACTCGCATAGGATCAGGAACAGTATCTCCTATCGACACCGAAAAATCTACTTTTAAAGCTCCCGTACTGTTGATTGTATATAATTCTTTCGTTTCAATCTTACAAGAAACATTCTTTCGTTTAACCTGAAGCATGATTTCCGGTGCTGATCTGCTTATGATGGAAAGTTCATTTTCAGTAAAATTATCTGATACTTCTTTCCAGATGTTTCTGCTAATATGAGATTTCCAGCAACGCAGATCGTTATCTGTCTGTGGTCGCCAAAAATTTGGTTTTAACGATGCTTTCAATACTTCCTGCCCTGCCTTTATAACCGATGATAAACAAGCCGACTTAACATTAAAGACATACTTACTTTTGTTGCCAAAATGAATTACTATATCATTCTTTGTCTCCTCAAGTTTAATATCATACTGAGGGAGATTATTTTCAACAGCAGTTTTATTGAAAACAGGGATAATCCACTTCTCTTTTGCGATTTCAAAGTTTTTGTCAGCCCAGTTTGTCGATTTACGTGTGACAACTGAAATGCGCAATAGGTATTCACTTTGTGGGGCAGGTTTGATTTTATTAATCGGAATACGTACCCGCTTGTTTTGCCCCGGGGCTAAGAACACCTGTGAAAGCGTATCTGTTTCAATCTCACGACCATCTTCTTCTATCGACCATTTTATAATATATTTTGAAAGATTGGTGAACGAACTTCTGTTGGTGATTTCCACAACTCCGTTCCTGAGGTCAACTGCTTTAAAAATTATTGGTTGGAATACATATTTAACTTCCCATAGAGCCGGCTTAGGAGTTTTATCTGGAGCTACAATTCCATTCAGGCAAAAATTACCGGAGTGAATGCGTTCTCCGTAGAATCCACCATATGAATAAAAGGGCACTCCCTCATTTGTTTTTTCAAGGAAGCCCTGGTCAGCCCAGTCCCATATACATCCGCCAATTAATCTCTTTTTACTGTGGATAAGATCCCAATATTCTTTAAGATTGCCGGTTGAGTTACCCATAGAGTGCGCATATTCGCACATAAAAACAGGTTTCGTTCCGGTTTCCTGCTGAGATAAACTGTCGATATCGTGTATTGTAGGATACATACGACTGATAAAATCCTGAAAATCGTAAGGGTCTCTTCCGGGAAGACCGCTCGCACCTTCGTAATGCACCAGTCTTGTGGGGTCAAAAGCTTTTATCCATCCTGCAGCTGCAGCGTGATTAGGTCCGTAACCTGACTCATTACCCAACGACCAGGAAAATATGCACGGATGATTTTTATCCCGCTCTACCATTCCCATAACACGTGCCATAAAAGCACTATTCCATTCAGAAAGCAATGTAAACACGCCTGTCCACTTTCCATGATTCTCGATATTAGCTTCATCCATCACATACAGGCCATATTCATCGCATAACTCATACCAATAAGGATCATTGGGATAATGTGAGGTTCTGACACAATTGATGTTAAATTGTTTCATTAACTGAACATCGCGTTCCATCTCTTTTTTTGTCACATATTTACCTCCAAGCAAACTGAAATCATGCCTGTTAACACCATACAATTTAACAGCTTTTCCGTTTACCAAAAACTCTCCTTCGCTATTTATCCTAAAATCTCTGAATCCGACACGACAAGTTCGGGATTCAATAACTTTTCCGTTACGATCCTTTAATGTGAGAATCAGTATATATAAATAAGGATCTTCTGCACTCCATTTTCGGGGGGACTCAATCTTTTTGCTCATCAGGGCAAATGGTTGCGACCAACGGACAAATGAAAGCGGATCAATAGCCGTACGGGCATCAACCGACAAAGTATCGCCAACTTTATTCCCGGCATCATCATAAAGTTGTGCTTCAACCACCCATTTCCATACATTTGTATTATTTCTCGTTTTAAGTAAAGGACGAATCTGCAGCGAAGCGTGGTTATAATCTTTATCGAAAACAGTTCGCACCGTGAAATCGGAAATATAGGTTTGCGGGGTTGCTTCAATATAAACATCCCTCGTTATTCCACTTAACCTCCAATGATCCTGGTCCTCCAGATAAGAACCGTCGGTATATCGAAAAACCTCCACTGCAATAACATTTTCCTTATCTTCCAAGACCAAATCAGTGATATCAAACTCGCCAGGAAGGCAACTATCTTCTTTATAACCGACGAACTTACCGTTAATCCACACATAATATCCTGAATATACTCCTCCAAAATGAAGTACTAATCTTCGGTTTTTATAATTCGCAGGTAAAGTAAAAGTCCGTCGGTACGATCCTACATTATTATAGTTTCTGACCTTTTCGTTTGTAGTTATATAGGGAGGTTTAAAATCAAACGGATAAAGCGTATTAGTGTAAATCGGCTGACCGAACCCAGCTCTTTCCCACGAATAAGGAACTTTTATTTCGCTCCAGCCATCAACGTTGACAGCAGGTAAATAAAAATCCAGCGGACGTTCTTCAGGTTTTTCAGAATAATTAAACTTCCAATTTCCATTCAAGGAAAATATTGTAGCCGGCATAGCTCCTTTTAAAGCTTTTTCTTCATTATAATATGAATAAGACGTCGCCCTGAAGGGAAGCATGTTTACATAATTTATCTGTTCATTTTCCCAAAAGTTTCTTTCGGTAGTACCCGATTGAGATTGTACTGTACAATAACACAACAAACCTAAAGCGGCTATGGATAATCTTTTCATAAATTTAAACGTTTATTCTGACAACCCTATTTTTGCAAATTCTTTCGATTTTTCAATCAAAAAAATTGTATCAATACCACAAGCAATAAAACGAACCCCGCTTTCAACAAGTTTATTAATTTTTTCAGGAGTAGGATGCACTTCATGAAAGCCCATTGTTATCCGATGTTCCACAGCTTTTCGATTTATTAAATCAATTACACCGATAAATTTTGGATTATCAAATTCTCCGGGAATACCCATTGAACCTGACAAATCATATGGTCCTACAAACACAGCGTTTATCTCGGGACAAGAAAATATTTTATCCAAATCCTGAATTGAGTCAATATGCTCGATCATTATAGCAATAAAGATTTCATCATTGGCTTTCTTAAAATACTCATTACTCCATTCTCCATACCCGGTACATCTTGGAAGAGCATAAGAGCGGGTACCCTGAGGAGGATATTTTATAAAAGTAATAGCACGCCTGACTTCTTCATATGATTTTATCATTGGGACGATAATACCCCGTGCTCCCATATCAAGATACTTCTTCATCTCTACTTCATCATTCAGACTTATTCTCACAAAGGGTTCTGCACCGTGTAACTCAATAGCACGAAACATTTCTAAAGCTGTTTCTTTGGTTACCTGAGAATGTTCGGCATCAACACATACCCAGTCAAATCCGGCCTGTGACATTATTTCAGCTGAAACGGCAGAATTACTCATAATCCATGCTCCTAGCGCCAATTGATTTTGCTCTAATTTTGCAATTACTTTATTTTTCTTAATCATATTATCATCCTTATTAAATTACTTCTTATTTGCTATTATAATCGCTTTTGTTCCAACACCTGCTATTTCCACAAAAACAAAACCTCCTATCGAAACATTAATTTCAATTTCCATCCGGTTATTTATTACATAAAACTCTTTTGAAAATAATATACGTCCGCTTTCATCCCTTAACGTTACCTCTTTATATCCATTATCAACAGTGGGTAACATAGCTATCAGTTTATCTCCGGAAGAAAGAGGATTTGGATACAATTCAAAATCATCTGCGTACTCTTGCTTCTCCAATACAGTAAGAGAAAGTACTTGTATCACTATACTGCTTGACGATTTACCGCTTTTGTTATATCCGGTGATTTTATATTCAGTTGGAGGAATCGCTTGTAAAGGGGTTCCTGATATTTCTCCTGTTGCTGAATTGAAGATCAGTCCCTCTGGTAAGGAAGGTGTAATGGTATAACCTGTAGAAACAATTTTTCGAATTTGATGATTTCCATAATCTGCAACATAAACATTTCCTTCACTATCAACTGCCACATCCGAGGGCATATTAAATGATGCGTCTATCCCTGTGCCATTATTTTTACCAGGATTTCCCGTTCCTGCGAGGGTTGTCACTTCACCATCCGGAGTTACACGGCGAATACGGTGTGATCCGAACTCCGACACAAACACATCTCCTGTTGGGCCCACGCTCATTCCATATGGATTTTTAAACCCTGCTTCATCCCCTACACCATTACTCAAACCTCCGCAAAAACAACCGGCCAGACTCGTCACATATCGCTGAGTACTAATACGACGAATCAGATTGTTGCCATAATCACTTACGTAAAGTATCCCCAAAGTATTAACCGCGACACCTGCCGCATTATTGAAGGATGCACTTTCACCCTGTGCATTTATACCAGTAACCGCGCCATTACCGGCGTATGTGGAAACTTCTCCTGTTGTGGTAACCATTCGTATCCTATGATTATACCGGTCACCCACATAGATATTGTCTACCTTATCGATTGCCAGTCCCATGGGAGTATTAAACTTTGCGACATTACCAGTACCATTTACATATCCGGCACTTCCGGTTCCTGCTATAGTAGACACAATACCATCCGGAGTAATCTTTCGTAATGTATGGTTAGTAAGTTCGGTAACGTAGATATTCCCTTTTGAATCTATTGCAACATCAGCAGGTTGAGCAAATAATGCTGTTGTAGAATTCCCATTTACAAATCCTGCATTACCAGTACCCGCAACAGTTGAAACCGCTCCTGTTGCTGAGATTTTCCTGACTGCATGGTTACTGCGATCGGCAACAAACACCTCTCCTGATGCATTTACGGCAACACCCTGAGGATATTTAAATTTTGCCACGTCGCCATTCCCGTTGACAAACCCCGACACACTGCCGGCATGGGTTGTTGTAGCGCCATAAACCAGCGGAGGAATTTCACCTCCACTGTTAACCGGTATTATCTTTGAAATTTGCACGCCGTTATACAATGTATAATTGCTATCATAGTGTATATTGGGTATTTGTGCTGATAAACTATTTCCAATGAACAGATTACAAAATGCAATTAGATTTATCAGAAGAATTTTGTGTGACTTCATTTAAGATAATTTTATTTCTTAATTATTTTCGCTGTTCCCTGACCTTGAACTGAAACATAATAAATGCCGGACACCAGTTCTGGAAGTTCAACATGGATTGTATTATTTACCGGAACATACTCATTTCTATACACTATACTTCCTGTTGTGCTATAAATAATAATACTTTGTTTTGATACGGACCTAAATAACTGAAGGGTAAAATTGTTATTCTCAAGTACACCCGGATATAGTTTAAACGCGCTTTCTTTTGCTTTAATGACACCGGTACTCGTTGATATAAAGACAGCTTCAATAGTTCCATCTGCGATAACATTATTAAAACTATAACTATTTTCTGTTGCTGTTACCGGCAAACCATTCACATTCAATACATCAATTTTATATCCTTCATCCGGGGTAATTGTGAATGTTGCACTTCCTCCGTCAACTACCTCTTGTGTTGCAGTGATGCGTCCGTTACCTCCGGTTACGCTTGATGTAATTGTACGTACTGTAGTTCCTGAAGCCACTACTTCTATGTTCATAATTACTGAACTTCCTCCCGTTGTGTTATACCCTTCAAAAATATAATCAAAAGGAGCTGCAACAGTTGAAGGAGTACCATATACTTCACCTACACCCATATTCATACTAAAGCCTGCAGGTAACCTGTCAGCAAAGAAACCGGTAAGATTTATTTTCCGTATAGCAAAATTCGAGTTGTCTGCCATATAGATACAGCGTTTGCTCTTGCTGTAAACTATATCGCTCGGACCTCTGAAATATGCCAAAGGTCCCTGAACATTATCCACAAAACTTCCACCACCCTGACCTGAGACTGTTTTAACATACCCGGAAGGCGACACGCGACGTAATTTTTTTCCAGTAAAATCAGCAACAAAAATATATCCGTATTCATCCACCGCTATGCCTATAGGCTGATTAAAAGTAGCAACAGTACCTTCGCCATCTGTAACTCCGGCTGTACCGGCACCCGCAATAGTTGACACAAGACCTTCGGGCGTAATTTTACGAATCTGATTTCCTCCCGCATCTGCAACATATAAATTACCTGCTACATCGATATCTATACCTGCAGGATTATTGAACTTAGCTGCAGTACCAACACCATCTTCAGAGCCAAGTGTTCCTCCGGCAATTGTTGTAACCAGACCTTCTTTTGTAATTTTGCATATACGATGATTTGTTCGATCTGTAGCATATAGATTATCGTTGGAGTCAATAGCTAACCCAAACACGCCTCCGAATGAAGCTTCAACTCCTGTTCCATCAGTGCTACCTGACACCCCTGAACCCACAAAAGTTGTAACATCGCCGTTTGGAGCAATTTTGCGTATACAAAAGTTACCTAGATCAGTCACAAACAAATTTCCCTGACTATCCATTACGGCATCGGTAGGTTGATTAAAACGGGCATTTATACCATTTGCATTAATCATGCCGCTGGCGCCTGTTTCGGCAGAGTTGTCTCCTGCAATAGTTGACACCTGCCCTGTAGTGAAATTTACTTTACGGATTCTATGAGAATTCCATTTTTCAACAACGATTAGATTTCCATCAGCATCTAAACATAATCCATATGGCGATTTCCATTTTGAGACAGCTACATCACCATCCTCCATTCCAGCAACAGGTGTTGTTGTTGCGGGCTTGTAGGTTATCGTGGTGACTTCACTAAATCGTGGCGTAACAGGAATTGCAGCCCCATCATTTGCCATCCTGAACGTTTTCCCCGATCCTACTCCCATATTAGTTCCCTGAATTAAAACCCTTTTTGCAAAAGGAGCCCTGAGCGATGGTGCCTGAGCACTTATTAGCTGGCTAATAAGTATTACAACACATAAACCAAAACTGTGTGAAATTGACCTTTTCATAATGTTGATAAATTAATAGTTTATAAATATTGTTATTCTATTCCTTATGTACTATTTTATGCGTTTCGCTTCCTACTTTAACAAGATAAAATCCGGGTTGACATGCATAATCTCCACTGCCGGTAAACGACGCTACCAACACTCCTTGTGTTGAATATATTCTTACAAAATCCTTTATATTACATTCAACTTTTATATTTCCTGATATGGATGATACGATAGACTCTTTCTTTATCAACACCTCATTCGTCCATGTAGAAACAGCTCCGTATCGATAATTACCAATGGCTTCGGAAGTAGTAAGATGCCTTTTATACAAACGCAAACTTTTGATTGTGCCACTGAAAGCAGGAATCAATCTAAGTGTGTTAGAAGTATTTATTTGAGTAAAATTCTTATCAAACCTACACCATCCGAGAAGTCGTTGACTTCCACCGTCATTAAATTTTCCATTTACTACAGTTGAAATTATATTGGCATTCCCATCAATAATAAAAACAAAATGTTGTGTTACACCTACAGGAAGATCAAAAGCATCATTTTCCCATGATTTGAGCAATGTTCCTTGTTTCATTGAGAAACAGATTGTCTGGGACGAAGATACCCAAAGCCACCATCCATCTCCATTTTCATCCCGGTCATCAAGAATCACCTCGCCGGTTTGCCAACGCGTAGCGTTAAGCCATACATCTATTGTAAATGCACCCTCATCAAGAGATGGTATGCTGAATGACCTGATTTCTTTCGATTCGTTGACATTTGATTCCTCGAGTAAAATATCCTCTGTAACTTTTGTATTGTTGCTTTTTTGATTCCATAAGCCGTCAATCAGCTTGTTATCAATCTGATGTACTGAACATATAGTTTTTTCCGTAGTTGTTATCCAGTATTTGCCATCAGCTTCAATTAGATCCGGATAACTCATCCCTTTTAAGGTATCAGTTGAATAAAGCAATAACTCGGGATCGCTCCATTCAATGATTCCATTATGCTCAATACCACCGGAAATCCAAGCCGGATTACGATAATAGAAACCCTGTATCTTGTTCGTATTATGATACCACATAAGATATTTCCCATTTTTACATTTGAAAAGTCGGGGACATGCCCGGGGATTTTTCATAAATCCGCCGCTTGCGTAGGTCATATACTCGGGAATAGTCCATGTTGCTCCGGAATTACGACTATAACTACTACCAATATAACCATTTTGCGTCCTGAAATTCATAAACAAATTCCCATTACTTAAAACGACACTTGTATGTTCTTCCTGAATTTTTCCAAAAACAGGACTCAACACTCCAACATCGCCCTGAGGTAAATTTATAAAGGAGATTTTTGTCGGGTCAGTTTCAGTATTAATATTTGAAGACAAAAACAACCAACCTTCTCCATATTCGACCTTTGAAGTTCTGTACTTTGTAAATGACAAGTACATAATGTTATTATATGAGAATGGTTTTGAAACCGACCAAAAATATTGTAACCCGTTCCCGAGATCATTATTTTCATCAACACTTGTCCAGCGAACTGGCATCATGTATCGTTCAGTACTCCAGGTGACACCATTATCATCACTAAATTTAAACCAAAACTTACGGTCTTTGTTGTAAATAGCAAAAACACGTCCCAAAGGATTAGTATAACTAACAGCCCATGTTGCATTATCGTCTAATATCTGTAGAGCAGACCATGATTTTCCCTTATCCTTACTTATTGAGGATATAATATATTTTGTACCTACCGTTTCGGTACTTGTTCCGGTAGTCATAACCGACACCCAATCACCATTCTGTGCTATTGTAACATAGCCCTGATCAGCATAACTAAAATCAGGAATAATACTATACGGGTTCTCAATATTTCTGGAATCAACCCGTTTTGCAACGGCCAATGTAATAGTTGTCTCACTTTTCCCATAGGCATTGTAGGCAGTTACAATATAATCTCTTGAATTTGCAGTCACGGTAGGGACCCCACTTATTACACCAGTTGCACCATCAATGGTCATACCTTCAGGTAGAGCTGGTGAAATAGCATAACCAGTGGCAACAATTTTTCGAATTGCATGATTACCCGCATCTGCAACATAGACATTTCCTTTACCATCAGAAGCGATACCCGTGGGAGAACGAAATTGTGCCAATCTTCCGACACCGTTAGTATTACCTGCATCCCCACTACCCGCAAGTGTCGTAACAACACCTGATTGTGATATCCTACGGATTTTATTGTTTGTCAGCATAGAATTATTCTCCGCAACAAACACATCACCCATCTTATCAACAGCAATACCATTCGGTGTAGTAAAACTTGCATTTAAACCCACTTCATCACGACTCGTATTGTATTCATCAAGATAAGTTCCGGCAAGGGTTGAAATTGATAAGGCTGAAAGATCAATCTTGCGGACTATACCTCCAACATAGGTGGACACATAGATATTTCCTGAAGCATCAGTTTTTACTGAAAAAGGTTCATTCATACATGCTGAAAATGATGTACCTGTTTTAATTGCTCCTGAATTATTTCCAGCGGCAGAACCGGCAAAGCATGAAACTTCTCTTGTAGAAATATTTATTTCACGTAACCTGTTATTCTTTCTGTCGGCAACCAATAAGTTGCCGTTCTTACCTACACATATTCCAAAAGGGAAATAGAACCGGGCTGTTTGCGAAGATCCTTCAAGATACCCCTGCGTTCCACTTCCGGCAAAAGTAGAGACAATTCCATCTGGAGAAATTTTACGTATTACATTATTCATCATATCAGTCACATACAAATTACCCGGTTCATCTATCGTTACATCTGTTGGTTGATTAAACCGAGCTGCTGTACCCTGTCCGTCGACCCGCGCTCCTGTTGGCGTTACGGTACCTGCATCACCGGCAATTGTTAAAACCTGATTATTCACCAAGTCTATTTTTCGAACACGGCTACCGCTGCGTTCTACAACAATAAGATTGCCAGACTGATCAAAACATAGTCCGTAAGGTTGATTAAAACGGGCACTTGATAATGTGCCATCCAACATCCCTGCCCAACCACCTGCCACTGTACTTACCGTACCATAAATAGCATCGGGAACAACTCCTCCTTTATTTGTGGGAATCATAGGTTGCATAGCTTCATTCTGATAAAATACCAGCCCTGTGTTTCCATAACTTATTGAAGGTGACTGTGCAAAAAGGATAAAAGAATATGTAATAAAATATATTATCGTAAAAATCTTCCTCTTCATTTTTATAAAAAATTTGCACCCTGTATTCAACAATTAAATACAGGATGCAAGATTAGTATTATTTGTGAATCAGTTTCATTAAAGTGTTATCCACCTTAATTATATAAAATCCGGGAGATAAATTGAATTCACAATTCCCTTTTCCGGAAACAACCTGATTGCCTGAGCTGGTAAATATTACTACATTTTGATGAGGTAATACTCCTTCCACTACCAAGATTCCTCTGTTTGAAATACATCTGATATTATTTGCAATACTATTATTCAATGCTGTACTTATTTTTTCCGAATAACTTACAACAAGTGAAGCATCTGACAACACGTTTGTAGTTGTAAAAGAAGTTTGATCAGGAGTAAAGCTTTGATTAACTCCATTCAAAGTAAGTGATGCTATTTCATATCCGGAATTTGGTGTGATTGTGAATGTAGCATTACCCCCACTGACTACCTCCTGTGTTCCTGATATTTGTCCATTACCACCAGTAACACTGGAACTAATTGTATATACAGTACTGCCTGATGCTACAACTTCGATACTCATATTCACAGAGCTACCTCCCGAGGTATTATATCCTTCAAAATTATAATCAAAAGGAGCTGAAACTGTTGATGGAGTACCATAAATTTCACCAGTTCCCATATTCATACTGAAACCTGCTGGCAACCTGTCAGCAAAACATCCTGTAAGGTTTATTTTACGTATGGCATAATTGGTATTATCTGCCATGAAAATACAACGTTTGTTTTTATCATACACAATATCACTTGGAGCTCTGAAATAAGCGGATGTACCGGTTACATTATCCACGAAACTTCCTCCTCCGTTACCAGCAATAGTTTTTACATAACCTGTTGAAGATACTCTACGTAATTTTCTGCCTGTATAATCGGCAACATATATATATCCGAATTCATCCACAGCCACCCCTATCGGCTGATTAAACGTAGCAACTGTTCCTTCGCCATCTGCTACACCGGCAGTACCTGTACCGGCAAGGGTAGTTACAACACCTTCAGGAGTTATTTTACGAATTTGATTACCTCCGGCATCAGCAACATACAAATTTCCTGCTGCATCAATGTCGATACCTGCCGGATTGTTGAATTTTGCAGATGTTCCTGTTCCATCCAATGAACCTGATGTACTTCCGGCAAATGTTGTTACAACTCCTGCAGGAGTTATTTTTCGAATAAGATGATTCGTTCTGTCTGTGGCATAAATATTATCATCTGCATCAATAGCCAGGCCAAAAACACCTCCAAATGACGCCTCAGTACCTGTTCCATCGGCACTGCCTGAAACCCCAGAACCTGCAAAAGTTGTAACATCTCCATTAGTAGCAATTTTGCGTATATAATAATTACCTAAATCCGATATAAAAATATTCCCGTTACTATCCATTATAGCATCAGTTGGTTGATTAAAGCGGGCACTTGTACCATTTGCATCAATATATCCACTAGCTCCAACCTGTGCTGAATTATCTCCGGCAATTGTTGTTACCTGACCGCTTGAAAAATCAATTTTTCTTATACGGTGAGAATTCCATTTTTCAACAACAATCAGATTCCCACTGGCATCTAAACATAATCCATAGGGTGAGTTCCATTTTGATACCGCTACATCTCCATCCTGCATACCAGCGACGGCAGTGGAAGTCGGTGGTTTATAAGTAGTAGTAGTGACTTCACTAAATCGTGGAGAAGCAGGAATTGCCCCACCATCATTCAGCATCTTAAATGTTTTTCCAGAACCGACTCCCATGTTGGTTCCCTGTATTAAGACCCTTTTTGCAAAAGGAGCCCTGAGCGATGGTGCCTGAGCACAGATTATTGGACTGACAAACATTATCGCACATATGCTAATGCTGAGTAAAAATGTTTTTTTCATAATAATAAAATTTTAAGTGTTTATATAATTTATTCTTTTATCGGACGTCTTTTGAAGAAATCCACCAATGCCGATCCTGTTAAATTCTGTAGAGGTCCGAAAATAGCTGATGCAAGTCCAACTGTGGCTATTTTCCCCATTTGTAATGCTAAGCCAGTTGCTACTCCTCCATTTTGCATACCTACTTCGAACGCAATAGTTCTGCGATCTTTCTCCGGCAGTTTCATTAAACTGGCTGTTCCGTAACCAACAGAGAATCCAATTAGGTTATGTAATAAGCAAGTAAGAATTAGCAGTCCGCCTACCTGCATGAGACTTTCTTTTCCGGCTGCTGTTATGATCGTAGTGTTTATGACTATCCCCAGCATCGCGACAAAGCCAAGACTACTACTAATCTTACTGTTTGAAATAGATTTAATATTTCTTAACAAGATAGCAATTGCCATAGGAGCGATATAAAACCATAGCATTGATTTTCCCCAGACATTTACTGAATTAGCCAGATCAGCTCTGGATGTAAAATGCAATATTATGTTTGTTACAAGTATAATAGCAGCAAATGATGATAATTGAATAAGCTTATTCTTAAGACTTTCTTTGTTATAATAAAAAAGATTGAAAATAAAACCGGCAACAATAGGAACAATAATCATATTAATTATTTCGATCATCATTCCCATTACATCAATTTCAATATATTGTCCGCCGAGCCATTTCATAAGTAAAGGCGTTAAAAAAGGAGCCAGCATAGTACCTATTGCCCCAATTGTGACCGCCAATGCCAGATTTGCTTTTGCCAGGAATGACATAACATTCGAAGCCATAGCACTTGGCACACATCCAATTAACACTACACCTGCTGCAATTTCCGGAGAGAAGTTAAATAACTTCGAGAGAGAAAAACCAACCAATGGCATAATAGTAAAATGGCAAATCACACCAGTAAATACACCTTTCGGCATTTTTATTACACCTTTGAAATCATCAAAACTCATTTGAGCTCCCATACCCAACATGGTAACCTGAACAAAAGGAACAATAAGGCGTTTAAGCTGAAAATCCCCTACAGAAATCAATGATTCTGAATAACACATTCCCAGTGTAATTCCGAAAATAATCCAGATGGTATAGGAGAAACCTTTTAATTTTTCAAAGCCTGTAAATGAGATAGCAGTACATACTAAACCTGATATGATTATTGCCGAAACGGGAATATCTATTCCGAAAAGATAAACAACGAATGCAAATAGGAATAATGCTGCCGCACAATAAATCAGTACTTTTGTGAAAATTCTATACATAAGATTCAAAATTTAATTTATTTGTTGTTCAGGAATAATTTCGAATAATTAACTTTCCATTTATCAAGATGTCCTATATTATAAACCAACCTGTTATAAAAGTCATCGTAATTCTTTTGTTCCATTGGAGTCCAGGCACATTCAGCCATTGCACAAAGTCTAGGATAAGTGAGCGATTCGGCATTTTCTATTGTTTTGCAGTATTCTGTCCATACAGAAGCCTGTAAACCTATTATATGTTTTTTTTCTTCATCGCTCAATACCTTGGGGAACGGGGAATAATTATAAACTTTCTCTAAAGGCAACACATGTGTGTTCGCCAATGGTTCCAGTTTATCTTTGAAAGGAGTATTGTAAAAGTTAAGATACATAAATGCACTTGGAGTCATGATAACATTGTGTTTGCTTTTTGCTGCTTCAATACCTCCTTTTTCTCCTCTCCATGACATAACTGTAGCATTGGGAGCAAGACCGCCTTCAAGTATTTCATCCCAACCGATGATTTCACGACCTTCCGCATTAAGATACGATTCAATACGATGAATAAAATAACTTTGCAGACCTTTTTCATCTTTCAGGTCAAGTCTTTTTATCATGTCCTGACAGAAAACAGATTCTTTCCAGCAACGTTTCTGTACTTCATCGCCTCCGATGTGAATATATTTGTCTGGAAAGACAGTCATTACTTCATCAAAAATATCTTGTAAAAAAGAAAATGTTTCTTCTTTAGGACAAAGGATGTCATCATGATAGCCCCATTTCGTAGACACTGTATAAGTAGTATCGTCAACGCAACCATATTGTGGATAAGCTGCAAGAACTGCCTGCGTGTGTCCGGGAATATCTATTTCAGGAATGACTCTGATAAAACGTTCTTGTGCATAATTTATCAACTCTTTCAACTCGTTCTGAGTATAATATCCACCATGAGGAATTCCATCAAATGTGGTAGGCACATCTGTACGATGTCCGTTTTGGGTTTCATTCCGCCATGCTCCTATTTCATGCAATTTGGGATGTTTTTTTATTTCAATTCGCCAGCCCTGATCGTCGGTCAGATGAATATGAAAAACATTGATTTTGTAGAAAGCCAGCATGTCAATCGTCTTTTTAAGATGGCTCATCGGAAAAAAATGACGCGCTACATCCAGCATATAGCCTCTATATTCAAGCATTGGAGCATCTTCAATTTCAACGCACGGAATTGAAATGACACCCTTTACAGGAACAACAGGCATAAGTTGACGAATCGTCTGAACAGCATTAAAAGCACCATGTAGATTTTTATAGCCAATGCTGATACCTTTTTTATTTATTGTCAGCACATATCCCTCTTTATGATTAATTGTCTGATCTTTTTTTATTGTAACACAATTTCTCCCGCTTTCTTGCTTGTTTATTAAGTTAAATCCTCCGGTTTCGCTTATTGCATTATTTAATGCATTAACCACATACATTCCCTGACAAGATAAATCATCAATTGTGACAGATGTTTTCTTGTTTATCAAAAACTCCCCTTCAACTTCAACGAGCCGAACAGGTTTTGGAATAACAGGATAGCGCTGATTGCCGGGAAATACATTAAAAAGCCCCGAATTACTAAGCAAAAGGATTATCAGTATTAATATTTTTTTCATAAACAAATCAATTACTATTTCACATTATACGAATTGTAATTACTAATACATTCCGAAGTCGTAAGGTAACGGTCATAAATTTTCACATTCTCAATTGTGCCAATGCATTCCTGAGCTACGACTGCTTTTGCTTTCCCATTGATATTTTTCACTTCTGAGGCATACTTTCCCCAACCATACTGACGTTTATATCCACCATCACATAGTTTTCCGTCAATCACAACAGAGATTGTACGAGCAAGTCCATCAACAACAAATGCAACAGTCTGAGATTTGCCGGAACTAAAGTATCCCTCATCGGTAGTCCATACATACGCATTTCTCTCTTTATCAGCAACTTCTATACGCAATGTATTTCTCGGGGCAGTAGTAATGCGAATCCCTTCTCCCTGATTTCCCTGTGAATCAAAAAGTATCTGGTTAGGTTTCCAGTCAGTAAGTTTTACTGTCATTTCAACTGTAATTCCATCCTCATTTAAATTGATGAATTTGGGCATTGAGATTTTAGTTGGTTTGGAAATATCCGATTTATTGACTACGAGTCCGCTTTTAATAAGTGATTTTGCACTTGCTTGTTTCCACAATCCTTCTAATAGCTGAGGTGCTATTGAATGAGTGCGTCCAATATGTTTTTGTGTCTCTGTTATCCAATATTTTCCATCTTCTTCTATCAGGTCAGGATAACTCATACCATTGACATTATTTTCATGCGTATAAAGCAATATTTCCGGTTGTGACCATTCAATATTTCCATTCTTTTCTACTCCTCCGGCAATCCATACTGGTGTGCGCTGTTTAAAATCCTTTCCTCCATGATTGTGATACCATAGCAGGTAGTTACCATTTTTGCATTTGAATAAACGAGGACATGCTCTGGGATTCTTTATAACATTTGGAATTATTGATGCATAGCGAAGTGTGTCAGGCAAAGTCCATGTTTTTGCTTTATCCCGGCTAATGCTATAACCCAGAAATCCAAGAGCTGTTCTGTAAACACAATAAATCGATCCGTCATTCATTATTACCGTATTGTGTTCTTCCTGAACCGATTGAAATTTAGGGTTTCGAATACCATATTCTCCATCCGGAAGCATCTTCCAGTTAATCTTCGATGCATCCCGTTCTTTATCCAGATTATCTGAACAAAGCATCCAGCCTTCACCCATATCCTGAACAAACTTTCCTATTTTTGAGAAAGCAAAATAAACGCTCCCATCTAATAAATGCGGCTTATCAATACCCCAGAACATTTGCACGAAACCATCGAAATCATTAAAAACATCTGCTGCTGTAACCCGGACAGGGATCCTATAGCTTTTGCTGCTCCAGCTTAATCCATTGTCGTCGCTGTATTTATAGCAATACCATCCGAGAAGTCCTGCTTGTTTGATGGGTTTATCTCTTACCATGGAGATATTGTCTCCGTTGTAATTGTAAAAAACATAAATACGACCATAACTTGTCAGATAAGGGATGGCCCAGGATGACATAGGGCCGTCATTAGGTTCAATTTTTACAGGATTCGACCATGTTTTACCATGATCAGTGCTTTTCATAGAAACGATGTGTTGTCCCGGGCGACTCTCACTTTCAGCTCCGGTAGTAAACACACACAACCAGCTTCCATCATTCAATTTCAACATATAAGGCTGATCGATATATGTGTTTTTATAAATCAGGTCTCCCGTTTCAACATTACGTAAATCAATCTTCTGTGCATTTAAAATTAACGACAGAAAACCAAACATGATAATTGATAATAACTTTAATTTTCTCATGAGATACTCGCTTTATTCTGAATTGATATTTTATTAATTAGGCAAAATCAAATCTAACATCTCCAACACTTCCTTTCTGTTATTATGGTAAGCATCAAAATCCGTAATATATCCTTTCGGGATTTCATCGGCTCTGATCAGATAATCCGACCATGGACGGGTATGACCAATTTCTATTTCGGGCAATATCAGTTTATTTAGTTGCGTGATTACTTGTGTAGGATTGTTTTTTGATAATTGTCTAAGTAGAGAAACATCAACCATTCCTTCTCTGAAACTCATTAATCTCAACGATTGATTTAGTCCCTGATCAGAGCGGTAATAAAACCATGCGTCTCCTGGAGCATGTTTTTGTGTTCCGTCAGGCAGTGGACCCAGAGAAGTAGCATATTCATCAGGCACACCCCGGTAGGTATTAACAGCCCAATAAAGATACCCTGAACAATTGTATTTCAACGCAAGTAATGGCCATAAACGATTTTCAGTGAGAGGTCTGTCAATATGTCTGTTGGGATAAGGAGGAAAAGGACTAGTAGTATTATATAACCATACCGGTTTTCCCTGCTCCAGACGAGTCTTCACTGTTCCATTTTTATTGGTTACGATTCCTGGTAAATTGTACACCTGTAAGCCTACATAATCTGAAAAAAGAGCCGGGTTTGAGTTTGTAGCATCAATTGATTTAATTCCCGGCATAAATCTGGTCATCAGGTTGTTATAATATTTATATTCATCAATATATGTACCCGATGGTTCATCATACAAATGAAGGACAAAACGATCATGCATTCCAATTACACGAAGATGATTATCCAAATCCCTAAGAAATTTTTCCTGAAAACAACCAATATTCACACCCAATGTAGCCAAGGTCTTCTTCCCTCCGTTAGCCACGTCTAAAATTGTAAGATTGAGTGTTGAATAACGCAAATGAAAACCTGAGAAATATTTATATCCGATCCCCGAAAAAAGAGTAACCCAACGGTCGAACCGACTATAATCAAAAGTAAAGTCATTGTTTTCCCAACGTGCCTGAATAAGGGGATTTGCTTCATTTACAAGGGGAGTATACATCATATTATTTCCATCCTCATACAAAAGAGTGCCTGCACGTTCAAGTAATTTCCAATGTTCCTCACTCCACCATGCTACCAGAGAACCATTTTTACGGAGATCAACCGGCGCTGGTGACATCCAGTGGACACAATCCAGAAAATCATTTCGTGAAACAATGGCTTTATGTACCTTAAAAGAGATAGGTAATTCAATCTTATCAGTAAGACTTTTTGCAATAACAACAAAACCACTATATACACCTATTGTGCAGCTTGTTGGTATTTTTATCTGAAGTAATACGCCTTCTGTTATGTTTGCTTGAGTCATAAAACTATTGCCTTCAACAGCAGGAGCGACAACCTCCAATAAATTGAAGGGAGCATTGCGGATAAAATAGGGAATCCACGAAGCAGGATATGAACCTCCTGGTTCATTAATCATTGACCCCTGAGTATTCCCTTCGCAGGTAATCTGTTGCAACGGACGAACAGCAAATTCAAAATCCACACGACTGCCATTCGAATGTTTCATATCTTTAAGTGATATGGTATAAGTGGATGCCTCAGAACTTTTCACTGCTAACTGCATTCCCATTGTATAATTTCGAGGGACACTGATTGTCGTACTATACGATGCTTCGACAGGAAATCTGTCGGGGAACAGACGGTAGTGAAGATCAAGTAATTTTGCTTCAAAGGAAGGTGTGACTGCCCATGAAAGCATTCCTAAAGCAAAGAATGATAACAATAAAAATACCCTGTATGAATTTACCTTTAACATTTTAGCTCAAAGTTTACTTGCAACAATTAATTCTGGAAATAACCGGTTCCAAAGCAACAAAATACCTGTACATTCCTAAATCTGAAGGATGTGATCCGTCAACAGTTGCTTCTGTATCTTCACCTAATAACTGGTCTCCTTCCACATAATAAAGATCTGTCGTCTCAGTTATCAAAGTATTATAGGCTGCTTTCATCGCCGGACGACGATTGTTTACAACAGGTCCAGCCAAATCAGCATAACCATAATTTCTATCTTCAACCAATACGATAGGCGTTTTCGGTCTCAAGCTGCGAAGTTTTCGTACCAATGCCAGTGTGCGCGCAGTAATTTCTTCTGGAGTAAATGTCGACATATTAGGCAAACAATCGATAATATACACCGATGCATCTATTTCACCCATAATATCACCGAAATGTTCTTCCATCAATCCGTTTCCCGAGAATCCTAGATTTACAATCGGTGTGTCAAAACGTCGTCCAAGCATTGAAGGAAAAGCCATTCCAGCACGAGAGGCACTACAACCATGAAGAATTGATGTTCCATAAAAAACCATCGGTTTTTTCGTATTAGGTGTTGTAGCGGTTACAGTACTACCAAGAGAGAATCCCATTTGAATTGCAGAAATACCTGTATAAAGTGGCAAGTATACCATACATTCGTATGTTTTAGATTGTAAGAATCCTCCTTTAAGGGAAGTTTCCTGCTGCAATCCATCCTTAGTAGGTTTTCCAACACCTGCCCATACCCATTTCCCATCCATCTTAACATACAAATCAAGCCCATTTACAGCCTGTGATGTCATATGTGCCATATAACCATTACCTTTCAAGGTCCAACGGGCATTTACAAATGCAGTTCCTTTTACTGTAAAATGGACTGAAATTCCTGCTGAGTTCCGACTTAACGACCAAACTTTTGGAGTTACAACCGATTGATATTTATCAGGGATTCTCGTATACTCAGCAATACCTTCTTTCCATCCCATTCCTTCTATCGTAAGGTTTTTAGCATCTATCCATAGCGTTGTTTCTTCAACTTTGGCTCTTACCATTTCCTTGTCCATAGATTCTAAAGATTGGGCTTCAGCATTTGTCATTGCAACTTTACTTTCTACTAAGACACCTTTGAAAACAAAATTTCTCAGTTCACCTTTGAATGGAATTGTTTTCCCTCCGGCCACAGTAGGTTGCGCACCAATGTAAAATATACGACCAGGATTTTCGCCTAAATCTCCATCCAGAAAAGTTGAATATTTATATTTCTTATCGATAGTCATTGTTAGCGTACTCGCAGATGCTTCCCATTTAATAACGAATTGATGTTCCAGTCCATCATCAAACTCTCTCTGTGCACTCATTAAATGTTTTGATTTCCCATTATTATCGTTCACTAAAAATCGCAGTACCCCATTTTTCAGCATCATGAAGTCCCAACCAGTATATCCTGATATTGCCGATCTGTTTCCGGCAATAGCCATCACCGCATCAGCTTCACCATTTGTTTTAAAAGTCCCCTCAAATGAAAATGAATTTTTACGCAAGTCAAGAGATGGCCAATAGGTAGTTCCTACTCCAGAATATGTTCCTGATGAAGCTGAAATACTTTTTTTAAGAGTAAAATTACCTATTGCATCAACAATTTCAGATTGATTTGTTTTTATATCTAAAGGCCAACTGGCTATAATGCCTTCTTTTGCATAATCATTCGACAGAGCGTTAACTTTTGCTGTTTTTGGCTGTTTTAAATCATTATTTTTTTGTTTAGCAATATCAGGAATACTTTTAAAAGAGATATTCCTCAATTCTCCGACAAATTTCAACTCCATGCCTCCACCTTTAGGCTGAGCTCCTATGAAGAACCTGCGGTTAATATTCTCACCCAAATCAGCATCCCAAGTAAGCGCAATTCTTTTCTGGTCAACAATCATGGATATTAATCCTTTTACCGGATCCCATTGAAGTTTAAACTGATGTTCTTGTCCATCATCGTATTTCTGACCGGCTGATATTATCTGTTTCACCTTACCGTTATCATCAGCTACTAAAAACCGCATTTCTCCGGTTTTAAGCATCGAGAAGTCCCATCCGCTGTATTTTGACAAACCGGATCTTGTGCCTGTAATCATCATTTGTCTATCGGCTTTTCCATTTGTTCTGAAGTAACCTTCAACCGACCACGACTTATCACGCAAGTCTAATTCTGACCAGTATTCACTTGCCATCCCTGACCAAACGCCATCCACAAAACTAACTCTTTGCTTCAAAGAGAAACTCCCTTTGCTGTCAATTATTTCTTTAACATCAGAACTTTGAGACATTTTCCAGAAAGCAATTTCCTGATCTTGTGCTATTAAAGCAATATATGCAAAAAGGAGAAAAGTTAAAAAAAAGCTTCTCATGATATGTTTTTTATAAATTGTTTCAAATATTGATTTTTCTCAATTACCATCCCGAATTCTGGGTGAGGTTAGGATTAAGACCCCTTTCGTAATCAGGAATTGGCCAAAGTGTATCACGAGGGGTCGCATTCTCAAAATAGGCCCTGCGCACATTTGTCCCCCAACTTGTACCTTTCATTTCTGTATTGGCAAACTGCATGCGTTCATAAAAAAGACCCCAGCGAACAACATCTCCTTTCCTTAAAGCCTCATAACAAAGTTCTCGTGGACGTTCTGCTCTTATCGCTGCTCTAAGATCTTCCTGTGAAAGAGCATCAGTCAAATCAATTGTCGCATCAGGAGTTTTAGGATCGAGTCCCATGCCTCTTCTACGAACCTGATTTATTGCATCCAGCGTTTGTGATACATCACCTGACAATTCATTATTTGCTTCAGCGAACATCAGCAACACATCAGAATAACGTAGAATAGGGAAGTTCTGGGAGGTACCCGTGATTAACATACGTATACTTGCCGGTTCGTCTTTACGATCCCATTTCCGTGCTGCGCGTCCGTAAGCGGTTATCGTTCCCCTCGATACAGGCAAGCCTGTACTGGTTGAGAACGTGAAATTTGCAATATTTCTATCTCTTCTAATATCGCCTTCAGCGTATGATTTATAAAGCCAATCTGTAGAATAAACCCAACCGTATGAAACACCATATGTAGGAGATGATAATTTGTTGTACAATGGGCCACCTACATTCATGGCCACTTTGCCGGCATTTGCATAAGGAGGTTCATTGTTACCCCAAAATTCCACTTCGAAAATACTTTCTTTGTAATCATAAATGTCCTTGGCATAATTGATAAAAACCTGCTCATAATTTGAATTCAACTCATGCAAATTACTTTTAATAACCTCATTAGACCATTTTCTGGCATCCACCCATTTAGTCTGATCCTGTAAAGGATGACCTGCCATGTACAAAGCAACTCTTGCAAGTATCCCCTGGATAGCAGATTTGCTAATCCTGCCTCCATGACCTATCTGATCAATAGGCTGTGCTATTTTTTCTGCTTCAATCAAATCCGTCCATATCTGATTGTAGATATCTCTGATCGAACTTCGAGGGTCATAACCTTCATTAACTGATTTAGCTGATTCAGTCCTTAAGGGTATTTCTCCAAAATTCTGAACAAGCAAAAAATAAAAATATGCACGTAAAAATAAAGCCTCACTTTTAACATACCCTCTTTTTACTTCATCCATTTTAGGCTTATTAATATTCTCTAAGAGAAAATTAGCCTTATCAATCCCTGCATATAAAGCTTTCCAAAAAGCTAAGACATCTTTATCTGAGGTTGAAACATTATAATGCCTGACATTTCCCATAGGGACAGCATTATAATTAAATCCCTCATCTGCTTGCAAAGCTAATTCTGACTGCATTTTATCTCCGTAAAGCGCATAAGATGAAAGTGTGGCATATACTGAGTTTAACCCGGCATCGAGTTGTTCTGGAGTATTATAATATATTTTTGGATTAAGAAAGTCAGTAGGAGTCGTGGCTAAAAAATCATCGCAAGATGTAAATGTGAAAGATACATATATGATTGTCGATAATAATATTACTTTTCGTTTCATAATTGTAGCTATTAAAGAGTTAATTTTAAATTAAAAACGACTGACAGTGATCTTGGATAAGCAGAATAATCAAAATTAGGTGTCAGAATTGAATGACGGACCGACACCTCGGGATCTAATCCTGAATAAGCCGTCCATGTATAAATATTTTGTGCTGCTACTCCTAATGAAAGAGCTTTTATATCTATTTTTTCAAGGAGTTTAGCTGGTAGATTATAGTCAAAAGATACTGTCTTCAGTCGTAAAAACGAACCATCCTCTATGTGCATTGACGAATAAATTCCATTGGGTCCTGCACCGGACTCTGAACCACCAACACCACTTCTGAACATTTCATTGGTTTGATTCTCCGGCGTCCATCTGTTTTCGTACGAAGCAAACTGGTTTTGTAATGGACGAACATTATAACCTCCTTCAAAATAAATTCGATCAGCATTGAACACATCCGCACCATAAGACCACTGAAAGAATACATTTAATGAAAAGTTCTTGTATCTGAAATCATTGCCTAATCCACCGATATGTTTTGGCAGAGGGTTACCAATGACTACACGATCATCACTTGTAATATTGAGATCTTCATCCTGATCTTTATATTTTATATCTCCCGGTTTTATTTTTACACGAGGATTACCATTTGCAGTAACTTCAGGTTTTAATGTGTATGTAGTAGTTCCATCGATATTTTCGGTTGCATCAAAATCGCTGTATTGGTAAACTCCATCCCATTGTATTCCCCAAAACTGAGCAACAGGTTGACCAACAATTGCCCGATAAAGAGGCGTACTATTATAATTTGAATCCCACGAAACAAAAGACTCCATATAATCCTGCTCTCCGTTCAATGATAAAATCTTATTCCTGTTAAAACTGATATTAAAATCGGTATTCCATGTAAAATCCTTTGTATGGATATTTACTGTTGATAATGAAAACTCCCAGCCTTGATTTTGAATTGCTCCAATATTCTTGTAGGCTTCTTCAAAACCAAGAACTGAAGGAAGTTTTGCTTTAAGCAACAAATCAGTTGTTTCTTTTTTATACCAATCAATTGTTAAACTAATTTTGTTATTAAATAATGATAAATCATAACCAATGTTTGTTTGAGCAGTTGACTCCCACTTTAGATCCACATTTCCCAGACTGTTTCTGGCAGCTCCCATTTGAGGAGTTGCATTATTAAAGGAATAATATCCTTTGTAAGGAGTGTCAATAGATGCATAATAATCAAAATCTCCGACACGGTTATTACCCGTGATACCATAACTTAGGCGTAACTTTGCATCATACAAAAAATCCAGATTTTTAAATATTGGTTCACCGCTCATTCTCCAGGCAAATGCTGCTGAAGGAAAGTAACCCCATCTGTTTTCCGGAGAAAATTTTGATGAACCGTCAGCTCTACCTGTAATTGTAAAAAGATATCTGGATAATAGGTTATAATTTATTCGAGCAAAAAATGATTCAGTTCTGGATGATGATAAAAACGAATTCTGTGGCACTGGCACTCCCTTATCAATACCACTGAGTCCAAGCTCTTCATATGGTATTCCCTGATATTTTAATGCATGTGAAGATGTATTGATTGATTGAAGGCTCATTCCCAACTGTGTGTCTATCTTATGGATTTTACTAAACGTATTATTATATGAAAGTATATTTTCATTGGAAGCTAAATTATATTGATAAAAACTAACTCCTCCCTGCACACCTGCATTGATAATGCCCGGACGGCTCATTCCTAATCTTGTCTTGGAATTATAGAAATAATTATTCTCTCTCAATCGTCGGTCAAGCCCCCCACGAATAAGTAGTGTAAAATGCTTATTTATTTTATAAGTAAGATTGGCTGATGGGATGAACATTGTATTGATGTTATTCTTGACCTCATTTTCAGCCATAATTCTTGGATTAAGGCGATAGTCACTCATGCCGTTCAATTCTTCATCCACAAGGCTGTTCAAGAATTCTTCATTTGCCTGCGGGTCTAAACTAACAACTGGTCGATAGCCATATGCACTAAAGAATAGTGCACTTGAGGCTTGCGAATTTACCGATGCATCCGTCGGCACTATCCCCGAAGCGTGATCTCTTATGTAATAAGCACTTAGCCTCAATGTCACATTCTTATTGATTGTTTGATCTAAAGCGATACGACCAGATGTTTTATTGTAATCTGTATTTATAACACTACCTTCCTGATCGAAATGTGAGAGTGAAACCATGTATTTTGTTCCCTGGGAGCCTCCATTCATAGACAGGTTATGAATTTGAGTAAATCCAGTTCTTAATATTTCATCCTGCCAGTCAATGGAAGGTGCATTCCGATATTTCTCAGGGTCCATAGTACCACCAGCTTCAACTTCAGGATAAAAGACAGAACGTGCTGCGTCTGGAAAACGCTCTATTGTAAATTTCATGTACTCATAAGTGTCCATAACCTCCATACGTTTTGTAGCCTTGTTAAACCCTAAACTTGCATTATAGCTTATTGTTGGCTTACCAATCTTTGCATTCTTAGTTGTTATCACAATGACCCCATTTGCACCTTTAGCACCATAAATAGCTGTAGAAGAAGCATCCTTCAAAACATTTATTGACTCAATATCCTGTGGTGAAATTGAGCTCGGATCAAAATCTTCCAGTACAAAACCATCTACAACATAGATAGGAGCTACATTTTGTGTCAATGAGCTGGCTCCACGTATAACAATATCTGAAGTTCTCCCTGGTTGGCCATCTGCTGAAGTTACCTGAACGCCCGAAATACGTCCCGCCAAAGCCTGATCAAATGAAGCTACAGGAGCTTTCGTCATGTTTTCGACATTAACTGAACTTACAGCTCCTGTCAAATCTCCACGACGAACCGTACCATAACCAATTACAACCACTTCATCAATACTTTCCACATTTTCACTTAGAACCACTGTTATTCGTGTTTGATTACTTACAGGAACATTAACCGTACGATAGCCAAGATATGAAATTATTAATTCTCCATTTGTCGGGACTTCGAGGCCAAATTTACCATCTAAATCGGTTACTGTCCCGCTTTTTGTACCTTTAACGAGGACACTCGCACCAACAATTGGAACAGAAGATTCATCCAAAACTATCCCGATCAGAGTTTTCTTTGAAGAAACTGCTGATTGAGCATAAAGATTATCAACTGTACACGTAAAATTTAAAGTCCAAATCAAGATTAGCAAAATCAATTTTTGTTTGACAAAAAGCTTTTTTTCATTTAATGTTTTCATGTCAATTTATTTTATTTCCAAGGTATTTTAATCTAGTACAGAATTAAATATTTTATTTCAATAGCTACCAATCACTTAACTTGAAAAAACGTTTTAGCAAATAATAAAATATTATACACTTACTCTTTCTTCTATGCGAAGTGCTGGTAATACAACCTTATCAATCTTTGTGTTACCATTGATTGCACTAATAAGCATCTGGATACTTTTAACTGCCATTTCATTTATTGGCTGCACTAAAGCAGTTATTGACGGACTCATAAGTTTAAAATACTCATTATCATGATAACTAACTACTGAAACCTGTTCCGGTATTTTATATTGATAATGAAATAATGTTTGTAAACTCGGCATAGCTGTTCTATTGGTTTGAAAAAAGAAACCATCAACATTCCTCACCTCTATCAGTTCCCTGACATGCGATTCAATGACCATTGGATCAATATTAAGAAAAGGTATTGGCGGTGTCAATCTTTTATCAAATCTGATACCATTATCTTTAAGTGCCGCTTTGTAACCACTCATACGGTCGTGCATATGTAATAAATCCGTCTCATATGAGAATGTTGCAATTCGTTTTCGGCCTTTTGATATCAAATACTGAACAGCCTTATATGCTGATCCATAATTATCCATTACAACCGAATTTGCATTAACATTCTTAAAGTATCTGTCTAATAACACAAAAGGAATTTTTTGATTAATCAACTGATTAATTACATTTATCGAACCGCTTGTGGCTGCAATAATTAATCCGTCCACCCGAAAGTTTACAAAATTTTGTATCATTGCTTTACACTTCTCATCATTTTCATCAGAACCAGCCAAAAACACACTATATCCAAAATTCGCCGCTTCACGTTCTATAATACTTGCTACTTTAATGAAAAAAGGGTTAGAAACATCTGAAACAACAAAACCAATTGTGTTAGTATAGCCCTTCCTTAAACTGCTGGCTAACATATTAGGCTTGTAATTTAAAGCAAGCTCAGCTTCCTGCACTTTCTTTATTGTATCTTCACTAATACGCGATGTAGAACCCTTACCATTTAAAACTAAGGAAACAGTAGAAATTGATAATCCTGTATATTGCGCAATATCCTTTATAGTGATAGCCATCCTTATCTTAAGCCAATTATGAAATTAATGATGCAAATATATCTTGTTTTTGTTATTCTATCAAAATATATTTATATGTTATTAAACATAAAAACACCTAAACACCTGATAATATGTTATTTATATTGCTAAAACGTTTTTCCTTAATTTTGATAATTTATTTTCTTACGAACACCTTACAAAAGCATTAGCACTTTGATTATCAACGCATTATAAATCAAAAAAAATAATAAAATCATTTATTATTTATAAAAATTTATTAACACAACTAACAATATTTATGTTTGTTGTATTTTCCAGCAAACCTCCCACTCACCTGCTTATACACCTCAAACCAAACAATAGATAAAAATCCTGCCGCGGCACAAAACAGTATCTCACCAATCCGCACTTCCTGAAACTGGAACATATCGCGCAGGAATGGCACATTTAAAATCAGTGCCAGGAAGAATATTGCTCCTCCTACGACCCACTTCACTGTACTGTTCTTTGTTTTCATGATATTAAAGATATTGGCGTTCCACGACCGGTTCGAAAGGATGATGGCGATGTTGGAAGCGATAAGTGCTATAAAGGTGAAAGTTCTTACTTCGTTTTCGGCATAACCCATTTTCAATCCAAAGAAGTAGATCAACAAGGTGATGACCAGCGTCCCTACCCCCTGCATACAACTCAGGAATATCTTTCCGGCCCCGAAAAAAGGTTCATTGATATCCTTGGGCGGGCGGCTCATTACATTCTTTTCTTCTTTTTCCGCTTCGAAAATAATGGAGCAAGATGGATCGATGATTAACTCCAGAAACACGATATGCACCGGCCAGAGTATCAGCGGGAAATCAGCAAAAAACACCGGAATAAGCGATAAGCCTGCAATAGGTACGTGCACTGCAAAAATATACCCCAGCGCTTTCTGGAGATTATCGAAGATGCGTCGTCCCATGCGCACGGCTCCTACGATAGAAGCAAAGTTATCATCAAGCAACACCAGCGATGAAGCCTCACGGGCGACATCGGTTCCTTTTTCACCCATGGCAATACCTATGTTTGCCGCTTTAAGTGCCGGAGCATCGTTCACACCATCGCCCGTCATGGCCACGATCTCATTATTTCGTTTCAGGGCATTCACCAATATCAGCTTTTGTTCCGGAATTACCCGCGCAAACACATTCACTTCTCGGATTCTTTCGCACAGCTCGTCCTCGCTCATTTCATTTAACTCGGGGCCGGAAATGCATTTATCATAATTCTTCAAACCGATTTCTTTAGCGATATTCATGGCAGTAACCGGATAATCCCCGGTAATCATGATCACCCTGATGCCGGCAGCATAGCATTCTTTTACCGCCAACGGAACATTTTCTCGAATAGGATCTGAAAGAGCTATCAGACCGACAAACTCAAAATCAATGTCGTGTTGAATTTCCGGTAATTCTCCCGGACTGATATTATTCCTGGCAACACCCAGCACACGCAATCCTTCAGCAGCCATCTGAGCCACAGCAGCACTGTAAGTTGTAATACTTTTTTCATCAAGATGACACAGATCAAAGATGGCTTCAGGCGCACCCTTTGCCGCAATAACTTTAGAGTTACTGGCTGTATTCGTAAACACCCTTGACATAGCCAGGAGTTCTTTCGACAAAGGATATTCTTTTTCCATGGTCCAGTCGGAATGAATATGTTCGGTACCGTCCAGGAATCTCTCACCCGTATGGATGATCGCTTTTTCCATCGGGTCGAAAGGATTGGTCTGGCTCGAAAGAATCCCGAATTCAATAATTTCGTGAAATTCTTCCGGAAAATTGTTTTGGTTGGTGATGGTGAAGAAATCACTACCGTTATACAGTTTTGTAACCGTCATCTTATTCTGAGTAAGCGTTCCGGTCTTGTCAGTACACAGTACTGTAGCCGAACCCAACGTTTCGATAGCCGCAGGTTTGCGGGTCAACACCGATTTTTTCGACATTCGCCAGGCGCCAAGAGCAAGAAAAACCGTCAGCACCACCGGAAACTCCTCGGGAAGCATGGCCATGGCCAGCGTAATTCCAGCTAAAAATCCTTTCAGCAGATCGCCCCGGGTAATAAAATATACCCCGATCACCATTACACAGAGTAAAACACCGATGATGGCCAGACGTTTCACCAACACGCCCATTTCTTTCTTCAGTTTCGTGGGTTCTTCCTTTACCGAATCAAGCGCTTTACCAATCTTTCCAATTTCGGTATGAGTAGCGGTTGCTGTAACGCGTACAATTCCATTTCCCTGCACAATCATCGACCCTGAATAAACATAGGGATTATCATCTCCACCGGGAATGATATTGCCATCGCCCTCTTTGTATTCTCTTTTGTGCACAGGCACCGATTCTCCTGTAAGTAAAGATTCATCGGCAAGCAGGTTGTTACACGAAAGAATGTATCCGTCGGCGGGCACCCTGTCGCCCTCCTGGAGAACAATGATATCCTCCGTAACCACCTCCCTACCGGCAATTCTTCGTTCGACACCATCGCGGATGACCAATGCGCGGGGGCTCGCCAAATCTTTCAAAGCATCCAACGCATTCTCGGTTTTCTTCTCCTGATAAAATTCAATCCCCATGATGAAAAATACAAAACCCATCAGCATAAGTCCTTCCTGAAGATCACCAAGCAACAAATAAAGCGTACCACAGGCCACCAGTAAAAGGAACATTGGTTCTTTGAATACTCCGAGGGCGATTTGCCATACATTTTTAGGTTTCGAGGAAGGCAATTCGTTGTAACCTTCTTTCTGCAATTTTTGTTGCACCTGCTCTTCAGTCAGACCCCGATAAGCTGTTTTTGAGTTTGTTTTTTCCATAATGATATTTTGTTAGCATAGACGAACAATATTTCTTTCGCCACGAAGTGGCAATCTATCTCAGCCCAATGACAACACCTTGGGTTTTTGGGAACGTATTCAAAATAAGCGCCCTGAAAGGGCAAAATAAATATATTGCCCTTTCAGGGCGCATTTTAATTTGATCATCTCTATACCCAAGGCATTGCCATTGGGCTAAATTACAATTGGTTTTCAGCCAAAAAAACTGCAAATTAATGGGTGGTCAAAGCTATATTTACATCTATTATATTGATAAAATGTCTGTTATTTGTTTAATATCTTCTCCATTAACAAGATAAATTGTTCTTGCTCTTCTTCATTTAATTTTCTTGAGATGGATTCCGCAATTCGTTTATGGGCATATTCGTGCATAGTATTGATGAGTTTACCCTTTTCGGTAAGATGAAGGTGGGCACTGCGCCGATCCTCATCTGATCTTACCCTGATCACAAAATCTTTTTCAACCAGCTTATCTACAGCCACTTTAACCGTAGGTTTCGAAAGTTTAAGCGTGGCTGCTAACTCTGTCAGACTAGGATTATCCAACTTATTCATAGTTTCAAGATAATGCATCTGGGTGAGTGTCAGGTTCAGCAGATTAAACTGCTCCCGTGCTTGTTCTTCCATCAATCCAACCATATTGGATCCGATGGCAACTATTTCAATTAATTTTTTCATGGTGCAATATTAGTAAGAATATTCTAACTAAAAAAATAATTAGTAAAATATTTCAAAAAAACAGGGCAGCAAAATAAAAGATTCTGCTACCCTGCTTACGAGCACTTAATTTTTAAGTGTAAAAAGAAACTATTCTACCACCACCTTCTGCCGTATTTTATTCTCACCATCCATCATCAGGCAGAAGATATACATTCCCGGTTTGAGATCGGCAATACGCACTTCATCCTGCGTCAGCGGCAGATCTCTTTCAAGAACACCCACCAGTGAGTAGATAAGCAGGCGTCCTTCCTGCTGTTTGCTTTCGGGAACTTCGAGCACTACATTCACTCCCCATCCGTTTTTCGAAGGATTCGGATAGATGCGCATGGCGAGATCTCCATTTTCGTAGTTGACATCCAGTCCGGTATCGTCCTTAGGAATGAAGACCGCTTCGATGCTGAGATTCTTATCGATTACTAACTGAAGGATATTTTCGGTCCCCTGCAATGCACCATTGATCATCCAGCCTTTGAAAATAAATTTTTCACCCGGTAGCGCAGTGAGGTGAAGGGTTGTGCCCAGATCATATATACCGTTGCTATTACCGGTCACGGCTCCGCGAAGCGCATCGTACTGTATGTTAACATTGCATTTCACCTTTTCAAAAGTAGCTGTCAGGGTTTTATTTTCAGTAGGAACATAATTTAAACTTGTTTCTCCAGAAATAATTTTACCGGCTTCCGACCAGTTTTTGAAGGTAAATCCGGTTTTTGGCGTAGCCGTGAATTTCACCATCGTACCATAAGCAAACTCCGTTGTTGTGGGGCTAACTGTTCCGCTTCCTTCGGGGAGCACTTCGGTATGAATCACCACAAAATCATCGAGGAACTGAATCCAGCTGACCGTTTTTCCAAATTCACCGGGATAACCTTCGAGATCAAGGATGCCACGCGTTTGCACTGTCAGCACATAGTAACCGCTACCAGTGGTTACGCTGCTCAAATCAAGTTCAAACTCACGGTCGGTAAGCTGAACGATGGTTACCTGACTCAGATCACAGGCCACACCCTGTCGGTTCAACTGCAGATCGGCAATTGTAAACGACTCCGGATCTATCGGTACATTGAACTGAACACGTATTTTGTTGATGGACGAATCAGAGACTTCCACAGGCGCACCGGTAAAGCTCACCACCGCAGGAGCATTCTCGCGTTTGGCTTCGAAAGTCAACAAATATGTCTCCGTCTGATTCAGCACTTCATCTGCAAAATGTATTTTGAACTCATTCAGCGGATCTTTGCCATCGCGCAAGGTACGGTCGGTTTGCCATACATTGCGGACAGGCAGGGTGACATTATCCTTTTCGCGAAGCACATTCAGCAATTTAAGCTTTCCATTTCCCGGATCGTTCAATACATCGTAATTCCAGCCGGTCTTAAGGGGTGCCACCGTTAACCGGTACTTTGTATCGCTCACTTTCACCAATCCGGTGATTGCATCTGTTGCAACTTCCATCTGTGTACCATCCGACAGGTAAAGCATATCAGGATAATCATAACTATCCACCACATCATTCGCCAGGAATCCCCGAAGCATCAGGCTATTTTTCTGAACATCGATACTTTTTATCAGCTCATGAATGTTCACGTCGCTGACTAAGCTCAAATCGGGATTTCCGAAACTGGTAACATGCGTGTAAGTCACATCATATTCCACAAAGTGGCCTAAGAGCGAACTGCGGAGGTACCACTGACCGTAAGCCGATTGTCCCGCCGGGATATTGCCGAAGTCGATATTGGTAATGCCCATGTTCTTTTCAGCGCCGTTCAGACTCGAACCGGTGATTTCGAAAGTAATGAGCAGACCTTTCTCATTCTCAACAATTTCAGGTTGCTTGGAAGCTATCTTCACATTGGTAGCTTCACCGGCACCTTTATTATTGATAAGCAGTGAGAATTCGGCATCTTCCGATGGTTCCACTATCTCTTTTGTCAACGGATCATCGCCCAACACATCCCTTTGCATGAAATAGCTCAGATAGAGGTCCGGCGAAGGTTTAACCGTCAAGGTAACCGGGAACAATTCCCGTGTGACCATCGTACCGGTAAACGGATCTTTGTACGACAAAGAACCTCCGAATGAATAATCCTTCGGCACTTCGGGAGCGGCATTTTTGGTCGGGATAAACAGGATGACGGCAGTGCCGGTTTCCTGAGCATTCAGGGTACCTGTTCCATTTATTTCAGTCAACTTGTCAAGACTCTCGGTATTGGTCTGGAACAGCGAACTACCGGCAATATTACCTTCATTATCTTCAATCTCCAGATTCAGCTTCACATCCTGCATCGGAATGGTTTCATGTCCGTTAAATACGGTCAGCGTACCGCGGAAAGCCTGACGGGTAAGCGTCATCGTTTGCGAGAACTTGATAGTGATGGTAGCGCAAACCGATGCTGATTTTTCGGCCGCCATCTCATCGTAAATCTGCTGTTCCTTTTCAAACATTTCCAAAACGGAACTGTAACCCGATGCTTTGGCATAATCCAGTGCCGCTTGTTTCCGGTCAGTAATCTGATTAAGCTTGCTGTAATCGATAAAATTACCATCTCCGGTGAATTTCTTCCGGGTATTGTTC
>JAYFQH010000048.1:0-12202 GCA_034927265.1 Paludibacter sp.
GAATGATGTGAAATATGAAGAAGGGGAACTTAAGGCCATTGGTTACAGAAAGGGTGTTCAGGTTATGCAGGAAAAGATGGAAACAACCGGAGAACCTTATGCTTTTAAGATTGAAACCGATAAAACAGCTTTGCAAAGCGATAACCGCGATGTCGTACATTTAACAATCTCGGTAGTTGATAAAAATGGACTGCCGGTTCCGAACGCTAACACAACTTTCAATCTTAAACTTTCGGGAGATGCAAAATTACTTGGCATTGACAATGGTGATCCGCTTTTTGTCGGTGATTTTAAACAAACCGACAACCGTGTACTATTCAATGGACTGGCACTCGCTATACTTCAATCGACAAGAAAGCAGGGAGTTGTCGATGTGGAAGTTTCGGGAGAAAACATCAGGACTGCAACAGTGAAACTACAGGTCGAATGAGTGCATAATAGCCTTAATGTTTTTCATCAGGCAAGCAATCTCTCTAATTTATTTTTCCATTTTTCCCATTGAGGCATCTCTCTTGTTTGCAAATCAATAAACTTCTGAGTATGATCATGATGTATTAAATGACAGAGCTCATGAATAATCACATATTCAATGCATGCTTTGGGCGCTTTTATCAATTCAGGATTTAAGATGATTTTGCCTTTGGCAGTACAACTTCCCCAGCGTGTGGGCATCTGCCGGATTGATAGATTAAATTCTAAGTTTTCAAGTCCGTTACGTTGGATGAAATGATTAAACAATGAAGAGGCCAATGCATGAAATTTGTCTTTAGCTTTTTTCAAATACCAGGTTTCAAGTAAATTTGGGACGTTTTTAATATCATTGGTATGAACCACAATAAATTGCCCTTTTAATTTTACAATTTCCTTTTTCTTTTTTGATCTTTCTTCAATGATTTTTAACCGGTATTGTTTTCCTAAATACAGGTGAGTCTCACCACTTACATACTTTCTCGCGGTAAGACGGGGCTGAAACGAAAGAAAGAAGCTTTGCTGACGAATGATCCACGGCGCTTTTTTCGTGATTTTCTCTTTTATTATATCTATTGAAGCATCAACAGGCGCTTTTACGATAACTCCCAAATCAGGAGTTACCTTTATTTTCAGACTTTTGCGTTCACAGTATTCAAGTCGGAAATTTATTTTCTTAGAACCGAAATCTATTGATTCATGCATCATTTGTAACGGGTTTTAGCAACATCAATATATTTCTTAGCTATTTCATCCATTTCGCCGAACGACAATTCAATGGAATATTTATCACGAACTTCATCAATAAGATAATCGCCTATATCGATTAATAATTTTCCGGTAATTTTTGATTTTGTTTGCCAGTCGACCATAGCGATGTTGTTATCCATTACAGCATCTTTAATAAGTTTATCTACTTTTAATGCGATTTGGGTAGAAATTTCTTTTACCGTCAGTTCATCTTTTATTTTCCCTGATAATGCTTCAACACTTAATCCATAAAATGCTTTTGCTACATCTTTGTCATTCAAAACCTCCGGAATATCACTGTCGGTGTGCGCAAGTACATTGTTCATTATTTCTGTTACCTTAAGCAGAAATATCAGCTCGTTGATCCGGTGTGTTTCGTATGCATAAATTGTATCCTTCAGCATTTGCGAGAATTTTTTATAAAACGCAGGGTCTTCGTCCATTTTTTCAGTAATATATTTAGCAGTTCTACTGGCAATCTTATCTGCTTTGGCTGCTTTGCCTGTTGTGTTTTCTACTTCCTGCTGAAATCTTTCCTTGTCAAATATATTTACCAGTTCCGTGATTATCTCTACTTTCTCAGTTGTAATATGTGTATCAATTAATTTCTGAATCTGACCTTCGTATTGTTTATAATCTACAGAGTCACTGTAACGTTCCACTACTGCCATACGCAATTTCATAAACATTGCTACATCCGATTTGTACTTTTCTATATGTTTTTCATCTGTCTGATTGTAGAAATCCATTGAGGATAAGGCCAGTTTAAGTGATTTGGCAAAGGCAGCTAATTTATCATAAAACTGAGATCGTATGGCTATATCTTTTAATAATACCTGATAAGCTTCGGCATCGCGCTTATTGGGTATTGTTTTAAAAATATCCCATAACTCCGAGTGCTTTTGGGGCAATTTCTTTATTTCTTCGTTTATATTGATTAATGTGCCGGCCAAATCTTCTTCGTCGAAATCTTCGAATCCGGAGTACATTTGCAGCGCATCATCTAAGTTCTCTATGACACCATAATAATCAACAATATAACCGAAGTCCTTATCTGTATATACCCGGTTTACACGAGCAATCGCCTGCAGAAGTTTATGTCCCACCAAGTTTCGTGTCAGATACAAAACGGTGTTCTTGGGTTCATCAAAGCCGGTCAGCAGTTTGTCAACCACGATGATTATTTCGGGCGTTTCCCCGTTCTTAAAGCTGTTGATAATGTTGCTTTCATATTTTTTTGCATTGCCATGCTCGTTCATCATCTTTTTCCAGAAACGGTTTTCCTTTTCTGATGATTGTTCATAGGCGTTGTCTTCACCTTCCCGCTCATCAATCGGTGATATTAAAACTTCACTGCTGACGATGCCTATCTCATCCAAGAATTCCTTATAGCGTATGGCATTTACTTTTTTATCGCAAACCAATTGTGCTTTAAAAGGGGTACCTTTCCAGTTGTCACGGTAATGGTGACTGATATTCCAGGCAATGGCATACATTTTTTGTTCCGCGCTGTTTAACTGGTCGGCGCGACTGAATTTCTTTTTGAAATCGGCTTTTTGATATTCGGTCAGAGGCTCGGCAACCATTCCGAAATAAGTATCCAGCGGACCTTCATTTACTTCCTGACGGGCTAACCGGCCTTCGTAGAGCAATGGTACCACTGCTTTGTCCTTCACCGCCTGATCTACCGTGTAGGCATCGATAATACCACCGAATTTAACTGCTGTGCTTTTATCTTTTTTGAAAAGAGGAGTACCCGTCATGGCAATGAAGCAGGCATTGGGTAGCGTTTTCTGCATGGCAATGTTAAACATGCCGTACTGACTACGGTGTCCTTCGTCCACCAAAACAAAAATATCATGACTTTCGAGCGGGATTCTGATTTTCTTTACAGCAGCTAAGAATTTATTGATGATGGTGGTCACCACAGCATCGCTTTTACTTTGAAGCAATTCTACCAAACGTTGTCCGGTAGTGGCATTTTCGACAAACCGTCCGCATTTACGAAAGGTATCAGAAATCTGTTTGTCTAAATCGGTACGGTCGGTTACCAATATGATTTTGGGATTGCGAATGCTTTTTTCCATGGCAATGGCCTGCGCCAGCATTACCATGGTTAAGGATTTTCCACTTCCCTGCGTGTGCCATATCACCCCACCTGTACGCCGGCTGCCTGTAAACTGTAACATGCGTTGCATGGCTTTGTTGATGGCAAAGAATTGCTGATAACGTGCTATTTTCTTTGAGCCATTATCGAACAAAATATAGTTGAAAACAATGTCTAATAAACGTTCCGGGCGACACAATCCATATAGATATTCATCCTGCACGGTTGTTTCAACAGGTTCTCCTTCCTGTGCTTCGAAATATTGTTTCACATAGTTGTAGCGTTCGGCAAATAACTTTTTCTTTTGGTCTTCATCGAGAGATGAATTCTTTAGCTCTTTAAGTTTATCGCGGTAACTGCGTTCATCTGCTTCCAATTCAAATTTTTCCGACCATTTGGCCCAAAATTTCTCAGGCGTTCCGGTGGTTGCATAGGCTCCATCCTGTGCCGATAAAGCCATTGTTATCTGCGCATACACATAGAGCCAGCGAATGCCATCTTCCTGCTGATTCCGCAAATGCTGACTAATGGCTTGATCCAGCGGCTTTTTCATGTCCGGTCGTTTACACTCGATAATGCACAATGGAATGCCATTCACAAATAGGACAATATCCGGACGGTAATGCTCCTGACGGGTGCTGCGGACAACACTGTATTCCTCGGCTACATGAAATACATTATTCTCCCGGTGTTGCCAGTCGATATATTGTACCGTGATGTTTTTTTTATCGCCATCAAAAGTTTGTTCAAATGTTTTGCCTACTGTTATCAGGTTATACAGCGTTTCACTAGCCGATATATACCCCTCATTCATGGGTAACTCTTTCAATGCCCGTATTGCATTTTCGATATTGGCATCGCTGATATAAGTCGTTTTGGTTGAACTTATCTGTTTCTCCGAGTTAATTTCTTTCAGTTGTTTACGTAAAATATCTTCCAGCAATACATTACTGGTTTTACCACCCCGTTGTATTTCAACTTCAGCAGGCGATAAATAGCGGTACCCCATTTTTATTAATAGCTGTAAAGCGGGTATTTGGCTTATGTGGTCTTCTTTGAATGAGGGGATGTTCATATATTGTGATGTTGATGGATCAATTTTAAGATTATTGTAGAAAATATATGAGAACTTTCAATGTGTTTTGTTGTTGTATCTATAGACGTTTGTGTTTGATTATTAGATGTAACTGTTTGTTACATTTGTAACAATTTTTTCTGAAAATAGCACAAGTCTCAAAAATATGTATTACATTTGTGCTGTCAATTCCCAAAGGGAAAAGGACGTGGCAGGTGACATTGTTCACTCCGTTCGCATTGCCTTAAGATGCGTGCCTCACTTACGAAGTGGGTTTTTTTTATTTTTTTGAATTCTTCAATGCCTTTTTCTCTTCGCTATTCAACCGACGTTCAACTTTTTTCACATCTTCCGAAACTGGAAGATTCTCAGGAACAATACCTCTCTCCAACAGCATTTTTCTAACTGCGATATTATTATCCACATGTTCTTTTTCTATGGGTTGCATGCCTGATATATCTTTTGCCTGAATGTTGACACTGGTCATTTCTGCTGCAAAATCTTTTGCTTTAATGCTGATAGTAGGTAAAAAGTCAGCTAAAGGTCGGCTTTCAGGGATTCCCATTCTTCGTTTGAGCTGCGAGGTGTTTAACCGGAACAGCGCCTGATCGCCTTTTGAGCGGATAATGGCAAAGCCCTGATCGTTCACACCACGTTCGTACAACACCCCAGAAAGTTTTTTCTCCGTTTCCTGAAGTTTTGTGCGTGCTTTTACACGTTCCATTTCTAAAAGTCTTTGCTCAACAAGTTCCGCCTTACGGGTTTGAATGGCAAAATAATTTTGAGCAAAAGCAATTTGTTCCTTGCGTGTATCTCCATTTTGCGCCACCAAATAACATGCATAACGGGTTAGCAGGATGTCATCTATCTCGTGTTGAGCACCTTTCCCCGCTTCTATCACCTTCCTAACGTCAGGAAAGTGATCGGATATATTTTGTCCCGCATTTTTGCATGATAACTTTGCTTTTTCTATTACTTTTGAAAAATTTTCCCATTTGCTATAACCAAGTAAAGCTTGCAGTTCGCGCGCACTCCAACATTCAATTCCTTCATATTCAGAAGCTGCCTGCTCGAACAAATCAAATAATTCTTTAATCTCTGTTGATTTCATAAAGTTGGGTTTATAAATTATCTTTTAGTGTTACTTGAAAATCAATCGTTTCTTCCCCGTCAACAACACCTGCATCAGCCCTTTTTTCTGCTCCCTGAGTTTATCTAACTGCTTTTGCAATAGTTGCACTTCATTGCTCGCCGTTTGAAGTACGTTGGCAATGGCGGTTTGTTCTTCGATAGTTGGATAAGGGATTTTCAACTTAAAGAAATCATCAGAATTTACATTCAACAAACCATCTCCTCTTGCCCCAGAAGTGATAATTCTATTAAGTTGTCTGTCTAATCCATGTGCTAAAAACCAATGTTTGTAAAATGCTGAATAAATTTTTTCTGTTGGACTAAAACAAATGTAAACAAAAGGGACTAATGCACTTTCAATTTCTTCAAGTTGATATATACATCCCATTTGATATGTCTTAGAATTACCTTTATTGTATGCAAAATCGTTTTTATTCAACAAAGTGTATTTCTTTAAACTATCACCAGCAATCACCCTGTCAAACTTATCTTCTTGACTCACTAAACCTTTTTTAGCTGATATTGTCATCACAGAATGTTTGTCATCGCCATCGTTAACTTTGTCGATTCTTTTGAACACATCTTTCATCCTAATTTCTTCCCACTCCCCACTAAACCCCTTCAACCGCTTCTTCTCTGTCAACAATTGCTGCATCAGCCATTTGTTGAGCAACTCCTTTTGAGTGATGGTGGCTTGCAGGTTGGATATGGCTTTGTCCCAGGTGCCAAGCACCTCGGCAATGCGGATTTGCTCGGGGAGGGGAGGTAGGGGAAAAGGGAAAGAAGATACATAATTCCAATCAGCTCTGGGCATTTTTGAACCCGAAGATACGTTTGCTACTTGAATAAATTTGTGGGTTTGGATTAGCCTAAATAAGTAATCATTATTACATTTCTTGTTTTTTACCATTAGTACCCATACCTCACTTGAGCACACACCATCGAACTCAGCTTGCCAATATTTTTGTAAATATGGTCTCAACTTTCCAAACAAGACTTGACCTTTCTCAAATTTATTTTTTGTACTTTTTTGTTCTGATGAGTTTGTCCATCCATTAATAGTTCCGTCTCCTTGATTAAAATGTTCAAGTTCCAAACATCTAACATTTTCATATTCAACAGGATTGTATTTGGATTTATCAATATCTACAAATGCTCCAAATTCTAATTCATGCCAATCCTTCGGAATTTTCCCCAGTTGCGAATCTTTGTATGTTGTGTTGTTATTCATATATTGTCAAGTTAAATGCTGAAACTAATTTGTCGAAAATCGCCGTGATATCCTGTTTGCCATATCCTTTATCTTCGAGCATAGCAGCATCGGGTAAGTCGGTTTTAATTTTTGTAACAAACTCCTGCAAAGCCGTCTGCATTGGGTGAGGTAAGTCATAAACTGTATCTACCGGAAGCTGGTATGCCATGCGAAAAATGTCGTTTTTGTGTTTCAAAATATCGCGTGTTCTTATATGCTGTCCTTCGGCTTTTCGTCTCGAATTGTCGAGGTAGGCATAGGCTTTCAGGCAGATAATGGCTTCGATGTTTGCAAGATGTATATTGCCAACCATGCTGCTATGCTCCAATACATATTGGTAAAAATCTGCTTGTAGCAATATTGCCGACAAGTTGGATAATCCCTCCTCTACAGGAATAGGTGTAAGATGTGCGTCGGGAAACAAGTTTATCGTCTCACTTGCTTTCCCGAAAAGTTCTAACTGTCTGGGAAATCCGGTTGTTTGCGGATCCCTAAAGCGGTAATTATTTCTGTTTTCAGTAGCCTTTTGACGCTCGTTATATTGTCCCGATTTCACAAATTCCCAAAACCGGCTTATAAATTCAGGTGTTAGCCCTTCAATAATCAGTACTATATCAATATCTTCGGTAGCACGTGGCTCATACCCCGCGTTTTCGGTAATGATATCGCAGGCAGTACCCCCAATGATGATATAGCTACCTTCATACCCGGCAAAGAATTCTTTAAATTTGTCTATTCCTGCTACCATGGCATTGTGGCAATTAGTTGTTCGAGCGCATCCTGTACGCGTTCATCTTTCCGGTCTCTTAAGCATAAATAGAGCGACAGTTTATCTACAGTGTTGTTGTTGGTCAGTTTTTGAGGATCATATTTCCATTCTTCAATACAAATATCACCTTCCAAATTCCCGGTCTGATTTGGATATTCATCGGTTAACCATTGGATATAGCCAGGTCTGGCAGCATAATACTGCATAGCTGTCGGGTTTAAATCAGAATAATCGGAGAGTGCATTGATATTTGTTTTGATTAGTTGGTTGTTCTCAAAAATTCCGCTGTAAAATATCGTCCGTTTTACGGGGTGGATCATCAATGGGTTTGCTTTTTCCCAAAGCTCTTTTTTTGAGAAGTTTACATGTAGATATTTGTCTTTACTTCCTTTTAAATTGCATAGATCGCTCATTAATAAGTATTTCATTGCGCGGCTAATGGTGCCCGCATTGTATCCCAATCTTAACGCTATCGTTTTTAAATTTATTCCTTCCAACGACTCAACCTGTATGTGATACAGCAACAGCATCTGTGCGGCTGGTTGCATTACTTCCATTTTTTCGGCAGTATATGTCCCAAATTCTTTTATATCGATAAATAGCTGTGGCATAAACATCTGCTTCCCCGAGATAATGAAAGGGACTCTCTTTTGAATTAATCGCAATCGATTATAAGATTCAATCGGTTGTAAAACAGCCACTGTAAACCGTTGAAATGCCTGCTGAACAATGTCAATATGCTTTCTTAGCTGTTCCGCCGTAATTTTTGTTTTCACTTCAACCAAAATAATTTCCCGACCAAACAACTCCAAACTATATAATTTGTAGTTGTTGACAATGAAAAAAGGCAGCCCTTGCATTTTGCTTTTTAAAACAGCAATAATTTTTGCTTCTTCTCCCAAAGTATTTTCTATGTATTTTTCAAGCTCTTTCATTTTATCTGTTTAATATTTATATGATTGCGCTGAATATGCATTGTTGCATATAATGTAATATCGTGCAAATATAACGCAATTAACTTGTAAAACAACATTTTATAAAATAATATATTTGTTCTCAGAGAATTTTGATTGTTCGCCATACTTCACATAACCCAACTGATTTGTTAACATTCGCGTGTTCCCGATTTCAAAATCAGGCGTATTGCTGTGCGAGTGACCGTATATCCATGCTTCGGGAGTAGTTTTTTCTATCAGTTCAAATAGTTCCACGGCAAATGCTTCGTTCAACACACTGCTTTTGTATTGTTCAGGATAATTCATCCGCGTAGGTACATGATGTGTAGCTACAACTTTCTTTAAGCCGGTTTCCGTGGTCAGTTCTTTCTCCAAAAATGCCATGCTTTCAGTATGCAGCTCATTATATCGCTCAACCGTGAACCTGTATTTGCCGTTTTTAATCACATGAAAATCGTTCATGTTGCGCTCTATCTGCCATTCGTACGCCGGACTTATTTTGCTCCAAAGTGTGGAGAAACTCATTTTCACATTTTCACGTATTGCCGAGGTATTATTTACCAAAAAAACATTGTTGCGTATTTTCTCGTTCAGTACACCGCATTTGGTTGCCAGGTCAAAGCCATAATACTCATGATTTCCAGGAATCCAATACGTAGCAGCAAAATTATCGGACACAAAACTGAAAAAATCTTTGTGCTTGTTTATTTCCGCAAACGGCACAATATCACCAGCCAACACCAATACATCACCTGCTGGTATCAGCGGGTTTGTTTTCAGGAACTCCTTATTCTCCCGAAATTCCAAATGCAGGTCGGATGCGTATTGTATTGTCATTTGTTTTCAGATTCTACTGTTATTCATCAGTTAATTCTTTCAAATACTTTTCCATCTCAGCCTGAACCTCTTTCAGTTCGCTTTCTAATTTTACAATTTCCTTTTGTACCGCTGCAATATCCACTTCGGCTTCTTCTTCGAAAGTATCCACATAACGGGGAATGTTCAGGTTGAAGTCGTTTTCCTGTATTTCCTCAAAAGTAGCTACATAGCTGAATTTCTCTTCAGTTACTCCCGCTTGCAATTTGCCTTCGGTAAAACCGCGATAAGTTTCTACTATATGATTGATGTGCAAGTCGTTCAGCTTGTTCTGATTTTTGGCAGCGTCGTAATGCTTGCTGGCATCGATAAACAGTACATTGGTGTTGCTGCCCTTGCCTTTGTTGAAAATCAAAATGGCCGCGGGAATGCCTGTGCCGAAGAACAGGTTGGCCGGTAGCCCGATAACAGCTTCCAGTATATTTTCTTCAATGGTTTTTTGACGAATTTTTCCTTCGCTGCTACCACGGAATAATACGCCATGGGGAACTACAACACCCACTTTCCCATGTCCCTCGTAAGCAGTTTCAATCATGTGGCTGATAAAAGCCCAGTCACCTTTACTTTTGGGTGGGATGCCGCGCCAGAAACGATTGTACTGGTCCATTTCCGGATCCCAGCTTACAGTTGTTTTATTGCCGTCCTTTTCTTCTACCTTGCCCCATTTATCCAATGAAAAAGGCGGATTAGCCACCACTGTATCAAATTTCATCAGGGCATCGCCTTCTTTTAATTTCGGATTACGGATGGTGTCACCCCAGCGGATCGTGGCATTGTCGAACCCGTGCAAAAACATGTTCATCACTGCCAGCGCCCAGGTGCTTCCGTTGGCTTCTTGTCCGTAGAGCGAAAAATTGTCAGAGCCGACTTCTTCCCCTGCTTTTATCAGCAGCGAAGCAGAGCCGCAAGTGGGGTCACAAATACGTGAGCCGGGTTTCGACTTGGTCAGCTTCGCGATCAAAGTAGAAACTTCTTTGGGTGTAAAGAATTCACCCGCTTTTTTGCCGGCATCACTGGCGAAGTTCTCTATCAGAAACATGTAAGCTCCCCCGATGATGTCTGTGCCACCTAAGTGTGAGGGACGGAGGTTGAGCTTGTCGCTGCTAAAGTCAATCAGCAGGTTTTTTAGCCGGGTATTTTTGTCTTTGGTGTCACCTAATACCGGACTGTTGAAGCTGATGTTCTGGAATATGCCGGCACCGTCTTCGCTGTAGAGCTTTTCCCGGTTGGCTTCCACTAAATCTTCCAGTGCAATGTCGATTAATTCTCCTATGTTCAGTTCGTTTCTGTTTTCGTACAGATATTTGAAATGACTATTGGCAGGTACCACAAAACGTTCGTGGCGCATGGATCGCTCAGCCCGTTCCTTATCGCCATTGTATTTCTTTATGTATTCATCCATTTTATCATCATAGACATCGCTCAGGTATTTCACGAAAAGCATTGTCAGGACATAATCCTTGTATACACTCGGGTCGATGCTCCCCCTGAAGGTGTCACATGCTTTCCATACTTCCTTGTTGATATCCTCCTGTTTTATTTTCATTGTATGTTATTTTATAGCGTTAATTATTTGTTGTTGTAATTGTTGTTCCTTTAGCGTCTCAAGCTGTTTTGTCAGTTCTGTTTCTTTGTTTCGTAATGTGTTTATTTTCAATACCAGCTCTTGTTTGTGAATATCCGGAATCGTTATTTCGAATTCTTCCAGTATAGCTTTCGAGATGGAGACAATAGATGTTCCGGTCGCTTTAGTTTTTAATACGGTTTGACTAAACGGTTGATTCATCCACCATGCCAGGTATTCCGGTATTATGCTATGTTTATAGCTTTCGTTGATTCTGATCACGAAAAAAGAAGTGGAGGCCACGGCCGGTATATCTAAATTATGAACTGTCGCGAAATTCTTCGTTCCTTTTGCCGCGAAAATCACATCTCCTTTTTTTAATAAATGTTTTACTGAAACTGCATCCGACATTAAATCAGGATGTAGTAAGGTATTCAACTGCCCGGTTTCACTAAAATGCTTCGCCTGTAAATATAAAGCATCGCCGTCGATATTTGGCTTGGCAAATACTCCGGTTTGGATTGAGCTAATGTGTTTTAATGTTATTCTCAAAAATTATTTCTTTGTAATCGTGCTACAAATATACAAGGTTATTTTGAATTATATAAATAATATTCAAAATAATATTCAGTAAGGGCTCTACAAATATCTATTTTGATTGTAAATGCGGTTGAAAATTGAATTTGAAATTCGCGAATTGCGTATCATATTATTGTTATTTATTGAATGGAAGGGAGAGCAGTGAGTCCGGTATAGAAAGAACCTTTGATTGGACAAGGTGTGTTTAGATTTTGAGACAGAAGTTTACTTTAGGGTCAAAAGCAGACAATAGTTCAAAGTTAAAAAGCCTGCAAAGTATTAATTTTGCAGGCTTTTACTCTGAATTGAATAAGAATCGTGGAGCTGGAGGGAGTCGAACCCTCGTCCAAACAAGGAAATAATACGCTTTCTACATGTTTATCTTCGCTTAGGTTTTCGTGCACAGGCAAGACCGAAGCCACCAATCTGCGCCTTATCCTTTAAGTTTTCATTCGGGTATCAAGGCATACCCAAACTATCCCCGATTTAGCTGCACTTCCTGATCATCGGCCTCGGAGCGACGGCCTTTGGGAAATGTCCCGTCCTGGCACCTGGTGCCTGGATTAAGCTTTATCTACTATGATTCGATTAAGCAGCAAGAGCGTAGTTATTTTCGCCAGTTATGATTTTGTGAACCGTGATTTACGAGCCGTTTTCACCCCGCTCGACATGCTT
>JAYFQH010000099.1:0-20888 GCA_034927265.1 Paludibacter sp.
GAAGTTTTTTCGTAATATGGTGTTGAACCCATATTAGGTTCTGTTAATTTATTCACACATAAAACTACAGAAAATGAAAAATGTACACATTGAAAATGAGCTGGTAGCACTTCAAAGCAACATGAGAAACTTTGCTTTTTCGCTCACATTAAACCGTGAAGAAGCAGAAGACCTCTTGCAGGATACTACCTTAAAAGTATTGGATAATCAGGACAAATTTACTGATAATGTCAATTTTAAAGGATGGGTGCTCACCATCATGAAGAATATCTTCATCAATAATTATCGAAAGATTGTGCGCAACCAGACTGTCGTTGACAAAACGGAAGACTTGCACCATTTGAATTTGCCTCAAAACTCCGGTTTTGAAAGTCCGGAAAGCTCCTACTCAGTAGGAGAAATCAAAAAAAGTATCAAAGCTTTTTCTGATGAATACCGAATCCCTTTCTCGATGCATATTCAGGGTTATAAGTATGAAGAAATAGCAGAGAAAATGAGTTTGCCGATTGGCACCGTGAAAAGCCGCATTTTTCTGGCTCGTAAGCGACTTCAGGAACAACTAAAGGATTACCGTTACAAAGAATAACCTAAAAGAGCCGGAGAATTATTCTTCGGCTCTTTTTTTAAAAACATTTGCTTCAAGTCATTTTTTATGAACGAATGAATCATTATGCTTGGGAGTAATTACAATGCTGAGGAAAACATTACCAAGGCAAAGGAAAAAATCAATGATAAATATGAAATCATTGACGAAAGCACTGTACTGATTACTTTACCTCGTGGAAAAAAATATAAAAATCACTTTCTGAATCAGGCAATTAAGATATTGTCTGATGAATATTATGAAGATTCTGAGATATTTTTCAAACAAATAGAGAAAGAACTTGGAAGGACTCCTGAAGGTAAAGCTGCCGGCGTAATCCCAATTGATATCGATTTTGTATTCTGGAACGATACAGCAATGCGTGGAGACTACGAAAAATGGGATTTTGTACGTATTTGTATTGATCAGATCAAAGACAAACCTTCTACCAGTCTACTTTAATTATTGAACCACATTAGTCACATTAGCACACAAAAGTTATAGTATTTAAATTGTATCTATCACTCGCAGTTCAATGGTTTAACAGTTTATTAACAAAATACTGAAGTGTACTTATGTGACTAATGTGGTTCAATATCTATTTGATTGTTTTATTCACAATCCGGTACCTCAGCATTGCTATTAATATACTCATCAGAGGACTAACATAATTGAAAACGGAGAAAGGAAGATAAATCAACGTAGATACGCCTAAAACAGTGCTTTGCGTCATACCACAGGAATTCCACGGGACAAGTACTGAAGTCACTGTGATACTGTCTTCAAGAGTCCTGCTTAACAACCGGCTTTCATAGCCTTTTTTTTCGTACAAATCCTTAAACATATTTCCGGTAAGAATAATGCCGAGATATTGGTCGCCCATAGTCAGATTGGCCAGTAGTCCTGTAAAAACGGTAGAACTCACCAATCCCGATGTATTATGAATCTTTCTTATCAAAGCTTGTGTCAGACTTTCAATCATACGGGTCGAGGCCATGGCAGCTCCGAAACAGGTAGCACAAATAATAATCCACACTGTATTCAACATCCCCTGCATTCCACGGGTTGCCACCAACGTATCAATTTCATGGTTACCTGTAGTTATTCCGGTAGATCCGAAAGTGGTTATCAAAGCTCCTTTTACAAGGTTGATTACACTTTTATCATTGCTATTTGCAACTTCAAACAATAAGTCTTGCTGAAAAACAACAGCAAATACCAAACCTGTAAGCATTGACAAGAACAAGGTAACCAATGGAGGATAGCGTTTTACAATTAAGAAGATTGTAATGGCAGGTACCATTAACAACCACGGAGATAAATTATATTTCCCCGTGAGTACCTCTTCAAATATTTCGCTTTCAACAACTGTCTGCCTGGTCATCATCATGCCAGCGACACCAAACACAATCAATGAAATAATAAACGACGGAATGGTAGTAACAAGCATATAACGGATATGAGTGAATAATGGGGTTCCCGTAACCGATGAAGCCAGTACAGTGGTATCAGATAAAGGTGAGATTTTATCCCCAAAATAGGCACCCGATACAATTGCACCGGCAATCCATCCCGGAGAAAAACCTAAAGCAAGCCCAATTCCAAGCAAAGCAATTCCAATGGTTGCTATGGTTGTCCATGAACTACCAGTTAAAACAGAAACCACAGCGCAAATTATGCACGCAGAAAGTAAAAACACACCAGGATGGATGATTTGCATACCATAAACGATGAACAAAGGCACTACCCCACTCATCATCCAGGTAGCCGACAAAGCACCTATAACAAACAGAATCAGTAAAGCACCCGAAATATTTTTAAAGTTTTTATGCAATTGCTTTTCAAACTCATGCCAATGGGAACGTATGGTCAGTCTGCCTATCAACAAACAAAATGCAGTGGCAAAAATCAGGGCCATTTGACTGGCTCCGTTCAAAGCATCACCTCCAAACAGAAATACAGATACAGCAACCATTAATATCAATAAAATAACCGGTAATAGGGCAATAAGAGGATGAGGTAGTTTATGTTGTTCCATACAAAGTAAACCAGTAGACAGAATTATTGTTATAAATAAAGAAAACATTATCTTTGTACAAAGATAAATAATTTTTTCACGCACAATAGTTATGAAACATTTCCCTTCTTCTGAGCTTATTGTCAACTCTGATGGCAGTATCTTTCATTTGCACTTGAAGCCAGAACAATTGGCTGATAGAATTATACTTGTAGGCGATCCGGGGCGTGTTGCACTGGTTGCGGGATATTTCGACAATCAGGAATGCAGCGTTTCGAGCCGGGAGTTTAAGTCAATCACCGGGACCTACAAAGGAAAAAAAATTACCGTACTTTCAACTGGTATTGGCACAGACAACATAGACATTGTGATGAATGAACTGGATGCATTGGCAAATATAGATCTCGTTAACCGAATTGAAAAGACTGATTTTCGTCAACTCAGCATTATTCGTATTGGTACTTCTGGAGGTATGCAACCGGAAATTCCTCTTGGGAGTTTTTTGATTTCAGAAAAATCGATTGGTTTTGATGGTATGTTGAACTTCTATGCCGGTCGCAATAAGGTGAGTGATCTGGAATTTGAAAGTTCATTGGTTCAACAACTGGAGTGGAATAAACAACTTGCTGCACCTTATGTGGTAGACGCTGATGAAGAATTAATTAAAAGAATAGGTCAAAACGACATGTTACGCGGAGTAACTATTTCAGCTAATGGGTTTTATGGTCCGCAGGGACGAGAACTCAGAGTAGGACTTGCCGATCCTCATCTGAATGATAAAATTGAAAAGTTCAGATATAAAAATTATAAAATCACGAATTACGAAATGGAGGGATCCGCTATTGCCGGTCTCGCTAAAATGATGGGTCACAAAGCAATGACGGTATGCTGCATTATCGCCAACCGTCGTGTGGAAGCAGCTAATACCGATTATAATCCCTATATTGAGAAATTGGTACAGACGGTGTTGGATCGGTTTTAAAAGCGAATAGCTAATAACGAATAGCGATTTGTGCATATCAATAGTCCCCGGTTTTAACCGGGGTGATTTAGATTCGAATATAATTCAATAAAAATTCGAATAAAATATCAATAGCCCTCATTTTATACCGGGAAATAATAATTCGAATAAAAATTGCCAGAATGAACAACGAAACAACCATATGTGCCATTTCAACAGCTCCCGGAACCGGAGGCATTGCAGTGATCCGTATATCCGGCAATAACGCTATTGAAATTGCTGACAGGGTATTTTTTTCAAAGAAGGGAGAAAATGCTTTGTTGAATCAACCTACCTATACGGTTGCTTTCGGACAGTTACACGCTAACAACGGACAAGAAGTAATTGATGATGTGTTGGTTGCTGTTTTTCGTGCCCCTCATTCTTTTACGGGAGAAAATGTGGTTGAAATTTCGTGTCATGGCTCTCTTTTTATTCAACAGCGCATTCTACAACTATTAATTGAAAATGGTTGTCAACTGGCTGCTCCGGGTGAATTCACACAACGTGCATTTCTGAATGGCAAGATGGACCTGGCACAGGCAGAAGCCGTAGCCGACTTAATTGCATCAAATTCAGCTTCATCCCACCGTATGGCAATAAATCAGATGCGTGGAGGTTTTTCTGAAAAACTCATTCAACTCAGGACTCAATTACTGGATTTTGTATCGTTAATAGAACTCGAACTGGATTTTTCGGAAGAAGATGTAGAATTTGCCGATAGATCAAAGCTCAAAGAACTGGCAACAACCATCGAACAACACATTTCCATTCTGGCTGCCTCTTTTAGAGTAGGAAATGCACTGAAAAACGGCATCCCGGTTGCCTTGGTCGGTGAAACCAATGTAGGAAAGTCGACTCTGCTCAACTTACTGCTGAACGAAGAGAAAGCAATTGTTTCAGATATTCACGGAACAACCCGCGACACCATCGAAGATTTGGTAAATGTGCAGGGCATTACTTTCCGTTTCATTGACACAGCAGGCATCCGCAAAACTTCTGATAAAATTGAGAACATTGGCATTGAGCGTACATTTAAGAAAATAGAACAAGCGGCCATTGTACTCTGGATACTTGATTGTACCCAGCTCAGTGAACATATTGAATGGTTGACAGGAAAAATTGAAGAAAAAGCTGAAGGAAAAAAGATCATTCTGGTATTCAATAAAATAGATAAGATAACCTCTGAAGAGAAAGAAGTACTGGGACACCTTTTTGGTCAGTTTGAAGGAGAACGCATTTTTATTTCAGCAAAAAATCACACAAACATCCCGGAACTTGAAGAGGCTTTAATACGTGCCGCACAACTTCCTGAAATCAATCCAGGAGATGTGGTAGTCAACAACATTCGTCACTATGAGGCTCTTAATAAGGCTCTTTCATCTATTCAACGCGTTATAGAAAATCTGGAGAACGGACTTTCGAGCGACTTTCTCTCACGCGATATCCGTGAATGTATGTTTTACCTCGGGGAGATTACCGGACAAATTTCGAACGATGAAATTTTAGGAAATATCTTTGGGAAATTCTGTATCGGAAAATAGTCACAATTATATAATAAACATTTAAAGAGTTTTTGTCACTTCTTTGTATCTATAATTCAGGTACTCAGAATGGTAAAAACTCTTTTTTGCTACCATCTGATTTATTTCATTGAATTGTATATGCTTTCTACAAGAAAATCATTATAAAAATAAGATAAAAACAACAATTCTACCTGTCATGAACGAATAGAAAAAAAAAAAATAATTGAACATTTTTTTATTTTTTACACTTATATATTATAAATAGTGTACATTTGCATCAAATTATAAACTTTTCATCATGAAGGAAGATAAATATTTACAAAAAGCTATTTTTATATTCAAGACAGAAGGACTTTCTATACCCATCGATACAATCGCTGAAAAAATTGGGGTTACTAAAAAAACACTTTATAATAATTTCGAAAGTAAAGATGGACTTATCAAAAGATGTATGGAGAAAGTTCTGCATGATTTCTGCACGAGTGTAGAATGTTTAAACGACACTTCAAAGGATGTTCAGGAATGTTTCATTCAAGGCATTAATGCTGCGAGAAACTACTTCAGAGAAATATCTCCTGTATTTCTAAACGAAATGCTCAAATTCTATCCATTATTAGCCAACGACGACCACAATCTGGGATATAAATTTTTCATTGAGCAATTAGAGAAAAATATTATTAGAGGTCAAAGAGAAAATGTATATAGGGAAGATATCGATGCATCCCTTATTGCCGGATACATTGCCTATTCAATTTTTGCTTATTTCCGTAAATCTGTTATGATGAATAATAAATCTTCTGCGGAACACTATTTCAAACAAGTAATTGACTATAATCTTAAAGCATTACTTATTTCTTAATATTATACATAATGAAACGGACATTATTGTTTTTACTTTTACTTCTAATTGGTTCGTCAAAGCTGCGATCTCAAGAAGAACTGACACTCAATGACTGTGTAAAATACGCCATTGAAAACAACCGTACTCTTCAAAAGAGCAAAGTCGATCAGGAAAAATCAATTGAATCCCAACGAGAACTTCTCGGAGCTCTTTTACCACAGATTAACGGTTCAGGAGCTATTTCATACAACTTTGACAAAAACACTGTTGTAATGCCAAACTTCATGAACTCAATGCTACCTCCAAATTTACAAGATCCAAATGCTGATAAATATATGACAGTGCCAATGGGGATGAACAATGCTGCCAATATTGGCGGAAGTCTTGTACAGCAAGTTGTCAACTTTTCTTTATTTAATGCATTAAAGATTAGCAAAACTGCTCAATCTATGGCAGATATCAGCGTAGACATCAGCACAGAGGATGTTATCTCTCAAACTGCAACCTTTTACTACAACGTTCAGGTTCTTGAATATGGATTAAAGCAGTTTGATAGAAGCAGTGCTCTAATGGACAGTACTTTAAAAATTATGACAGCAAATAAAGATAATGGCACTATTCGTCAGGTAGATTTTGATCGAATTAAAGTGGCACGTACAAATCTTATTTCACAAAAGATTGGTTTTAATCAAGCTGTTTCAGTACAAAAGAATCTTCTGAAATTAACAATGGGATATGACGTAAACAACGACATCCCAATTACTTCTCTTGATATTAGCTCTTTAGAACGTTTAATATACCCTTTTAATCTGGACATATTTCAACCAAAAGATCTTCCTACATTAAAACTGATGAATCAGCGAATGAAGATGAGCGAGCTACAAATTCGTTCTGCGAAGTTTGAACTTTTACCAAGCTTAACCTTTGTTGGAAATTATTCCTATTATTTTATGGGAGATGATTTCTACACAGGTCCGACTTTTCATAAATATCCTATGTCAATGGTTTCTTTAAGCCTTAAGATACCTATTTTCACAGGCTTCACAACGGATGCAAAAATTAAAAAAGCAAAGATGGATTTAAGTAAAACGGTTTATGACCAGGCTCAACTGGAGCAATCACTACATATGGCTCATTCAAACGCCGTTATGCAATTGGAAAGCAACAAAAAAACTATTGAATTTCAGAAGGACAACATGAAACTTGCAGAAGATGTGTATGCGATTACAGAGCGCAATTTCAATATAGGCATAAGTTCTCTTTCTGATGTACTCAATGCATCTTCGGAGTTAATTAAAGCACAAATCAGTTATGTCGAAGCGCTTCATAACTATGTACAATCGTACATTGACTTAAAGAAAAACGATGGAACAATTAGAGAAATATTAAATTAAATAAAAATGAAAAAGTTTATTGGCTATGCAATTGCTACACTGCTCGTTATAGGGATGTTGTTTTTACTTTTTAACAACAAGAAAACAATTAGAGAACAGAAAGCTGCAGTATCAGAAGATAACACTGTTGTAGTAGAAACTATCAGGGTTGCCGATGAAGATTATACACTTGAATTCTCAGCAAACGGAATAATTTCTCCGATTAAAGAATTGATGTATGTTTCAGATGTAAGTGGAAAAGTGATTAAAATATTTGTAGATAATGGTTCACAAGTCAGGCGGGGCACCCCTCTTCTTGAGATAGATAAAGAATTACTTCAGGCAGACTACGAAGCGTCAAAAGCAGCATATGAATCTATACAAAAAAATGTGGATCGTTTTATTAGTTCAAAAGAAGTTGGCGGAATTTCTGATCAGCAACTGGAAAGTTTGCAAACTCAGCTTATAGCAGCAAAGAGTCGTTATGAGGTTAGTCGTCGCAGACTTTCTGATGCCACAGTAAGAGCACCTATGGATGGCATAATAAATATGAGATATGTTGAAATAGGTTCACTTATTGCTCCAAATGCGCCACTATTTGATATCGTCGACAATAGTGATCTGAAAGTAATTTGCAATTTACCTGAAAGTAAAATTAATCATATAAAAAAAGGTCAAACAGTAATCCTGACTCATAATAGCTTAAAAAGGGAAAAATTTACAGGACGCATTAATTTTATTGGCGTAAAAACTGACAGAGGCCTCAACTACCCGGTAGAAATTATTTTGGACAATAATAACCTGTTAAGGGTTGGTATGTACATGAAAGTTAACTTCATTTCAAACACTAATCACAGAGGAATATTAGTTCCGAGAAATGCCATTGTTGGTGGTCAAAGATCATCTATGGTTTATCTTGTGAAAAACGGGAAAGCAGTAGCTCAGGAAATCACATTAGGTGAAATGATTGGTGACAGAGTTGAAGTTCTTTCAAGTCTTAATGAAGGTAATATCATTATTACTTCTGGTTTAATGAATCTATCAGACGGAACTCCGGTCAAATCCATTAATTAAAAAGCTATGAAAATATCAGATTTATCCATAAAGAAACCCATATATGTCATAGTGGTATTTTTGTCCATTTGCCTGCTCGGATTGATAGGGTACTTTTCATTGCAATCTGAGTTAATGCCAAAATTTACTCCGCCATCACTTAATGTGCAGGTAATCTACCCAGGTGCATCTCCAACTGAGGTTGAAAACTCTTTATCACGAAAACTTGAAGATGCATTATCAAGTTTACAAGGAGTCGAATCAATACGCTCATTTTCATTTGAAGGCATGTCAATGGTGTTCATATCATTTACTTATGGCACCGACATCGACAAGGCAATGACAGATGCGCAGAATAAAATCAATTCAAAAAAAGCTGAACTGCCTTCGGGCATTCTTGCACCAATTATCAACAAAATTACCATTGATGAAAAATCTATCATAACGCTCTCTGCAACATCAAACTTAGAGCCCATGGCCCTTAGCAGGCTTATTGAAGATAGAGTAATGCCAGATCTTCTCAGAATTCCCGGCATGGCAAAAATCACAACAGTAGGAGAAAAGGAAAAAGAGATTCAAATCAATCTGGATATTGAAAAGATGAGATCTCTGGGTATGGCTCCAATTCAGGTTTTGGGTGTTCTCAGAAGTGCTAATTTAGACTTTCCTACAGGAAGTCTGAAAAGCGAAGCTACAAATACTTCAGTACGTCTTTCCGGAAAACTTGGCGATATTGAAACCATTCGTAACCTGGTTCTCATGACCCTTCCTACAGGTACTCAAGTCCGTCTTAGCGACATAGCACAGGTTGTTGAAATGCCAAAGGACTTGACGAAGATTGCCAGGGTAAACGGTAAAGATGCCATGCTCATTAATATTTTCAAACAAGGAGATGCAAACGCTATTGAACTAAGTGATGCTGTAAAAGAAACAATAGCTGAGATAGAAAATGAATATAAAGCAGATGCTCTGAAAATTGCATTTGTATCAGATACTTCAGATTTTACCCGCGCTTCAATTGATTCCGTACTGGTGGATTTACTGTTAGCAGTCATCCTGGTAGCGCTTATTATTTTGCTTACTCTGGGCAATATCCGTAATGCCATTATTGTAATGCTCGTTGTGCCATTGTCATTAATCGGTTCATTTATAGGAATGAAATTATTCGACTTCACGCTGAACCTGATGTCATTACTTGGACTTTCAGTGGTTATCGGTGTGTTAGTTGATGACGCTATTGTTGTAATTGAAAACGTGTATCGACACCTTGAAATGGGGAAAAAGCCACGTGAAGCAACTTCAGATGCCATGAAAGAAATTGGTTATACTGTAATCACTGTAACTATCGTGCTGATTATTGTATTCTTACCTATCGCACTTACAAATTCACTCGTTTCTGATATTTTAAGGCAATTCTGTGGAGTCATTGTTTTTGCCATATTTTTCAGTCTCGTGGGGGCCCTTACGCTTGTACCACTTCTCACATCCCGCTTTAGTAAGCTGGAAACTATGAGTCAAAAATCGTGGGGTGGGAAAATCGTGGGGTGGTTCGAAAAACAAGTTGTATCATTCAGAGATTGGATATCCACTATTCTGGAATGGTCACTCGGTCATAAAAGATGGGTGGGAGTGATTGTTCTTGCTATAACCATTTTAATTTGCTCATTATTTCCACTTGGGTTCATTGGCTTTGAATTTATGCCCAACGTCGATCAAAATGAATTTAATGTAGTATTAGAGATGCCTAAAGATATTTCCATTAAAGAATCATCTCTCCTTGTTGCAAAAGCAGAAAACTGGTTAATGGCCAAGCCAGAAGTTGTGGATGTGATCACCAAAATTGGTTTTACAAGCGGTAATAGTGAACAAAGTACTCCCTATTTAGCAGAGATAGCTGTTAAACTCGTTCCTCCCACTGAACGTTCGATGAATACAGAAAAATACATTACTACTTTACAAAAACCTCTTGCAGAATATCTTGTTAATGCCAAAGTAAGACTTTATGCAGCATCACTACACGGTGCAGGGAATAGTGGTGATATTGAATATATTATTACAGGCAATAATGCCGACTCCGTGTCTTCCTTCAGTAATTATGCTCTTAAAGAAATGAAGAATATTCAAGGGACTATTCAACAACAACTTTCGACTGGTAATGGTATGCCCGAAGTTGAAGTAGTAGTAGATCGTGATAAAATGTCAGCTTTAGGATTATCACTTGACAATGTAGGATTAACTTTACAATTAGCGTTACAAGGTAATAATTCCATGAAATATGTCGCCGATAATTATGAATATGACATCAACCTCAGAGCTGACAAAGATTATAGAAAGAGCATTGAGGATGTATCTTCACTCTCTTTTATGAATTCTCAGGGTAACATGATCAGTTTAGACCAATTTGCTGATGTTAGATTAGGCACAGGTCCAAACAAACTTGAACGTTACAATAGAAATCCATCAGTGAATATTAGTGCTAATGTTACAGGAATTTCCCCGGGGCAAGCATCTCAGGAATTTATTACTAAAGTACGAGAAAAAGCTGACAAAATGGGTATTTCAATCGAAACTGTAGGTGATATGAAATCAATGTCTGATTCTATGAGTGTAATGGGTGGTGCCTTAGCTTTGTCTCTTGTCCTCATGTACCTTGCGATGGTCCTTCTCTATAACAACTGGGTAGATCCATTCGTTGTAATGTTCTCCATTCCATTCTCAATCTTAGGTGCAATATTAGCGCTTGCACTATCAGGCACATCAATGAACATATATGCAATGCTCGGCCTTGTAATGCTGGTAGGTTTGGTAGGGAAGAATGCCATATTGCTGGTTGACTTTGCTAATGAACGAATTTTAGCAGGTTCGGAGATCAATCAGGCTCTTCTTGATTCCGTTAAGATGCGTACAAGACCAATTATAATGACAGCTCTTTCTACTATTATCGGTATGGTACCTGTTGCTATTTCTTCTGGTTCAGGAGCAGAGCTTCGCAACGGATTAGGATGGGTAATTATTGGTGGTATGACTCTTTCTACATTACTGACTTTGATTGTTGTGCCAGTAATGTATAAATTACTTCATCGTAAGAAAAGAATAAATGCTTAAATATATTTTCCCTGCAAATAATCTGTATATTTTTATTTTATCGTTACACTTTATTCAATTTATTAATATCTTTACGCCGAAATCATTATCTGATAATTCATAAGATTTGATTAATTCTTAGCCATATCGACTGATATTGAGTACCAGAAACGACTGGTATAGTATTAAAAAGCAACGGTATCATCCCATAAGATTCTGATGCAACATTTTGACATACACAAACATCTGATTATAGAAATATACTTATTTAGTATTCGGACAATCTAATATTAAAGTCATGGAAAGAAGTTTATTTAAAACAATGCTTATATTTTTAGTGAGCATGTTGGGCTTTTCCTACGCATCGGGACAAACCTTCCCTATTGATAAAGATGCTGTTCAGGTTTATCCTGAAAACCCCGGCCCCAATGACAGCATATTCGTCGCATACGGTTACGTATCAGGCGATGCCTGTCCCGATTATTATCTTGAAAAAGACTCGATTGTTGATAATAAGATTTTTATTTCCAAAAAACAAATTCAGGATAAAGGAAGATTTTGTGCTATGGTGATAACTCAGTTCAATGCAAAACTGAATATCGGAATTTTAAGTAACCACACCGAAATTTATTTCGCAGAAAGATTGATCAAGGTTATTAATTATGATCAATGCAGGATGAGTTTAAGAGGTCAGGTTGTTTCCAACACTGTAAAATCATCCATTATTCAGGAAGAATATTCAAGAGACTTATACATAATCAACGATGCCACATTAAATATTGGCACTCAGGTTCGCTTTCATGGCACTAAAATTCAATGCATTAAAGCACCATGTTACAACATTGTGGATTGTTATGAAGTCATGGAAACACCTGTTTGTGTCATGAATAAAAAAGGTATAGTCGTTGAAGGCAAGAACAATTGCGCAGGACAGTTGTTTATTCAGGAATTTTCTCCGATTAGTTCAGCACCACAGCTATTTCTTATTCAGTCGTATGATTACACTCAACCGGTTGAAGACTCAACTGTAACCATTACAGTCGATTCGATTATGCCACTAGTAACCAATAATATACATTCTGACAGTACAATCACTGTCATACCAGGTTCCAGACAACTTGTTCCAGGTGATAAAGTGATTTTTGGAGGCTACTATATAATAAATGGGACCAATGATCCAAATATGTTTTGCAAATATGTAGGCATCGCAACTTGTTATGAACTTATTGAGCCTGCCCCTCAACCTGAGTGTATTATGGACAAAGAAGGAATCGTTATTGCCGGTAAGGGAAACTGTGCTAATCGTTTATTTGTGCAGGAGCTTATACCTTACGATGCTGTTCCCCGACTTTATGCTATTGTAGATAAAGGCATGATCAGTAACAAAGAAACTTACACATCAGAATTAAACATTGGCGACAAAGTGACTTTCAGCAGTATAGATATTGCAAAAGATTCTGTTGCTACTTCACCGGAAATGTACAATTATTTTTGTCCGGTTGCAGGAGTAGTCAACTGTTATGAAGTGATTGAAAAAGCTGAAAACTTTTCTCTTGCCGGACTGGCAACAGCTGATACTATAGTGATTCAATCAGGATCAGTTATTTTATTCAGGAAAGATTTCAGGAAAGCGCTAAATTCTGTTCTTTTAAACAGCAATGGTACTTTTGAGTTCACTGGTTTACCTTATGGTGAATATACCGTTTTAGTTATTCCGGATATCAATCTGTACAAGAAATATCTACCAACCTTCTATATCAACAAATTACGTTTCAAAAGAGCTGATTTTGTAACCTTGAATGAGGATATAAAAGATATGACTGTTCAATTAAGACCATATAAACGTCCTTATGGAAACGGAAAAATCTATGGAAACATATTTTTCGAGTCAACTCAACTGAAAGATACCATTATTGCTGAAAACAGAACAGGTAGAATGAGTATTCAGGCTGATGGAAAGATTGCCGATAATCTGTCAGTTATATTATATAACTCAAATGATGAACCAATTGACTGGACAGTGACTGATATATATGGAAATTATGTATTCGAAAACATTGCTTTTGATTCCTATAGGGTTGTATCAGAGACGGCTGGTGCCGAAGCAGAAACCAACATCACTTTATCGAATGAAAATGCCATTATCAATGCTGATTTAATGCTCAAGAGTACTGAGTTCAATACTGATGTTAACGAAATACGTACTTCAGGAATAACTGTCTATCCGAATCCGGTAACAGATCATCTGACCATCACACTTACAGAAGCTCAAAAAGTGCATATTTACAATGCCATGGGCCAGGAAGTGATGCACAAACAACTTCAGGAAGGTTCAAATACTCTGAATACGAATATGATGGAAAAAGGTATCTATTTTATTAAAGCTGGTTCAGAAAAACTTAAAATTGTAAAAAAATAAAGACCTATTGAGACGGTCTTTTGAATTGTACATGAAAAAAAAGCTTGTTGTATTGACAGGAGCAGGTATGTCTGCTGAAAGCGGCATCTCAACTTTCCGAGATTCAGGAGGCTTATGGGAACAATACAGAATTGAAGATGTTGCTACTCCCGAAGCCTGGAAAAAAAATCCCGAATTAGTTCATCATTTTTATAACCTGCGCCGGGAGCAGTTAATAAATGCTGCTCCCAATGCAGGGCATATAGGATTAGCAGCACTTGAAAAGCATTTTGATGTAAAGATTATCACTCAAAATGTAGATAATCTACACGAAAAAGCTGGCAGTAATCAGGTTCTACATTTACATGGTGAGTTAATGAAAATGCGATCGACTGGTCCGTCGCATAGAGTATATGATGTTAATCCACAGAAAATCAATTATACTGTCAAAGATATATGCCCTGAAGGTTATCCCATCAGACCACATATCGTATGGTTTGGAGAAGAGGTTCCCAACTACGAAATAGCTCTGGAAATTATTCAGTCGGCTGAAATTGTAGCCATCATCGGAACTTCTATGCAAGTATATCCTGCAGCAGGACTGTTGCATTATGTGCAGGTTGGAGTTCCCGTTTATCTGATCGATCCTAATGATGTAGAAGTATATCGCAAAGATCTCCGGGTTATTAAATCAGGAGCATCTGAAGGTGTCAAAACTTTAAGCACTCTCCTACTCAACTAATTAACTCAAATAAATTAAGGTGATCATTTTTTTCAATCACGTTTCTTATTGTATCTCAGAAATCCTTCTCATTTTTTTTGTTAAATAATATAAATATTTGGACAATTGCACTTCATTTGATGTAATTTTGCATCGTTGTTTAAACAACTATTATTATCCGAACTATTATGGTGCAGTTACATAACGATGAAGTATTCGATATTTTGGTGGGAAAGATTTCTACCGCCATCAATCGGACATTTCTGCGCACATTTGCTGCTGAAGGAATCGATATCACTACAGAACAATGGTCAGTTTTAGCTTGTTTGTGGCAGGAAGACAAAGTAACTCAACAAACGCTTTGCCACCTTACTTCGAAAGATAAGCCAAGTATGACAAGACTAATTGACAAGCTGGAAAAGAGCAATCTTGTTACCCGTGTTTCAGATCATAAGGATAGAAGAATAAACTTAATTCACCTTACTACTGCTGGTGCTTCTCTTCAAAAAAAAGCAACTGAATTGGTTCAAATAATTGCAGTCAAAACACTTAGCAATATTACAAATGAAGAATTAAATACTTGTCGTTCAGTTCTTAAAAAGATCATGTCAAATTTAAAATAATTTTTTTTGATATTTAGTTGCATACACAACCATTGTTTAGTTAATTACATTAATATATAAAAAAGGTATGAGAAGAACAGGATTAGTAGTTGTATCCGTCATTGCATCAATACAACTTTATTCACAAAAAGTTTTACCACTTGAAGAGTGCCGACAAATGGCACTGGAGCATAACAAAACGCTACAAATGGCACAGGAGAATGTAAAAACCGCCAATCAGTTAAAAAAAGCTGCATTTACTCAGTTCTTACCCAATTTCTCAGCAAACGGGGCATATACCTGGAATCAGAAGAACATATCATTGCTGGCAGAAGACGCTTTGTTGCCTGTTGGCACAAAAATGGCCGACGGTTCATTCGGTTTTACTGCAGATCAGATTTCAAACGGCTGGACCCTGATAAACGGGCAACCAGTACCCCTGGATGCCAACAACACCCCATTTAACCCAAAAACCAATCCGGAAAAAATTCAATGGAAAGGATATGCACTACTACCTAAAGATGCCTTAGAATACGACATACACAATATTTTTGCAGGAACAATCGGCTTTGTTCAACCTATATTTATGGGAGGTAAAATTTTGGAACTGTACAGAATTGCAAAATATGGAGAAAACCTTGCCAACGCTCAATTGGAAAGTAAAACAACTGAATTATTACTGGAAGTAGATGAAGCCTACTGGCGTGTTGTATCTGTCGAAAATAAGGTGAAACTGGCAAAAGAATATCGTAACCTGATTGCAAAAGCAAATTCAGATATTTCTATCATGATAGAAGAAGGAGTTACCACAAAGGCAGAAGCTTTAAAAATAAAAGTCAGGTTGAATGAAGCTGAAGTTTCGTTATCGAAAGCTGAAAACGGGCTTAATCTTTCAAGAATGGCTTTGAATCAACTATGCGGAATTCCATTGAATGAATGTTACACTTTAGTTGATGAAGATCTTAATAAAGCGACAAAAACCGAAGAACTTATTTCTTATGAACAGGCATACAATAATCGTCCCGAACTAAAAGCATTGACTCAACTAGAGAATATCGCCAAATCAAACGAAAAAGTAATGCTTTCACGATTTATGCCCAATATTGCATTATCAGGTAATTACCTCATATCCAATCCAAATGTGTATAACGGTTATAAAAATGAATTTGGCGGGATGTATACTTTTGGTGTAGTGGGTAACATTCCTTTGTTCCATTTCGGTGAAAAATTCCACACGCTGAAAGCTGCAAAAATGCAACGCCGGATTGCGACATTAGAGTTGGAAGAAGCAAGGGAAAAGATTCAGCTTCAGATAACACAGAGTTCGTACAAAGTTACTGAGAGTATGAAAAAGCAAGTTGCAACGCAGGATAACGTTTTACAGGCGGAAGAAAATCTGCGTTATGCAACAGAAGGGTTTGAAGCGGGTGTAATAAGTTCTACAGATTTGCTTGGAGCACAAACAGCCTGGTTATCGGCAAAATCGGAAGCCATTGACGCCTCAATTGATGTAAAACTATGTAACTTATATCTGCAAAAATCATTAGGAACATTAAAATAAAATAGCATATTATAACAAAAATATCAAATTAAAAATACTGAAAACAATGAAAAAGAAAAATAAAGATTTAAGGACAGGACTGTTATCTTTAATTGTAGTGGTGGCAGTTATATTTATCATCGGATTATTTGTAAATAAACCCGAACCGATTATTATTCAGGGAGAAGCTGTTGCAAGCGAGGTTCGCATCTCAGGTAAAGTACCCGGACGAGTAAAAGCATTTATGACCGAAGAGGGTGGAAAGGTAATGGCAGGCGATACGCTTGTAATTATTGACAGTCCTGAGCTATATGCTAAACTGGAACAGGCAAGTGCAGCAGAGAATGCAGCACAGGCGCAAAACAACAAAGCTGTTAAAGGTGCACGTAAAGAATTGATACTTGGCGCATACGAAATGTGGCAAAAGGCATTGGTAGGTGTAGATATCACCAAGAAATCATACGAAAGAATACAGCGTTTATATGACAAAGGAGTAGTACCTGCACAAAAACGTGATGAAGTAGAAGCACAATACAAAGCGGCACTTGCTACAGCCAATGCGGCAAAATCACAATATGATATGGCTAAAAACGGAGCAGAAACTGAAGATATTAATGCTTCTCTTGCTTTGGTTAACAGGGCTAAGGGGGCAGTTAAGGAAGTGGAATCGTACATGTCGGAAACAACACTGACTGCTCCTATTGACGGTGAAGTAACTGAAATATTTCCAAAACGTGGAGAACTTGTCGGAACAGGTGCACCCATCATGAGCATAGTAGACCTGAATGATATTTGGTTTTCATTCAATGTCAGAGAAGATTTATTAGGTGATTTGAAAATGGGAAAAACCTTCAGAGTGAAGATTCCTGCATTAAATAACCAGGTTGCCACAGTAAAAGTAACGTACATTAAGGCACTGGCTTCTTACGCAACATGGAAAGCGACAAAAACAAGTGGCCAATTTGATGTAAAAACATTTGAAGTTCGTGCACGTCCTACAGTCAACATTGCCGACTTACGTCCGGGAATGACAGCCATATTTGAAGAAACAATCAAATAACGAGAAGAATATCTGTAAAAAATTAGTCGAACATGTCAAATATTATTATAGCCGGTATTTACAATTCTTATAAACGAGAACTGAAAAGAATGGTAAGCAGGCCGGTTTATTTCATATCAGTTGTTTTGGTAATGGCATTTTGTTTTGTTTTCTTTCTGACTTTCTTTGATGAAGGTCAACCTAACGAAATGCCGATTGCTGTGGTTGATTTGGATAATTCTTCTATATCACGACAATTTATACGGAATCTGGATGCTACACAGCAAGCCGAAGTAAGGTTGAAACTTCAGAATCATTACGAAGCCCGGTCGGAAATGCAGAAAGGAACTATCTATGGTTTTGTGGAGATAAAAAAAGGTTTTGCATCAGAAGCAATCTCCGGTCGGCGGCCGGCAATTACATTTTACATCAACGACAGTTATTTAATTGCAGGTTCTTTGTTGTTAAAAGACATCACCTACATGTCGGCACTGACGTCAGGAGCTATGCAACAGCAAATCCTGAGAGCAAAAGGTGTTGACGAAAGTCTCATCATGGGGATCATCCAACCCATTTCGATAGAAACACATTTAATTGGAAATCCATGGGCCAACTATGGGACCTATTTATTGAATGTGCTTTTGCCGGGAGTATTGCAACTGATGATTTTATTGATGACTATTTTCGCTATTGGCATAGAATTTAAAGAACGAAGCAGCCGTAAATGGATTGAAAGTGGCAATAATTCGATATTTGCGGCCTTAACCGGTAAGCTGCTCCCCTACTCTGTTCTGTTCACCATCGTTGGCATTACAGGAAATATTTTGCTCTACAGATATATGCACTATCCACTCAATTCGCATATAGGATGGATGTTTGCAGCAACGTTACTGTATGTTTTGGCATATCAGGCTATTGGTGTATTGTTTATTGGTTTAACTCCAGTTTTACGTGATGGTGTTACCATGGCAGCATTTTACGGTTTGCTTGGATTTACTTTCGCAGGATTTACATTTCCAATCGAACAAATGCCTTACGTTGCACAAATTTTCAGCGATTTATTTCCTATCCGCCATTATTTCAACATATATGTAAATCAGGCTCTCCATGGTATTGAGATTAGATATTCACTGATTAGCTACTTAGCATTAATTTCATTCAACATATTGCCGTTCTTTGTATATCATCGTTTAAAGAATGCTGCAATTAATCAGAATTTTCCAACAAAATAACACAAATGGATGGAAATAACCATCAATGATGCCTTACAACCCGCAAAATAAAAATATAAGTATGAATGATTCGAAGAACAGTAAATATGTTTCAAACAAATGGATTTCAATCATTAAAGATATATACCGTATTGTTGTAAATGAATTCGGGGTAGTTTTTAATGATCGTGGTGTTGTTATCATTTTTATTCTGGCTTCACTTGTATATCCCCTGTTATATTGTGGTTTATACAGCAACGAAACTCTGACCGACGTTCCGATAGCTGTGGTTGACGGTTCAAGGAGTAAACTTTCATCGGAATTATTAAGACACATTGATGCCAGTCCGGATGTAAAAATACTGAGTACCTGTGCAACACTCGAGGAAGCCGAAAAGGTTTTTAATTCCCGCAAGGTGCATGGTGTAATTTATATACCAGCCGATTTTAGTAAAAAGCTGAGTTTGGGACAACAAGCTACTGTGTCCATTTATTGCGATATGAGTAGTTTCCTGTATTACAGAGCATTGATGCAGGCCTCAAATTATTGTGTATTAGATATGGGAAAAAAAATACAGATTGAAAGACTTAATGCACAGGGAATTACCGGAGAAGCAGCGGAAGTTACCTCAGAACCTGTCTCTTACGAAGGTGTTGGATTATTCAACGGAGGTATGGGTTTCGCCAGCTTTCTGATGCCGGCAATACTGATACTCATTATCCATCAAACATTGTTTTTCGGTATAGGGATGATTGCAGGGACTTCCCGTGAAGAGAACAGATTTCATGAATTTATAAGTTCTGATGTACACAGAGGAGGCACATTGAGGGTCATTATCGGAAAAAGTATTTGTTATTTACTCATGTATATTGCTTTTTCATTTTACATCTTAGGCATCATTCCCCATATCTTCAATCTACCACATATCGGAAACCCGATAGACATTGTTTGGTTCATGATCCCTTTTCTTTTGTCCACAATATTTTTCTCGATGACAGTATCTGTTTTTCTTCCAAACAGAGAAACCGGTATGATAATCTTTCTTTTCTTCTCTCTTATTCTGCTGTTTCTCAGCGGAATATCATGGCCGCAATCGAACATGAATGGATTCTGGAGGAATTTCAGCTGGATATTTCCTGCCACACACGGCATTCAGGGATATATTAAAATTAATACAATGGGAAGTGAACTCAGGGCAATCTCCTTTGAGTATATAAGTCTTTGGATTCAGACTGCTGTGTATTTTGTTACTGCAACTCTGGTTTATTATTGGCAAATAAGAAGAAGCAAAAGAAAATATGCCACATTGAGTGTTGATTAAAAACCTTATCATATCAAAACAGGAATTAACTAAGAATGCTAATTCCTGTTTTGAAAAAATGACGATGAATAATTTATCTTTTGTTACTGCAATGAGAAGTGGTAAACATTCAGATTTCCGGCTTCCCGATAATATATGTTCGCCTGCGTTGTATCCCAAACACCATCCTTATGAAGTAAATTATCATATACTCCGGCATGTCCGTTAGCAGAATAATAAGCTATTTTTTTAGAAGTGACCAATGAATTGGAAATGAATTTATTATATTGTATCGATAAGTCATATCCATGATCTCCGTCATGCTCAAGCATATAATTCCCGGGGGTTGATTCAGCAGCCGTCTGGATAATAGGAATTACAGCTGACAGATAATTTGCGAAACAAAGGTGCATATCAGCGTACAGCACATCCATAATATACTCTTCGTTAGCAGGAGTTATTTGTGTTTTATGAGGATACCAGTAAGGCATAACCACATCCCACGCATTTCCAGGAGTAAAAAATCCCGAAGGAACATTATAGGCCGGATTGATATAAAATTTATAATTATTGACTGAATTAGCAGCACCATATTCAAAA